>NC_015684.1:3000000-3347500 GCF_000218565.1 Afipia carboxidovorans OM5 | reverse complement strand
GCCCAAAAAACGCTGATTAAAGCCGTTCATGGCTCAAAAAAACCAGTTCCGACCCTTTCCAAATTGGACGACGGTTGATACATAGCGGGTGTCGCGGGCCTCTCGGCCCGGTCCCCTTTCTCCGGAGTTTGCGGGCAGGACGATCGGCGTGATGCACGTCGATGCGTGGCCTTCATGTCTCCGATAACTGGTTTGGCGCGGGGTGGAGCAGCCCGGTAGCTCGTCAGGCTCATAACCTGAAGGTCACAGGTTCAAATCCTGTCCCCGCAACCAACCTTATCCGGCACAATATTCTCTGCCAGTTCTGGCCCCCTAAAAAGGGCCAGAACTGCGCGATTTTTGGCATGGACCTGAAGACGGCGGGCAGGGTCACAAGGAGCTTTCTCATTCTCTGTTGGCCGTTTTTCTCTCAACCTGCGGACTGCGGCCGCTCAGCCTTTAGGTTATAACCTATTGATTTTGCTAGAACTAACCTAAAGGCTGTTTCAAATCCGCCCCGTGAATCCGGATTCGACCGCGGATTGCTGCTCATTCCCCGCCGCAAATGGTTCTGCGCTGCTCCTGCCATGCGAGCGGCAGGGATTTGCGTAAGGATTCGAACTGCAGGGCCGGAGGCTGATGACCGTCGAGGATCATCTCGACGATGTCCGGGGCAAGGAGGGTCAGGCGCAGCACGTCGCCGACATAGGAAGCGTCGATCTTTTCCCGTGCGGCGATCTCCTTGATCGTGCCGAAGGTTCCTTTGTCGAGCAGCTTCTGCCAACGGAAGGCACGGACCAGCGCCTTGAGAAGCACGTTGTCGATATTTGGACGCCGCGATACGGCTTGCAGAGTGCGGCCGTCCGGCGCGACGATCAGCTTACGACCGCCACGCTGGCGGAATGCCATCGGAACGTGAATCGTGATCGTCTCTGTCATCAGGCCGCCGCCTTGCGCTGCAGGTCCTTGGCAAGCGATGCGAGGCCATCGGCACGTAGCCGAATGGTCAGGCCATCGGGACTGACGTCGACCCGCTCGACCAGTAGCTGTACGATGCGGGTCTGCTCGGCGGGAAACAACTCATTCCAAAGCGCGTCGAACTCGACAAGCGCATCACGGACCTCGGCCTCGGTGATACTGGCATCATGGTGTCGTGCCTGTTTCCAGGTCTGGACGATGATGTCGGGGGTGCGCAGACACGCTCTCACCTGATCGATGACGGCGGCTTCGACCTCGGCCGCAGGGACCCGGCGAACCACGCAGGCCTCGGGGCCGCGTTTGATTACGCCGGTGGCGACGTAATAGCGATAGAGCTTGCTGCCTTTGCGCGTATGGGCTGGAGTCAAGGCGCGGCCGTCCGGTCCGAACAGAAGCCCCTTGAGGGGAGCAGGAGTCTGCCTGCGTGTATTGGCGGCCCGCTGGCGCGGGCTTTCCTTCAGAATGGCATGCACCTTGTTCCACAATGGGGATTCGATGATCGCCCGATGCTCGCCGGGATAGCTGTTGCCCTTGTGCGTAACCTCGCCGATGTAGGTCCTGTTGTTCAGCAGAATGTAGAGATAGCCACGATCGACGGGACGGCTACGCTTGGTCAGGATGCCTTCGGCAGCCAGAGACCGGGCAAGGATCGTAGCCGAGCCCACCAGCACATATCGCTCGAAGATCATGCGCACAGTCGCGGCTTCCATTTCGTTGACCACAAGCTTGCGATCCTTCACGTCGTAGCCCAGCGGTGGATAGCCTCCCATCCACATACCCTTCTTGCGGGACGCTGCAAACTTGTCGCGGATGCGCTCACCGATCACCTCACGCTCAAACTGCGCGAAGGACAGCAGGATGTTCAGCGTCAACCGGCCCATCGAGGTGGTGGTGTTGAACGACTGGGTCACGCTGACGAAGGTGACGTTGTTGCGGTCGAACACCTCGACGAGCTTGGCAAAGTCCATCAGCGAGCGCGACAGCCGGTCGATCTTGTAGACCACCACGATATCGACGCGTCCCGCCTCGATATCCCTGAGCAAGCGTTGCAGGGCGGGCCGGTCCAAGGTGCCGCCCGAGAAACCGCCATCGTCATAGCGGTCGGGCACCAGCACCCAGCCCTCGGCCTTCTGGCTCGCGACATAGGCCTCACAGGCCTCGTGCTGCGCATCGAGGCTGTTGAATTCCATGTCGAGACCTTCCTCGGTCGATTTCCGGGTGTAGATGGCACACCGCGATTTGCGCACGATCGCGATCGGCTTGCTCATCGTACCGCCCGCTGGTTTTTGAGACCGAAGAAGATGAGGCCATTCCACTGCGTGCCGGTGATGGCGCGCGCGATCGCGGAGAGCGACTTATACGGCCGGCCCTGGTACTCGTAGCCGTCGTCCCGCACCGTCACGCAGTGCTCGATGTCCTGCCATTGACGAATAAGCGTTGTGCCGGTGATCGGCCGGTCCCTGACCGGCTGCCGACGCCGTGCCGGATCCGCGCCATCGAGATCTTCGGCAAGGGCTTCGAGACGCTGCACCGTGTCGGACTTCAACCCGCCGTAGGCCAGTTCCTGGATGCGGTAGGCCAGTCGGCTTTCGAGATAGCGCCGGTTGTAAGGCGGTGGCTCAGTCTCGAAGAGATCGCGCCATTTCCGCTTGAGCACGCCGATCGGCGCGGTTTTCAGAGCTGCGAGCTGGGCGAGAACCGTGTCCGTCATCTTGAAGAGCCTTCGTCCGACTTGAGACCGTCGACATGACTGCTCCGGTGGGCGGTACAGTCGAGCAAACTCTCTCCGCTCGCGGCAGATAAATTACTGGACTTCCCCAATTTTAGTCGCATGTAACCGAGGGCGAGGATCTTTGCGATCTCGTGCAGCCGTTCGGCTGGTTCCATCAAATTGGGATGCAGAGGGTTCATGCTCTCTTGGTAGGGGCGCAAGGCTGGCATTTTCCCAAGAGGCTGAAGGGAGCCAAAAGCAATCGTGCCGAGCTGCCGACCGCATATCGGCACGGCTCACCATCACCGAGATTCGGTCGGCGGCCTGAGCGATTTAGGATTTGGTGAGCGCAGCGTCGACATCGAAGCAGAAGCACAGCGAAATGACTGGCGGCTAGATTTTCGGTAGAGCCTGATCGAATCCGGTCGATCGCAGAACCGCCTTTCTGCCATCGCCGATCATCGGCGCTATCCACGCTTGATCGCGACCGCTGCGATGACGATCCAGACGATGAGGCGCAGCGGCATCGCGCCCATGGTGCGAGCTTCATAGGTGCCGCCATGCCAGACGTGCCACAGGAAGGCAGCAAACACCGCGGCGGTCGCCACCGCGATCGCGACGGACAGCACCGGCGCCCACCTTGCCATGCGCCACAGTCCGATGCCCGCCAGCACATAGGCAAAACCGGCGATGAAATTGAACGTCAGGACGAAGGGCACGACAGCGCCCATGTCCACCCCGCCGAACAATGCACGCCCGCCCGAAAAAACGGTCAGGATACCGAAGGTCACGGCAACAACGGCAGCAATCGTAATCGGAAGCGGTCTGTCGGTCATGATCCTGTCGGTCCTCATTCATGCCGCATCCGGCATGTCATTTCAGCTATGACCTTGATGATGGCGGGCGTGATGGTGTGCCGTTGTCGGACTTTTCATAATAGCTCGCGATTGTGAGGTCGAGCGTCGGCGACCTGACCGACGACGGTTCGAGTTTGCTTTCGGGGTCCTCGTCCTCTCCTGGTCCAAGCCGGATCATGCGGCGTGCGAGCAGAGCGACCAGCCAGAAAATCCCTCCCAGCCCCAGCAATATCAGGGAAAACGAGCTCGGCCCCGGCATCAGATAAGCTTCAGCGGGATTCTCCGGGCGGTACCGCACCTGCACCTTGGCTCCGACCGGATAATCCTCGGACATCGTCCGGGCACCCGCCGAGTTCTGCATGCCGAGATCGTAGGGCTCGGTGCCGTGCCCGATGAACGTCTGGCCGTCCACCGCATAGCGATAATTCACGGCGAATGAATAACGATGCTCGAGTGTTCCGTCTTTCGCTTTGCGCTCATTGCGCGCGAGGCTCGCATCGATGATCTCGGCTTCGGCGCGCGGCCACTGGCGTGTCTGCCATCCTTTTGTTGCGGCCCAGGCGCCGAGCGCAAACACGGCGGTTCCCAATACTCCGAGGAGCCATGCCAATCGATAATCGGGGACGTATCTTTGCTTTAACTTGCGTGCCATCTCCGCTCCCTGATCTGTGCCGCCGCGCTGCGCTAATCGGTCTCCATCAAATGGCTCGGGTGGACTGGCAGTTGAGAAAGCTGCTTGTTGCGCCGGTTGCGATTGGCGGGTCCTGCCGGCGCGTGAAGGCCGCAGACACGGTCGGCATGGAACGATCTCAACATCGGCTGGCTCGCTGTGACTTGACCAGCCTCGAAATAATCGGGTCGAATGTCTTTTTCTGCTCTTTATCGTATTCGAGACGAAAATACGCCGTTGCATCGTCGCAGACAGGAATGGCGCGCTCATAGAAGATGCGATCGTCTTTGGTCCCCGACCATACAGCCCAGTTCGCCTTCTGTTTGCGATAAGCGATGATCCAGCCATTGCTGTGGTCCTGATCAACGCGCCAATTGACTTCGGCAGCGAAGCTTCCCTCGGTCAGATAGCTGCCCCAGACGCGTAATTCCGCGCGGCCATCGGGGGATGAGGATCTGCCGCCGTCGCTATTCTCCGACTCTTTTACTCCCGTGAAACCCGGCGGGATGTCGATCCAATATTGGAAGCGGGCATTGCCGTATGGTTTCCAATCGGATGCAGTGGCCGGCGTCGTCAAGACAAACAGGGCTAATGAGATCAAAAGCGCTCGTCCGGATAATTTCATCGGCGTATCTCAAAAAATTGCTCGTGTGACATAGCGCGAATCCGAGCTTGATCGCAGGATCAGATGCCTTGCATGGCCCGCGATACAGGCATCCTTCCGGCGCTTACTGCTCCGCAAGGCCCTTAGCGATCCTGCTGGCCGCCGCGGTCGTGACACCGCCGACCGTCGGCTTGTCCGTGCCGCAGTTGAAGGACGGCCGCGCGTCGGCAAGAGCGTGCGCCAATCTGTTGGCATTCCTGTTCGCCCCGACATCGACGGCGCCCATGACGCAGGCGATGCCACGTCCAACGCGGATCACGGCCAGAACCTGGTCGCCAGCAGCAGGCGTATCCTCCTTCTGGAATTTCATGCGGATGATCGCAGCGTAAGGTTTGAAGCCCTTATTGTCGCTTACACCACGCCAATCCACGGCGGTGCCGGCGGACCAAGCCTCGGTGACCCATATCGCCTTTTGCGGGGAAGGTCCCTTGGGCCAGCGAATGCCAATACGAAGCCGGATGCCCAGGGCGTTGACAAGAACTTGCGCGCCGCCGAGACCAGGACAGGTCTTGAGCTGATCCTCATCCTCGCCAGCCTCATCACCGATCGGCGCAAAGATGCAATCCGCATTGGCGATGGAGGTGAGGCGGCTTTGTCCGGCGGCGGCCGGAGCCGTCCAGCATGCAGTAATCATTATCAGGAGAATGAAGCCCGCGATCCGCATTTGCCCCCGATCCTATCTTGGTCTCCAGCAAAGATGTCTTTTCCTGAGCGATCTCAAGGTTGGCGTGGTCACCGCCAGTTCACGTCGAAGGAGATCACCTAGGCGGCATCATAGCATCGCTCGGGCTATCGACTATAAGCTGCATTGGCCGGACCGGACCGATACGCTCGAAGCAACATGGGGGCAGATGAAGAGACAAGGCTATATGTACATTCCCATCATCGACCACGAGCGTCGTCCGCTGGGCACTCTGAGCGCCCATGATGTTTTACAGATTCTCCTGGGCGAGACCGAACACGAAGAATACCTGTTGCGCGACTATGTGATGGGTATCGGGTACCGCTAAGACCAGACTGTGCCCCAAGGATCGGTTTCGTCGTTATTGAGCCCGTTGCAGCTGGTCGAATACCGTTGGTCTGGCCGTGCTGACGGTCTGCATCAAGATGAAAATTTTTCTGCTACAGTAAAATAGCTGAATTTTCCTGAGCTTAGCTGCGTGAGACCAGCCACGGGGGCTTTTGCAGCCCCCTCCAGACGTTCAGCTAGCTCCATTCAATTGAGCTGCGGGAGGTTCATATTCCCGCAGCAGCGCTGCAATGCCGGATTTTTCCATGAGTCAGGGTGCGACAAAAGGGATTGCGTGATGGCGCAATTTCGACTCGACTTTACAATCTGATTGTGAGAACAAATAGAGAACAATAAGCAGAGGACGCGCGCCATGGCCATCCGAGCCGCCTACCGCCACTGCCAGACCACCGCCGCGCCGGCCCGACTCACCGCTGCCGAGATCTGGTCGGTAGCCCGGGCGATCCGCGGACAGCTCGCCATCGGGGGTCTTGAACGGAAGCTCGAGCTGGAAAGCGTGGTGCCGAGGATTCTTGCGCTGGAAATCAACGAGGTTGCGTTCGAAGTCGACTGGGACTTTGAACACGAGGTTCTTAACGCCGCCGGCAAGCCGGTGATGGGTGTTACCGAATACGATAAGGCTTCGCCCGACTGCGTGTTGGTTTCGGTGAACGGCCCGACGCTGAGCGGCATGGAGACGCTGCTGCGCTCTACGATCGCGCATGAGCTTGGCCACGTCGTGTTCGATGCGCCGGGCTGGATTCGCGTGCCACCGACGGCGCCGGCTTATTCCGGCGTGCCGCCACCCGATCAGAGCCAGGATCGGCGGGAAGTTCGCGCCAATGAATTCATGGGTGCATTGTTGGTGCCGCCGATGCTGGTGCGGGTCGACCTGCAACGCCAAGCAAAGCGGCAGCATCTTCCGGCATCAGATTGTCCGTCCACTGTTATTCCGGGCGCGCTGGCTTACGATGGCTCACGTCTTGATCACGATGCCGTCGAGGAGGCGATCTTTGAGCTCGCCGAACGCTACGGCGTATCGACACGCTTCTTGCAGGTTCGCCTTGATCGCTACGACCTGCTGCGTACCGGCCGCGACTGGAGCCTTCATTAAGATTTGAGGAGAGCACGATCATGGCATTCGGACCATGGGTCAGAGTCGCACGCGAGAGTGCTGGTATCTCGCTTAAGGACTTTGCGCAATCGATCGGCATCTCGCAGGCCTATTGGTCACGGATCGAACGTGGACTTGAACTCGCGCCGAAAGATTCACTGATCATCGCAGCCTGCGACCGACTGGGGCTCTCGACCGACCGCGCCTTCATTGCGGCGCAGCGGCTGCCGCCCGACATGCAGCGCGATCTTGAGTTTGCCGTTTCGGTCTATCGCGAGTTCAAGGCGAAACGCCCAGCGTAACGCATTTCTCTGCCGCAACGTTTGTCGCCGAGGAACCTGGATGCAGTCAAGTCCGGGGTCGGCAGGATTTTGTTCAAACGAATCCTGGGGACGCAGCCATGATGGTGCAAACAAGATCAGAGGTCATCACCACCAGACAAGTGGAGCAGACAAACGCCATCGATGCCAGGACGTTGCGCATCATGATGGCGTCGGCTGCCTATCATGCTCGCAAGGTTGCGCGCACCATGCGCCTGTCGAAGGTCGATCGCGAGGACGTCGAGCAGGAGATCCTGCTGGTGTTGCTGGAGCGGCGTCGCTTCTTTGATGCCGCGCGCGGTGCATGGTCTTCGTTTGCCGACCGCGTGGCGCGTCAGGCCGCACAGGGAGTAGCCGATCAGATTGGGGCTGAGCGCCGGATTCACGGCAACTCGCTCGATCGTCCAGCGGGCAATGAGAAAACTATCACGCTGGGAGAGGTTATGGAGGCGCGGCAACGGATCAGCCCCAATGTCGAACGCGAGCTGCAGCTCCCGCTTGTACTCGCCGATTTTGTTGCCGAGCTGCCCGATCAGCTCGCCTTGGTCGCCCGGCTGTCGCTCCTCGAGGATGGCGATCTCGCGCAAGCCCAACGCCGCTCTGGCCTCTCCACCAGCGAGTTTTATCGACGGCTACGTGAGATCCGCTATCGGCTGATTTGTCTTGGTATCGTCCAACGTCGGTTAATCGACGAGGAATGAGGGGAGCTGGACCTCCTGGGAAAAACGAGGGCGTCTTCCGCTACTGAAGGGACGAAAGCTTAAGCGGCGCTCAGCAAGCCGCCCGGCTTTAAGGAAGCAAAGTTCCATACGGCCAAACAGTCATGACGGCTACGCATTCGCGTCAGCCGAAGCGGAGAGGCTTGCCATGCGCCCTCGATTGGTTGCACCCACAACGCCGCTGTTGCCGATCGATCGGTTTGCGGTGCCTTTCGACGAAAATACGTTCGTCGATTGGCTGATCGATGCCGAACCTGGAGATCGGGCGGTTTATTACCGCGGCCATCTTGGCTTCGATCGCATGCCGAGTGCCAGCGTGCTCGATCGACCGACGCGGGCAAATCTGCATGCCGTTGCCACCCGTGTGATGGTTGCTGCCGGTCAGGGACTGGTCATCCCGGTGCAGAAGCGGCTCGGTACGGAGGATTATCTCTATCTCGCAGTGAAAGCCCGGCCGGGTCGATCGGCGCAGAGCCGCTCAGCGCTGCATCCACGGCTTGCCGCGGATCGCATTATCGAATCCGCAGCATATCCGATCCCGATCGCACTGGCAGCCTGAGAGGAAACACGATGTCCGATCTTGCCATCATGGCCGAGCACGTCCGCGATCTCGATCCGCAACGGATCGCTTCGCTCACGACCCCCGAACTTGCCTGTATCCTCGACGACCTTGCCGAACAGAAAGCCGCCCTCACCGGCATTGAGGATAAAGTGCGCAGTGCCCTCGACCTCAAATACGGCGCACGCGCCAGGCAGCGCCGTGCCGAGGAAGGCAAGGACACTGGCGTCATTCGCTTTCAGGATAACGGCTTCATCGTCATTGCCGATCTGCCCAAGCGCGTCAAATGGGATCAGGACAAGCTCCGACACGCGGCTGAAATCATTCGCTCCGGCTGGGGCGACAACCCGTCCGATTACCTGAAAGTGAAGCTCGAGGTCTCGGAAGCAGCTTTTGCGAATTGGCCACGCCCGGTTCGCGAGCTGTTTATTCCCGCGCGCATCGTCGAGACCGGTCGGCCGACCTATCGGATCGAGACTGCGAACGAAGCCGAGGCAGCCTGATGCGTGCACGACCAGGGATACGAACAGCGGCGGGGCGGCCCGTTTCGCAAGAGCGGGCAGGCAATCCTTCGGCGCCCGGTCAACGCCCCGCCGTTTCCATCGCACATCAAGATATACCGGGGAGGAGCTGATGCCGGTCAGCATCGTCACCGCCGATCAGCGCCTGTCGGCGGCCAGTAACAAAACCTCGCTGGCGATCTTTGGGCCAAGCGGCGTCGGCAAGACTTCGCTGCTCAGGACATTGCCTGCCGACCACACGGTCTGCCTCGACCTCGAAGCCGGCATGAAATCTGTCCAGGATTGGCCAGGTGCCAGCATTCCGATCCGCAGCTTTGTTGATTTCCGCGATCTCGCGATGCTGATCGGCGGGCCCGATCCGGCAGCCGACCCGAACGCTTGGTACAGCGCACAGCATCATCAGCACGCGCGCTCGGTCTACGCCGGCAGCGGGGTCGAGGAGTTCCTGGCTTCGAAGTCGATTATCTTCGTCGACAGCATCACCGATCTCACCCGGCAGGCAATGGTCTACGCCAAGCAGCAGCCGGAGGCATTCTCGGAGCGCACCGGCAAACCGGACGTGCGCGGCGCCTATGGGCTGCTTGGTCGCGAGGTCATTCAAGCGCTCAAGCATCTGCAACACGCACCCGGCAAGACAGTGATCTTCGTCGGCGTGCTCGAAAAGGTCACCGACGAATTTAATGTCACGATCTGGCAGCCGCAGATGGAAGGCTCGAAAGCCGGGCGCGAACTACCCGGCATCGTCGACCAGGTGATCTCGCTGCATCTATTCTCGCGCGATGCCGAAGGCAGTTACGTGCTCGATGAGAAGGCGAGCGAACGGCGCCTCGTGTGTCGCGCCGGCAATCCATACGCGCTGCCTGCGAAAGATCGCAGCGGCCGGCTCGACCTGACCGAGCCGCCGGATCTCGGCGCACTGATCACCAAGATCAATACGCCGCAGGTGCGCGCCGCCTGATCCGAGACTCGATCAAACGATCAAAGGAGACTTCGATGTACGATCTCAACGATGCCCAGCCACAGATGGCGCCGCTCGGCGAGCTTATTCCAGACGGCACCTTCGCCAAGGTGAAGATGACCATCCGTCCGGGTGGGGTGAACGGCTCGACGCCGGCTGACGCCGGATTGCTCAAGGCGTCGCAGACGAGCGACGCCAGGATGCTTGATTGCGAGTTCACCATCGTGTCCGGTCCCTATGCGCGGCGTAAATTCTGGCAGAATTTTACGGTGGCGGGCGGCAAGCTCGATGAGAAGGGACAGTCGAAGGGCTGGAACATTTCAAAGAGCGCATTCCGCGCCATGATCGATAGCGCGCTTGGGCTCGACCCGAAGGACGAGAGTGCCGCCGCAAAAGGCAAGCGTGTCATCCAGGGCTTGAAGCAGCTCGATGGCATCGCGTTTGCGGCGCGCATCATGATCGAGCCAGCGTCGACCCCGCAATACCGGGACCAGAACAAGCTTGCCAATATCGTGCTGCCGGGCGAGCCGCAATATGCGGCAGTCATGCGCGGCGAAACCATGCAGCCCGATCCCGTCAACGCCAAGCCGCGCAAGGCCGCGGAGACGCCTGCGGCGCCGGCGCCGGCCTGGGGAGCCCCACCTGCGCCAACCCCGGCTTCCGGCGATGTGCCGTGGGCCAACCAGGGGACGCCCAATCAGGGCACTCCCAAACCGCCGGGTGCTGCCGCGCCCGGGCCGGCCTGGCTCAACGGCTAGGGACGTCTCATCGTGACCGACGATGAGTGGCAGGCGCATGTCACCCGTGAGGCCGCGAAGGCGATCGGCGAATGGTTCGAAGGAAGAGGAGGCCTGCATCAGCCCATCCGCTGCTTGACTCTGCCCGACCTCGAGGCAATGGCGCAGAACGCGATCAGCATCTTCATCGTGAAGGCATCGCAGCGGATCGCGCGACATCCGGAAGAGCCCGGGTCGCGGAAGCTCTCGATGCTGCTCCTGGGGTGAGGACTTGCGCGATCTGCGGCCGGGAAGCGCGAGGCTTCCACTATACGCATCAGCTTCGCCCCGACCGCTACCCGACCTTTGCATTCTGCTCAATGCGTTGTCTCGACACCGGCGGCGCTATCGCCCGGAGAAACAAAGGCATGATCGACAAGACCGACATGGAAAAGCGCGCGATTAAGGAGGCACGCCAATTCCTGGCGGAGGTGTTGACTGAGCTCGGGTTGATGGCCTCCTTTCATGATTGCAGCGCGGCGGAGATCGATCGCATCATCGAGGCTTGCATCGACGGCTTCCAGGACGCCATGCAGCGTCAGACGCTCAATGACGATGTACCGTTTTAGGTGCGTTGATGATCGATCTCAACCACGGATCAGGCTTCCAGTACGCACGACCGGACCGACCGCCGGGCATCGCCATTGCCGTCAATGCTGTGATCGACGCCGCGCTTGTGGAGCGCAACCACGCTGAGCCACCGCGACGCTATGTCGGCACGTCCGGAGTTGGACGCGAGTGCTCGCGGCAGATTCAGTATGACTATCTTGGCGTCCCCAAGGACGAAGGCCGCGACTTCGAGCCGAATACGCTACGCATCTTTGAGGCCGGGCATCGCGCCGAGGACATTGTCGCCGCGTGGCTGCGCGCTGCGAAGTTTGACCTGCGCACCGCCCGCTCCGATGGTCAGCAGTTTGGTTTCTCGGCCCTGAACGGGCGCTTTCGTGGTCACATCGACGGCTGCCTGGTCAGCGGTCCAGTCGCCATGGAATTCCCGGCACTGTGGGAGAACAAGGCGCTCGGCGCAGCCTCGTGGAAGGAGGTGATCAAGCGCGGCGTCGTTCTGGCAAGGCCGGTCTATGCGGCGCAGATCGCGCTCTATCAGGCCTATCTCGACCTGCCTCATCCTGCGCTGTTCACGGCGCTCAATCGCGACACGCTGGAGCTCCACTGCGAGCTCGTGACCTTCGACGCCGCGCTTGCGCAACGTGCGAGCGACCGCGCCGTGCAGGTTGTTCGCGCGAGCACGGCCGAAGAGCTACTGCCGCGCGCGGCCGCCGACAGGGCCTCCGCTATCTGCCGCGGCGGGCGAAGCGCCGGCGAGTGGCACCCGCCTTGCGCCTGGCAGGATCGCTGCTGGAAGGCCAATGAAATGCGCTCTCTCACAATCGATTTGAATGGAGCTCCGATCGATCTTCGATATTTTTGTGCGCAAGCCCATGAAAACTGATCGGCGACGTTATGGAGGAAAGCTCCTGCATCGATCTCAACGAGGTCTGGCAGCCGCCGGTCCGGCATGATCTCAACGACATCCGCGAGCGGCTCTGTGCCACGGCAGCCGAATGGCTGCCGCAATTATTTCCGCAGGCGCGGCTGTCGCCCGACCATAGAACGTTGCACTGCGCCGATCTATCGGGACGCGCACCGCGCAACGCGGGCTCCTGCGTCATTCACCTGCGTGGCCCGCGTGCTGGCTGGGGATATGATCATGCAACCGGCGAGAGCGCAGGTCCGATCGATCTGATTCACTACGGCACGGGGCTCACGCCCCCGGCGCTGTTCGAGGAAGCCGCGCGCCATGCCCGGCTGGAGCGGCCGGCGCCAGCGCGATCCGCGGCGGCCGCGCCTGATCACAGTCACGAGATCGCCCGCATCCTGGCTGGCTGCGTGCCGCTCGCCGGCACTGTGGCCGCGCTCTACCTGCAAGCCCGCGGTCTCCACGATCCCGCTTCGCACGACCTTCTGTTCAATCCGGATCTGGCCGACTTCAACACGCGCCGCGGCTGGCCCGGCATGGTGGCGCGCGTGCGCGATGGCGCGGGCGAGCCAACCGGCGGCATCCATCGCACGTTCCTGCTCGACGGCGGTTCGGGGAAGGCTCCGGTCGGCAAGAAGATGCTCGGCCCGATCGCCGGCGGGTCGGTGCGGCTCTCGCCCATGCCGGAGGACGGTCACCTCGGTATCGCCGAGGGCATCGAGACCGCGTTGTCGGCGCAGGCGATCTTCGGTGTTCCGACCTGGGCTGCATTGTCCGCCGACGGGCTGCGGCGTTGGGAATGGCCAGCCAACATTAAGCAGACCTCCGTTTTCACCGACGCCGGTGACGCAGGCATCCAGGCCGCCGCAGCCCTGGCGGAGCGGCTGAACATCGCCGGCATCCCGAACCGTATCGTCCACCCGCTTCACGGCGACGATTTCAACGACGATCTGCGTCACGGCGCAACGGCGGCCGATTATGAGCATAACATGTCGCAGCCGGCACCGTTTCCTGCTTCCGCAGCGCCCGTCACCGTTGCCGAATTCGAAACCGCCGCGCGCAGCCTGACCAGGCCGCCCGATATCGCGGTGCTGGGTGCTTTGCTTGGTCAGCTGGTCACGGCGCGGCTGGAACCGTTGCCCGAGCGTCAGGTGCTAGCGGCGATCAAAATCGCCACCGGCATCGCGGTTTCCATCCTCGAAAAGCAGGTCGGCGAATTGCGTCGCCGGCTGAATGCGACAGGGGACATCCACCGGCAGCCAGTTCGACCACGATGGGCCGCCCAGCTCCGTCTCGATCTTGCCGGCACGCCCGAGCGCAACGAAGCCAACGTCATCACCGCGCTGTCGAACGACGAGGTCTTCGCCGGCACGCTGATGTTCGATGAATTCCGTCAGGAGATTTTGGTTATGCGCGCGCTTCCTTGGGAGCAGGCTTCATGCCTCCCACGGGCGTGGAGCGAAATTGACGATGTTCGCTGCGCTGAATGGCTGCAGCACCGGGAAATTAACGTCAACCCAATCACGGTCAGCCATGGCATCAATGCAGTCGCGAGAGAGATGCCCATCCACCCGGTACGCGACTATCTCAACAGTGTCTGCTGGGATGGTACGTCGCGCCTGGAACACTGGCCGATTGTCTATCTGGGCGCCGAGGATACATCGCTCAATAGGGTATTCGGCGCGCGCTGGATGATCTCGGCGGTGGCGCGTGTCATGCAGCCAGGGGTCAAGGCGGATCACATGCTGATCCTCGAGGGGCCGCAGGGCACGAAAAAGTCGAGCGCCATCAAGACGCTCGCTGGTGCGGGGTGGTTCACGGACGAGATTGCCGAGATTGGCAGCAAAGACGCAGCCCAGCAGATGCGCGGCATCTGGATCATCGAGATCGCCGAGCTCGACGCGATCAGTCGCGCTGAGGTCTCGCGCATCAAGGCGTTCCTGACCAGGACGACCGACCGCTATCGGCCACCGTATGAACGCTACATTGTCACGATACCACGCCAGTGTGTGTTCGCCGGCAGCGTTAACCCGGAAACCTATCTGCGTGATGAGACCGGCAATCGCCGCTTCTGGCCGGTGCGTTGCGGGAACATCGACCTCGACGCACTGGTGCGCGACCGCGACCAGCTCTGGGCGGAAGCCATCGCGCTATACCGAAAAGGCGCCATCTGGTGGCTCGACGAGCCGGAACTGGTCGCCTCCGCTAAATCCGAGCAAGACCAGCGCTACTACGCGGATGCCTGGGACGCGCGTATCGACCGCTGGCTCGTCTACGAGCGGCGACACGTCAATCACGGGTATGGAAGCTTTGACGATTGGCGCGATGAGGAGGTCGAGCGACAAAATCCGCTGACCGATGTCTCGGTCGGCGAAATCCTCGAGGGTGCTCTTGGCATTGAGCCGGCGCGGTGGATACGGGTCGATCAAATGCGGGTCACAGCGTATCTGAAAGCGCGAAATTGGCGGCGCTACCAGGCACGAACCGGGACAGGACGGAAGTCTCTGCGTGAATGGAGATATCGTCGATAGAACAGCAGCCATCGAATTGGCGCAATCTGGAACCGAACGGCCGTGCTATACTGAAACCCACGATTGGAGGTCTGAGATGTCATACTACTTTGCAAAGACATTAAATGTTCCATTCGATCAGGCAGTCGAAATTACGATTGCAGCGCTCAAGCAGCGCGGTTTCGGCGTGCTGACACGGATCGATGTCAAGAGCACACTGAAAGAAAAGCTCGACGTTGAATTCCGGCCCTATGTTATTCTTGGCGCCTGCAATCCGCGTATGGCTCATCAGGCACTCCAGGCAGAAGACAAGATCGGCACAATGTTGCCGTGTAACGTTATCGTCCAGGAATTGGATGGGAAAAGCGAAGTCGCCGCAGTAGATCCTGTCGCGTCGATGCAGGCTATTGACAACGACACGCTGACTGCGATCGCCATGAAGGTTCGAGACGAGCTCAAGGCCACCATTCAATCGCTCTAGGTCATCTGGCGGAGGCCAATATGGGACATGGATACGGCTCGCATTGGGGAATGATGGGTTGGGGAAACGGTGGATTCTGGCCCGTTGGAATGATCATCTGGCTCGTCGTTATTATAGCGTTCATCGCCTTGGTTAGTTGGGTGGTAAGCACGCTCTCCTCGCGTGGTCGTTATGCCGATACGCGTAGAACCTCAGCACTCGACACGCTCGAACAACGCTACGCTCGCGGCGAAATCGGCCGTGATGAGTATCTACAAAAGAAGAACGATATTCTGAGCCGCTGAGCTCTGGCTTGGATCATAACTAATGGAGACACCGAATGCTGACGCGTCGCGCCTTTGGTTCCGCGCTTGTCGGCGCGGGAGCTTCATGGGTGGAGATTTCGGCGGCCGGAGCCCGCCGAGCGGCGACGCCATTGCTAATCCCGCGTCTGATCGATACACGCACAAACGGCGGAAAGGTGTCCCTGACGATTGGCTCTGCGCCTGACAATCCGATTCGCGGTGTCACCAACCTCGTCGGTGTCACCAACCTCAAGCTGGGGTTGGTGACACGAAAACTGCTTTGAAAACAACGGTGTCACCAACGTCACCAACGTCACCAACGGTCTGGAGTGTCATACGTGAGAATGGATGCGTTATGAGCGAAATCCATTCTCCTATAGAGAATGTTTGCACCGAGGTTGGTGAAACGAAAGGTTGGTGACACCAGGGTTAAGCCACGGAGATTTCTGCACAAAGCGGTGTCACCAACGGGTCGCGGAGGTTGGTGACACCTGGCTGCGCTGGAACGACGTACGATTTCGCCATAACGGGCACCGAATTTCCTTGCATGGCGATTCTGTGAATCTAAAATCCGATTTGACCAAAGCCGAAGGCCCACGTCCCGTGAGCCTTCATTGTGAAACCCGCCACATATTCTCCGTTGCCGCGGACGCGTGATCTCGCCGCAAAACGGCTGTGCGGTCAGCGATCGGCGATCCTTGCGCTTGATCTCGGCTCCACAACCGGCTGGGCGCTTCGCGACACAACCGGCGTCATCACCAGCGGCGTGCAGCAGTTCCGGCCGAACCGCTTCGAAGGCGGCGGCATGGCCTTCCTGCGGTTCAATCATTGGCTCAGCGAACTCGCCGGCAGTCCTGGCCCGATCGCGGCAGTGTTCTTCGAAGAGGTAAGGGCGCATGCCGGTACGCTTGCGGCGCACGTCTATGGCGGCTTTCTCGCGCACCTCGAAGCCTGGGCCGAATTCCGCGACGTCCCGTATCAGGGCGTGCCGGTCGGCACGATCAAGCGTTTCATTGCCGGCAAGGGTAACGCCGACAAGCAGGCTGTCATCGCCGCGGTGAAAGCCCGCGGCTTCGCGCCAATCGATGACAACGAGGCCGACGCCATCGCCATTCTGCTCTGGGCGGCCAAGACCTATGGAGGCGTGTCATGACTCGGGCGCGCCTGCCAGACCGTCGGCCGAGCCTGACCATGCAATTGGTCTATGAGGCCAACACCTACGCGGTCACGCTCGGGTTCGATGTCGCCAATGAGCGTGTCGGCGAGGTGTTCACGCATGGCGCCAAGATCGGCTCCGCCATGGACCGCATGCTCGACGACATCTGCGTCGCGCTCTCGCTTCTGCTGCAGCACGGCGTCCTGCCAGATGCGCTTGCCTCCAGCATGGGGCGTCTCGGCGACGGCGCCTCGCCGGCTTCCATTATCGGAGCGCTCGCTGATCTGATCGCAAAGGAGCCGCAGACATGAACGCGCCGCTCCCACCACGCTGCGCACTCGGCCCTCCCATGCCGCTGCCGGCAACCAGCGAGGCAGAACTGCATGCCATGCGCCGCCGCGCCTGGCGCGAGCAGGGGATCGTCACCCTGTCTGTCGGCGCGATCGATGACCCCTGGTTGCGGCAGGCCATCATCAATGAAGCCCGACGCCTCTATGGCGATACGTCAGTGAGGATGCGATGACCGGCAAAAAAGCAGCCCGGCAGAAGAAAGCCGCGCCCCGCAACCTTAAACAGGCCCGGCTGATCACGCGCCAGGTGACCGAGTTCGACCCGAACGGCGTTGAGGTGACGCATCACCGCACCGTCGATACGCTCGGGCTGATGTTGCGCTCCGGTGCGATCACGCCGGCCATGCACGCCGCCGGCCGCGATTTCCAGGCGGCATTCACCATTGCCTGTCTCGATTCCATGCCGAGGGTGAATCTGACCCCGATGGCACGCTCACCATCGCCGGCGCATGACGTCTGTCATCGCAGCGATCGGCAACTCGCTGCCCGCGAGCGCGTGGCGCGCGCGATCGACGCTCTTGGCGGTCACGGTGCGCCGGCAGGCTCGTGCGTCTGGCACGTCGTCGGCATGCAGACATCCGTTCGCGAATGGGCGTTGCGGCAGGGCTGGTGCGGGCGGCCCGTTCGACAGGAGAGCGCACAGGGCATTTTGGTCGCCGCGCTCGGTGTGCTGGTGAAGCACTATGGCATTCGTGATGCCGGGGAGCGCAAAGGCGTGTAAGGTCGCTTGATCGGCCTTGCGCGCGAGTTTCGTCCGATGGTGCTGCAGTCGACGATCACCTGTCCGAAGTGCGCTCACCGGACCACGGAAACGATGCCGACCGATGCGTGCCGGTTTTTCTATATTTGCCCAGGCTGTGGCGAGCGGCTGCGGCCGAAGCCTGGCGACTGCTGTGTGTTTTGCTCTTACGGTTCGGTGCCGTGCCCGCCGGTGCAGGCTGGGCGGAGCTGCGGATAGCACGATCGATGTCCCGCTGGAGCGGGACGTTCCTCAACCGGATCAATGGCTTGCCGACAAAATGCACGCCGCGATCGTTTCCGGATTGACCAATGACCGATGCAAGTCCTACGGTTCAACCACGGTGCCGAGCTGGGTCAGAGGCAGAGCAGCACCACCGTCAAGCTGCACGTGGCGTGATCTCCTGTTCGATCTTACGGCGAACGGTGCGATTGGCGACATCGAGATCGTAGCGCGCCTGCAGATTGATCCAGAACTCCGGCGAGGTTCCAAGATAGCGTCCGAGCCGTAGTGCGGTATCGGTGGTAATCGTGCGCCGCCCCAGTACGATGTCGTTGATCCGCGAACGTGGCGTCTTGATTGCGCTGGCAAGCTCATAGACGCTGATCTGCATAGGGGTCAGGAACTCATCGCGGAGGATCGTGCCCGGATGGATTGGCGGCAGCCGTCGCCCGGAACGCACGTCGGCGAAGTCGATCTCTCCCTTGTCGATGTTTTCACGCTTGATGCTCATCATCCCGCTCCTCAATGATAGTCGACAATTTCGACATCGAAGGTTTCGCCATTCCGCCACACAAAGCATATCCGCCATTGATCGTTGATGCGGATACTGTGCTGGCCCTTACGGTGACCCGCCAACGCCTCCAGTCTGTTGCCTGGCGGCTGGCGCAGATCGTCGAGTTGCTTTGCTGCGTCGATCACCAACAGCTTCGCCCGAGCCCGCTCTTGAATCGGCGGCGGCAAACCGCGCACGGCGTAGCCTGCGAAGATTGCGGCGGTGCGTTTATCGCCGAAGCTCTTGATCACACCGAAGCGTACCGCACGACGTTACGTAATGTCAATCGCGACGTACCGCAAGGGAGTACGAATATTATCTAAGCTCTTGAAATCGCGGTTCCTTTCCGGCGATATTCGTATGCTGGCGGGCGAGGCGCGGCACAACGCCAGCGACAGGCCGGAAATTTTGGGAAGCCACCCCGGCTGGAAGCCAGCGTGCAACCTGAAATAACCACGCAATAACAGCAGCTTGTATGGTGGACTCCGGGGTGGATTCCTGGACTCCGGAAATCCAGCTGGAGCCCGGTGGATTCCGCCAGACGGAATCCACTGCGCCAACACCACCGATCGCCACCACCATCATCGACAGGATCGTTCATGACCCTCGCCTTCGCTCCAGAGCGGATCGAGCACTGGCCGCTTGCGCGCCTGCAGCCCTACGCCAGGAACGCCAAGCTGCACGGACCCGACCAGGTCGCGAAGATCGCCGCCTCCATGGCCGAGTTCGGCTGGACCGTGCCGTGTCTCGTCGGTGACGACGGCGAACTGATCGCCGGCCACGGCCGCGTCTTGGCCGCCACGCAGCTCGGGCTCACCGAGGCGCCGGTGATCGTGCTCGGCCATCTGACCGAGGCACAACGCCGGGCCTATCGCATCGCCGACAACAAGCTGACAGAACTCGGCGACTGGGATGATTCACTGCTGTCGGCCGAGCTGAACGAACTGCTGGCGGAGGAATTCGATCTGTCGTTGGTTGGGTTTTCCGACGGCGAGCTGGACAAGTTGCTGGCCTATGTGCCGGAGGACGAGAGCGCCGCCGGCGCCGGTGTGCCGCCCGTCACCATTCCCGAACCGCCGCGCAATCCGGCCTCG
This sequence comes from Afipia carboxidovorans OM5, assembly GCF_000218565.1. Lineage (NCBI taxonomy): Bacteria > Pseudomonadati > Pseudomonadota > Alphaproteobacteria > Hyphomicrobiales > Nitrobacteraceae > Afipia > Afipia carboxidovorans. The sequence goes on along the minus strand of NC_015684.1, from coordinate 3,327,799 downwards.
CGCACGGGCGATCTGTGGATCCTTGGCGACCATCGACTGTTATGTGGCGACAGCACCAACATAGTCGATGTGCGCCGCCTGATGAACGGCGAGCGCGCCATCCTGTTCGCCACCGATCCGCCGTACCTTGTCGATTACGACGGCACCAATCATCCGACCCAGAATAAGGACTGGTCGCCGTCCTACGGCACGACCTGGGACGATTCTTCGCAGGGCGCAGAACTCTACGACGAGTTTATCGCCGCCGCCGTTGCTGAAGCGATCGCAGAGGATGCCGCCTGGTATTGCTGGCACGCCTCGCGTCGTCAGGCGATGCTAGAGGCATGCTGGGAGAAGGCCGGCGCCTTCGTGCATCAGCAGATCGTCTGGGTGAAGGAGCGCGGCGTGCTAACGCGATCCCATTATCTGTGGAAGCACGAGCCCTGCTTCATGGGTTGGATCAAGGGTAAGCGCCCGCCCAAGGTGGCGGAAGAAACGCTGCCCTCGACCTGGCTGCTGCCGAGTTTTGCTAAGGATGAGCGCCCCGATCATCCGACGCCGAAGCCGCTCGACGCCTTCGGGATTCCGATGCGCCAGCATGTTACGCGCGGCGGGCTCTGCTACGAGCCATTCTGCGGCTCAGGCTCGCAGATCATGGCCGGCGAAGCCAACGACCGCCGCGTCTACGCGATGGAGATCAGCCCGGCCTATGTCGATGTCGCGATCGAGCGCTGGCAGGCCGCAACCGGCAAAAACGCGATCCTCGATGGCGACGGGAGGACATTCGCCGAGGTGAGAACCGAACGGCTGGGCAACAACGCCGAGCCCCCGTCCGATACGCCGGACATGGACACCGCCCCCGAGCCGGCGCGCAAGCGCAAAGCCTCCATGTGACATGCATGACCTGGCTCTATCTTCCTTCGGTCTGTCTGCCGGAGCCGGAAGTGCTTGCCTGCTCGGCCTTTCGCTGTGCTCCGGCGCGGGTGGTCTCGATCTCGGAGTCGCTATCGCCTGCCCCGAATATCGGGCTATGGGTTACGTCGAGCGGGACGCTTATGCTGCGGCTATCCTCGTGGCGCGGATGGAAGACGCGGCCCTGGATCACGCGCCTGTCTGGGACGACATTGCCACATTCGACGGCCGCCCGTGGCGTGGAACGATAGACATCGTCACTGCGGGCTATCCGTGCCAGCCGTTTTCCGTCGCCGGCAAGCGCCGGGGTACGGACGATCCGCGCCACCTCTGGCCGCATGTCGGGCGTATCATCGGCGAATGCAAACCATCCTTCGTCTTCCTCGAGAATGTCGCCCATCATCTCCGCCGTGGTTTTCCCGAGGTCGCCACAGGACTGGTCGACATGGGCTACCGCCTTGCGGCAGGTCTCTTCACGGCGGCGGAAGTCGGTGCGCCCCATCGACGCGAGCGGCTATTCATCCTCGCCCATCGCGAGGGCGACGACCTGGCCGACCCCGCGCGCCTGCTCCGGGACCCGCTCGAGCGGCGGCAACCGCACGGAGATGATGCGGTTGTGGCCAACGCCGCAGACCGACAGTTTCCGCTGTCGCGGTGGCGAACGAAAGCACGAAAGAGGTTTGGACGGTCTGGCGCGGGATTGGCCGACACCGATGGCCAACGACGGTTGCAAGCCGAGTGCTGGCAACCGGAAAACGGCAGACCTGACCCATGCAGCCGGAATATGGATGACGCCGACGGCTCGCGATCACAAGGATGGAGCAACGAGTCTTGCCAACACGCCGGTGAACGGACTGCTTGGCCGCCAGGTCCTCACAACGCCGATGGTTGGCAGCGATACCTGCGAGCAGCGCCGGACCTTGAACCCGCTGTTCGTCGAGGCGCTGATGGGCTGGCCCACCGGGTGGACCGGCTTCGCCTCTGTGGCAACGGCGTGGTCCCACTGGTTGCCGCGCATGCGCTTCGAACTCTCGCAGCTGAGCTGCTGGTCGACGATTGAGGGGAGTTCGGCTTAGATCAGTCGCGCCAGTAATTGTTGGCGGCAGCGACCGTCTGGAAATGAATGGCGATCACCTGGGATGAGGCGATCAGCTGCGTGCTGTCCTGCTCATAGGCGGCGCGCAGCTTGTCGCGGATCTCGGCGGAGGGCTGGGTCAGCTTGACGCCGACGCGCGCCAGCTTGGTGGCAAGCTCGAAGCCATCTTGCGGCGTTGCGGTCTTGAGCGAGGGCAGCCAGGTTTCGGCCATGATGATGTCCTTTCGGTTTGCAGTGCGGCCTATAAGCTTACCGGAAGAACCTATTTGAGCAATCCATCAACCAGAGAAAACCGCCGCCCAATTGCGCGAGCGGCGGTTCACGAGCTTTGGCGCGGTCAATCGTGTATGGCGTAGACCCGTCCTCTTCCATCGATCTTCTCGCTGGTGACGACCAGACCGAGCTTCTTTTTGAGCGCGCCCACCATGGCGCCGCGCACGGTGTGTGGCTGCCAGCCGGTGACGGCGACGATCTCGGCAATGGTGGCGCCCTCCGGCGTGCGCAGCATGGCGATCAGTCTGGCCTGCTTGGTGTCCCGACGCGGCGGGCGTGGGGCGTGCGACGTTGCGGGTGTGGGCGCCACGGGTGCGATATTCGTCGTACTGGCGTCATGGTCCGCCGTGTCAGGGAGCGCGTATGTGTCGGCGCATGTGTCGGCGCCTGTGGCGAGCTGTGGCGCTTCCGGCTCGGGGGCGTCCGTGGTCGCCGGCATGCTTTCGGGATCGCCCTCCGGTTCGCCATCAGGCTCATTGCCTGATCCAGCATGGTCTTCGCCGGAGGCGGCATCGACATCATCTGCGGCATCCGGCGCAATGCCGAGCGCGGCGAAGGCGTGTTCGGTCAGCACCAGCGTGGTGCCGTGACCGTCGCCGGTTTCGCGCCAGATCGGATCGCCGCGCACGGCCTCACACTCCTCGATCAGGTTTTTGCCGAGCAGGCTGGCGATAACCTTGTTGGCAGCGCCGCCCTTGAGGTGAGCCGGCAGTGGCAGGACGTGCCAGTCGCTACGCTGGCTGGCGGCACTGAGAATGATGAGCTGGGTATCGGAAAGTTGCATCGGGATGCTTCCTTCGTCGCAGATGCGGCCGGACCATTCCGCCGCTTCCACAACCCCGAGCCCCGAAGGTTTCGGGGCTGGAGCATCCGTTGGCGGGGATTGCGCTATCTTGCGTATTCGCCCTCGTGGAAGGCGCTGTCGCAGATCTCGCGCAGTCTGTCGCCGTAGTGGCTCAGCGTGCCGACGTCGCCCCAATCGATATCGTCGGGGTGGGTGTTAAAGTGCTCGTCGCTAAGCGTCTGCAGCCGCTGCAGCATTCCGTCGATCTCGAGCTTTTTGGCGATGAATACGTCCAGAGCCGTCGATTTCGCACCCTTTTCCATAACGGCCTCCTTCGGTCTGATGCTGACAGTCATGCTCCGATCGCGGTGATCATCAACTGAATTAGACGATCATTTTGTTGCTATTTTTGGGAGCGTCGTCGCGGATAATCGATCTCGCATGCGAGCAGGGATGAGCTATCGCGGCGATGTATGGGCTGATCGCCCACGGGCTTGAGAAGGACACTGTCATGCAAGGCATGAGCGAGCGCCAGTACGCCGCCCATGCCGGACTGTCGCGCGGCGCCATCCAGAAGGCAAAGACGGCCGGCCGGCTGGTTCTTTATCCGGATGGCAGCATCGATGCGACGGCTTCAAATCGGCGTCGTGCGGAAACGACCGATCTGTCGAAGATCAGGACGCCGTCCCAGCCAAAGCTCAAGCCGGTGTCTGAGGAAGCTGTAACCGCCGTTGGCGACACGCTGCGCGAACAGGGTTTGGCGGCACCGGTCGCTGGTAGTGGCATGACCTACCTGCAGGCCAAGACCGCAAACGAAGTGCTGAAGGCGCAGGAGCGGCGGTTGAAGTTGCAGATCCTGAAGGGCGAGCTGATCGATCGGGCACGCACCGAGATGCTGGTGTTCCGGCTGGCGCGCGAGGAACGCGATGCCTGGGTGACGTGGCCGGCACGGGCGGCAGCGCTGATGGCGGCGGAGCTGTCCGGCGAACTGGGTCAGGGCATCGTGGTGGAGGCGGCGCTGATGCAGAAGGTTCTGGAAGCCCATGTCCGCAGCCAGCTTGGCAGCCTTGCGGAAATCCGCCCCCGACTTGAATGACGATATCCTTGGTTTTGACGGCACCGCGGAGATCCTTCGCGCATGGCGCAGCGGCCTTACGCCAGACCCCGACCTGACAGTCTCGCAGTGGGCGGATCGCCATCGCCGGCTGGGATCGCGGGCGTCCGCCGAGCCGGGACGCTATCGCACCGTGCGCACGCCCTACATGCGCGAGATCATGGATCGGCTATCGCCTGGCGATCCGGCACAGCGCATTGTGTTCATGAAAGCCGCACAGGTCGGCGCGACCGAAGCCGGCAACAACTGGATCGGTTTTGTCATCCACCAGGCACCGGGACCGATGCTGGCCGTGCAGCCGACGGTGGAACTGGCCAAACGCAACTCGCGCCAGCGCATCGATCCGCTGATCGACGAAAGTCCCGAGCTGCGGGGTCGCGTCAAACCGGCGCGCTCGCGCGACGCCGGCAACACCATGCTGTCCAAGGAATTCGCTGGCGGCATCCTGATCATGACGGGCGCCAACTCGGCGGTGGGCCTGCGCTCGACGCCGGCCCGCTACATCTTTCTCGACGAGGTCGACGCCTATCCGGCCTCGGCCGACGAGGAAGGCGATCCGGTGACGCTCGCCGAGGCCCGGTCGCTGACCTTCGCGCATCGGCGGAAAGTGTTGCTGGTCTCAACGCCGACGATCCGCGGTCTCTCGCGCATCGAGCGTGAATATGAGGCGAGCGACCAGCGGCGCTACTTCGTGCCGTGCCCGCATTGCCGCGAGATGCAGTGGCTGAAGTTCGAGCGGCTGCGCTGGGACAAGGGGAGACCAGAAAGCGCGCATTATTCATGTGGCTCCTGCGATGGCGCCATTGCCGAGTACCATAAGGCGACGATGCTGGAGCGCGGCGAATGGCGTCCGACAGCAACAGCTGTTGATCCTACGACGGTCGGCTACCACCTCTCGGCGCTGTATTCGCCGCCGGGTTGGATGAGCTGGATGCAGATCGCGCGAGCGCATGAGGCGGCGATGGGCTCGGACGAGGCGCTGCGAGCCTTCCGCAACACTGTCCTTGGTGAGAGCTGGGTCGAAACGGGCGAGGCGCCGGACTGGCGGCGCCTCTATGACCGGCGTGAGCACTGGACATCAGGCACGGTTCCTGCGGGCGGACTGTTCCTGACTGCAGGCGCCGACGTCCAGAAGGACCGGATCGAGATCGATGTTTGGGCCTGGGGCCGTGGGCTGGAGAGCTGGCTCGTCGATCATATCGTGATCGCGGGCGGGCCCGACCGGCCGGAAGCATGGGCGGAATTGTCGGCGCTGTTGGATCGTATCTGGTCGCACCAGCGCGGCGCTCACTTGAGGATCGCGCGGCTCGCCATCGACACCGGCTTCGAGGCCCCCGCAGTCTATGCCTGGTCACGCCGGCAGGGATTTATGCAGGTCGCGCCAGTCAAGGGCGTCGAGGGTTTCAACCGCTCGAGTCCGGTGTCGGGCCCGACCTTCGTTGATGCGACCGAGGGTGGCAAGCGCCTGCGCCGCGGCGCGCGGCTGTGGACCGTGGCGGTGTCGACCTTCAAGGCCGAGACCTATCGTTTTCTGCGGCTGGAACAACCAACCGAGGAAGAACGTGCAGGCGGTGGCGTGTTTCCGCCTGGAGCGGTGCATTTGCCGCACTGGGTCGAGAACGAATGGCTCAAGCAGTTCACGGCCGAGCAGCTGGTGACCGTGCGCACAAAGCGCGGTTTCGCCCGCCTCGAATGGCAAAAGCTCAGAGAGCGCAACGAAGCGCTCGACTGCCGCGTCTACGCCCGTGCCGCCGCCTGGATCGTCGGCGCCGACCGCTGGACCGAGGCGATGTGGTCCGATCTGGAACGCCAGATCGGACCAGTGGAGGAGGTCGACAGCAAACAGTCGGCCAATCCGCAATTGGAGAGCGGTGCCGTAGCCGGCGTCATTCGTCATCGGCCAACGCGCCACGGCCGCCGCGTATTCCAGTCGAGCTATCTGAGTTGAGCCATGACACTCGAAGAGATGTTGGCGCAACGCGATGCGCTGCTCGCGGCGCGCTTTCGTGGCGTGCGCACCGTCGAAATCGACGGCCGCCGGGTCACATATGCGAGCGATGCCGAGATGGCGGCAGCTCTCACCGATCTCGAGCGCCGCATTGCTGCGACCCGGGAAGGTGGCCGCAAGCGCCGCATTCTCACGTCTGCGTCGAAGGGGCTTTGAGTGCTCGCCTCACTGACAGCATTTCGTCGCCGCGTCGGTGCCTTCATTGGCGGGTTCGAGGCAGGGCTTGCAAATCGGCGACTGAGAGGATTTCAGCCGAGCCGGGCGCATCTCAACACGTTGATTGCGGTAGCAGGTCCCGATATCGTTGCCCGCGCCCGCTGGCTGGTGCGCAACAATGGTTATGCCGCCAATGCGATCGAGAGCTGGGCTGGCAATGTCGTTGGCGCAGGCATCAAACCGTCGTCTCTCATCAAGGATGCTGGCGTGAAAGCCGCGGTTCAGGAGCTTTGGCTCAGCTGGACCGATGAAGCTGATGCGGAGGGCTTCACCGACTTCTATGGCCTGCAGCGCCGCGCCGCGCGCGAAGTGTTCATTGCCGGCGAGGTATTCTTTCGATTTCGGCCGCGGCGACCTCAGGATGGATTAACCGTCCCGCTGCAGCTGCAGATGTTGCCGTCGGAGATGCTACCGCTCAGTCGTAACGAAGTTATGCCCGACGGCAATGTGATCCGGCAGGGGATCGAATTCGATCGCGTAGGCCGTCGTGTTGCCTATTACTTTCTACGGAGACACCCGGGCGACATCACCGATCCTGGGCTTGCCGGCGAAACCGTCCGCATCCCGGCCTCCGAGATCGTGCACGTCATCGATCCGGTCGATGCCGGTCAGTTGCGCGGCGTGTCACGGTTTGCCGCCGGCACCGTCAAGCTGTTCCTGCTTGATCAGTATGACGACGCCGAACTCGACCGCAAGAAGGTCGCGGCAATGCACGCGCTGTTTATCACGACGCCAGCGCCAGCCGAACCGCTCGATGCCGCGGAGGGCCGGGACGACAACGACGAGCGTACCATCGACCTGCAGCCCGGCCAGATCACCATGCTGGAGCCGGGTGAGGAGGTGCAGACCTCGGCGCCGGCCGACTCAGGACAGACCTACGAGCCGTTCCAGTACCGTACGCTGCTGCAGGTTTCAGCGGCGTTGGGTGTACCTTATGCGTATCTGTCGAACGATATGCTCAAGGCGAACTACTCGAATTCTCGCCTTGCGCTGCTCGAATTCCGCCGCCGCATTGAAGCCTACCAGCATGCCGTGATCGTCTGGCAGCTCTGCCGCCGGGTGTGGGCGCGCTGGATGGACACGGCGGTGCTTGCCGGCGCGCTTGATCTTCCGCGCTATGACGACCGGCGGCGTGAACACCTCGCCTGCGGCTGGCTGCCGCCGAAGTGGGACTGGGTCGACCCGCTGAAGGACGCCCGTGCCGAGATCGAGCAGATCAATGCCGGTTTGAAGAGCCGAACGCAGGCGTTGGCAGAGCGCGGCTACGACGCTGAGCAGGTCGACGCTGAGATCGCGGCCGACCAGGCACGCGAGAATTCGCTCGGGTTGAGTTTCCGGTCGTCCGCAGCTTCGCCACTGTTTCAGGGTGAGCCGAGCAACACGCCGGCCGGCGAACAGGACAATGCGAATGCCTGACCTACCGCATTTGGCCGGCCGCGTATTCGGCACGCCGCTATTGATCGCGCGCGGCAGGCTCGAGGTCATCCTCGGTGTGCTGGGGCCGCGTCTCGCCGGCGGTACGCTGGAGTCGATCGGACCGCAAACCGATCTGGCGCCCCTCACGTCGATCACGGCCGAGAGGATTGCGGTCGTCTCGGTGATCGGAACGCTTGTCAGTCGTTCGGGCTATCTCGACGCCGCGAGCGGACTCCAAGCCTACGACGATATCGCGGAGGCGGTCGCCGTCGCCATGGATGACGCGAGCGTGCGCGGCGTGATCCTCGACGTCGACTCCTCGGGCGGAGAGGTTGGCGGGTTGTTCGACCTGGTCGAGCGGATCAAGGCCATTTCGAGCGCGAACGCAAAGCCGCTCTGGGCCGTTGCAAACGAGAGCGCGCTGTCGGCGGCCTATGCCATCGCGAGCGCGGCGGACCGGCTCTATGTCTCGCGCACCGGCGAAGTCGGCTCGATCGGCGTGGTCGCTGTTCACATCGACGAGAGCGGGGCGGACGCCAAGGCGGGACTGGCCTGGACCTTCGTGTTCGCCGGCGATCGCAAAGTCGACGGCAATGCGCACGAGCCCTTGTCCGAACGCGCCCGCGCCACGATTCAGGCCGACGTCGATCGCCTCTACTTCGAATTCTGCGGGCTCGTTGCCGGCAATCGTGGGCTGACGAGCGAGACGGTGCGCGGTACGAATGCTGCGATCTATCGCGGCGAGCTCGCAATCCGCGCCGGCCTCGCCGACCGCGTCGGCACGCTCGACCTCGCCATCGCAGAGATGGCTGCCGATTTCGACCGCATGGCCTCGGCGCCGCGTGCCACCAGCAACCCGACACCCAGGAGGATATCGTCCATGGCGACGAACGACACCGAACACAGTCGAAACGAACCGAACGAGCCGCAGCCCGCGCTGCCGGCAGCATCTCCGGTCCCGGCAATCCCTGAACCGGCGGTTCCTCCGGCTCAGACGGCCATCGTGCCCGCGACTGCCCCGGCCATCGAACCCGACCCCACGGGCAGACTGCGCGCCGAGTTCGCCGAGATCGCTGCCGTTGCCGCGCAGGCTGCCCGGCTCGGCGTCGCGGTCGACGCGGCGGACGCGGTCGCCAGGGGCGTCTCCGCCGATGCACTGCGTCGCTCCGTGCTCGACACGCTTAGCCAGCGGAGCGAGGCGACGAGTGTCATCGTCACGGCGCCGTCCACGCCCGCAGCCGGCGACAGCCCGATCGTGCGGCGTGCCAGGGAGCGTGCGGCAGCGGCCCGCGCCTGATCATCGACAGATTTGAGGAGGATCCCGCATGCCCGTTCTCACCATGGCGCCGACGCTCGGCGACCTGCTCAAATATGAGCTCAATGGCAACTATAGCCGCGAGACCGTTACCCTCAAGGCCGGCACCAACTACACGCTTGGCTCGGTGCTCGGGAAGATCACCGCCTCTGGCAAGTACCGCCTGTCTCCGGCAGCCCAGTTTGCCGGCGACGAGGGTGCTGAGACTGCGATCGCCGTCCTCATCGAGGCCGTCGACGCCACGGCCGCGGATAAGGCCGGCCTCGTCGTCGCGCGCGGCCCCGTGATCCTGTCGAAGGCCGCCCTCGTGCTCGATGCTTCGGTCGACGATGCATCCAAGACTGCGGCCAAGCATGCCGAGCTGTCCGCTGTGGGGCTCGTCGCTCGCGACACCGCCTGATCTTTTCTGAACCTCCCCGCTTGGCCGGGCCTCGATGGATTTCCATCGAGGCCCAATCTTTTTTAAGGAGACCCAACCCCATGGCTCCGATGATCAATCCCTTCGACGCAGGCGGTTACACGCTTGCCGAGATGACCCAGGCCATCAATATCCTGCCTAATATCTACACCCGTCTCGGCGAGATGGGCCTGTTTCGTTTTGAGGGTATCACCCAACGTAGCGCCATCATCGAGCAGGCCGAGGGCGTGCTCAACCTGCTGCCGACAGTGCCACTGGGCGGGCCGGCCACCGTCGCCAACCGCGATGCCCGCTCGATGCGCTCGTTCACAGTGCCGTGGATCCCGCACGATGACGTCATCACCCCGCAGGATATCCAGGGCGTGCGTGGCTTCGGCGTCGCGGATGCCGCAGATCCGCTTGCCACCGTCATGGAGCGCAAACTCACCCGCATGCGGGCGAAGCATGCCCAGACCCGTGAATACATGGAGGTCAATGCACTGCGCGGCGTCGTCAAGGATGGTGCCGGCGTCACCCTTTATGACTATTTCGATGAGTTCGGGCTTGCCCAGCAGGCAGTCGATTTCGTGCTCGGCACCGCGGCGACCCAGGTCCAGGCCAAGTGCCGCGAGGTGCTTCGCAGCATCGAGACGGAGCTCAAGGGCGAGACCATGACCGGCGTGCTCGCGCTGGTCAGCCCCAGTTTCTTCGACAAGCTGATCGGTCACGCCAGGGTCGAGGAGGCGTACAAATACTTCTCCGCAACTGGGGCGCAGCCGTTGCGCGAGGACACCCGCCGGCGCTTCCCGTTCTCTGGTATCGTGTTTGAGGAATACAACGCCACGGTGACGCTCTCGACCGGCGCGATCGAGACGCTGATTCCAGCGGGCGAAGGCATTGCCTTCCCGCTCGGCACCATGGACACCTTCGTGACCTATGGCGCGCCGGCCAACCTGATCGAGACCGTCAACACCATGGGTCTGCCGATCTATGCCCGCCAGATTGCGCGGCTGGACGGCAGCGCCATCGACGTCAAGACCGAGGCCTCGCCACTACCGATCAACAAGCGCCCGCGACTTGCCGTCAAGATTACTACCAGCAACTAAGCTATCGTGGTGGACGCATTCACCGCGGCGATCGATGCGCTGTTCACCGACCCGAATATTGCCCGCGTCGCGATCTGGCGTCCGGGCGGGGTGGGGTCGGGCGTCGCTGTTCGTGTCGCCGTACGGCGGCCCGACCAGGTCGTTGGCTTCGGCGACAGCCGAGCAATCCTGCCGACGGTGCTCATCGATGTGCGCCGCTCGGAGGTCGCCGAACCTGCGAGCGGCGACACGGTCGAGTTCGATGGCGACACCTTTGAAATCATCGCGCCGCCCATTGCTGACAGCCTGCGGCTGGTGTGGGTCTGCGAGGCCTCGTTGCAGGGTTGAGCTGATGCGCTTCACGTTGAAGGCCGACGATCTCGCTAAAGTTCTCACTGACAACGAAATACAGGCAGCGCGCTCGGTCACCGGCGCCATGCGCGAGGTGACCGATGGGCTCAAGGGCGATCTGCGCGCCGATGTCGTCGATGCCGGCCTCGGACGTCGACTCGCCAACACCTGGCGCGGCAAGACCTTTCCCGAGGGCGGCGCAAGCCTCGATGCGGCTGCCTTTATCTGGTCGAAGGCACCGAACCTTGTCGACGTCTTCGATCGCGGCGTAACCATCCGCTCGAAGAACGGTTTCTGGCTTGCGATCCCGACGCCGGCCGCGGGCGCGACTGGTCTGACGACGACCGGCGCTCGTGCACGGATTACGCCCGGCGGCTTCGAGCGGCGCACCGGCATGCGGCTGCGCTTCGTCTATCGTCGCGGAAAGCCGTCGCTGCTGGTCGTCGACAACGCGCGGCTGAGCAAGCGAGGGCTGGCACGGCCGAACGCCGGTCGGACCCGCAGCGGCGCGCAGTTCACCCGCCTGACAGGTCGATCGACCGTCGTGGTGTTCATCCTGGTGCCGCAGGTCACGCTACGCAAGCGGCTCGATGTCGAGCCGATCGCACAGCGCTGGGCAAACCGCGTCGGTCCGATCCTCGCGCAGCATTGGAGATGATCGTGCATCAGGCGCGAATGGCAATGGCCACTATTCTCCCATCCCTTGCTTTCATAGCAGCCATTTTGATCGTGACCGTGCCGTGACCAGCAAGCGTGAACAGGTGCTCGATGCGATCGTCGCTCTGATCGCCGCGGCAGTGCCGGAGGCGAAGGTCGAACGCAATCTGGCAAAGCCCGAGCGGGTACCGCCAGGCGGCCTCGTCATTATCCGTGACGGCGATCCTGGTGAGCCCGAAGCGACACTGTCGCCTTTAACCTACATCTTCAGTCATCGCATCCCGATTGAAGTCGCGGTGCATCAAGGGATCGGCCCGCGCGAACAGGCACTCGATGCAATCCTCGGCCGGATCGGGATCGAGATTGCAGCCAATCGGACGCTGTGGGGTTTATGCGATTTTATCGAAGCCGAGGCGCCGGCCGCTGCCGATGTCGAGAGCTCCGGCGCATTGCCCGGACGCTGGGCCGATGTCGTGCTTATTGCAACCTATGCCACGCCCGATCCGCTGAACTGAATATCATAAACATCATTCCAGGAGATCGACATGGCGCGCGCCCGCGGTGCGAACGCAGTAATGGCGGTTGCTTTTGAAGCCACATACGGCACGCCGCCGGCGTCTGGATTTCACAAACTGCCGTTTGTGTCGTCCGGCCTCGGCGACGAGCAGAACCTGATCGAGAGCGATCTGTTGGGGCTCGGGCGCGAGCCGCTGCCACCGAGCCGCGATGTGGTCAACAATGAAGGCGATGTCGTTGTGCCGGTTGATCTGCGCAATTTCGGCTATTGGCTTAAATTGTTGTTCGGCGCGCCAACGACCACAGGGATCGCACCTGATTATGTGCACACCTTCATCTCTGGAGCGCCGGCGCTGCCTTCGATGGCGATCGAGATTGGACTGCCGGAGGTGCCGAGCTATGGCATGAATGTCGGCGCCCGCGCCAACACCATGCGCATCCAGATGCAGCGCTCGGGTCTCTTGAACGCCACCATGAGCCTGATCGCACAAGGTGAGACGAAGGGCACGTCCACGGGCGCAGGCACACCGGCGGAGGCCGTTATCGAGCGCTTCTCGCAGTTCATGGGCGAGATCAAACGCGATGGCATGGCGCTCGGCCATGTTGTCTCAGCCGAGCTCAGCTATTCCAACAACCTCGACAAGGTCGAAGTTATCCGCCCTGATGGCCGCATCGAGGATGCAGACCCTGCGATGGTGACTGCAACGGGAAATATTGTAGTACGCTTTGCCGACACCACGTTGCTCGATCAGGCTGTAAGTGGTGCGGCCTGTGAACTCTCATTCGGCTGGCAGATCGATGCTGAAAAATCACTCACTTTCACGCTGCACGAGGTCCACCTGTCGCGCCCGAAGCTGCCGATCTCCGGTCCCGGCGGTATTCAGGCGACTTTCGCGTTTCAGGCGGTCAAGGACTCGGTTCTGAACAAGACCATGACTGCGGTCTTGATGAACGACGTAGCGGCGTATTGATCAGGCTGCTGAGCGGGCCGCTGCAAGCGCGGCAAGGGTTGCTTTGGGATCGCGAGCAACCAGCAAGAGAAGCGAGCGGGCCGCAGGATCGATGGCGTTGCGCCCCTGTTCCCAATTGCGCAAGGTCGCAACCGGAACGCCAAGTGCCAGAGAAAACTGCTCCTGCGTCATGTTCAAGCGCCGGCGTAAATTTGCGGGTGCAATCAGCATGTCAAGGGTGACTTCAGGCGCAGTGTCTTCATCCTCGGCGATCTGCCGCGCAATGTCATCATCGTCGGTGGCGCGCAGCTTCGCATGATCGATGCGTGACTTGGTCGCGCGAATCGTCTTCAGTGCTTTGCGAACAATTGCCATGTCATCCGTTCCTTTCGATTGGCGTATCGTGCCGAGATGATCCGCCTCACGCTGCCCCGGTCAGTATAGACGACGACCAGCACCTCACCGGCAACCTCGCCGACCGCTATAAGGCGCTCTTCTCCATAGTTCCGCCGATCGTCAAGTGTGGTCTGCACCGATCCTTCAAAGATCAGCGCGGCTTCCTCGAACCCAAATCCGCGTTCGCGGCGGGTCCAGTCGCTCTTGGCTTCGTCCCATTCAAATTCCATCGCCATTCTACGCGAATCGCGTAGTCCGTCAAGTTGTCGTCTGCGCGATCCGCGCACTCATTCCGAATCGCCAGTTCCCCGGAGAACGCTACCATGCTCAAGCTATCCATCGACCGCGAGCCGTTCTGGCTCGACCTTGTTCCAGGCGTGCGGGTGCGGTTCCGCCCCATCACCGTCGCCGCCATTCTTGTCGCGCGCGCCGCTGCGGCCGAGGTGCTGCGTGCGGGTGGCGAAGATGCCGAGATCCAGGCCGGGCTAGCATTTACCTCCGCGCTTGCGCGCTCCGGCATCGCGGCATGGGAAGGCATTGGCGATGCCGATGGCAATCCGGTCGGCCCAAACCCGGACCACATCGATGACGCGCTCGATCTCTGGCCGCTGTTCGACGCGATCGACCGCCTCTATGTCGCGCCGGCAATCCTGCAGGTTGCGGAAAAAAACGCCTGATCGCTCTCGCCGAATGGCACTTCGGTGGGGGCGATGGCTATTGCGCGGCGTGCACGACGACGTGTGCTGAGTGTCCGTATCAAGAGCATGCGGTTCATACGCCCGACGGCATCGCGGCCTGGGAGGTGCTGCGCCGCGCCGCAGGTCAGGTGCGCGTAGCACCTGGCGGCATCTACGCCGTGGATTTTGGCGCCGTGCTGCTCTTGGCCGACGCCATGGGCGCGCTCACTCCGCTGCTCGTGGAAGTGCTGCCCGAGATCGAGCCGATCATCGTGCGCAGCTATGCCCACGACCGGGATTGATTGAGCCCGTCACGAATTTGAGCGAACGATGGCAGCAACAAATGTCTCAATCCGCCTCGGTGTCGAGGGCAAGGCGGAGGTCAAACGCGCCTTCGACGAGGTCGGGCAGGCCGGCACGAGCGCGTTTCGCGGCGTCGCGTCCACGATGGATGCCGCCGGAAGTGCCACCGATCGACAGACACAGCGTTTGCTGCGCCTGGCGCAAGCCGCGCGACAAGCGGCAAGCGCCGACCAGTCGCAGCGTAATTTCAACGCGGTGCTCGGTGTTGACACCACGCCAAAGTCTGCGCGCTACTCGGCCGAGGTGTTTGAAAGCGCAGCCAGGGCATCGGAAGACCTCGAGCGGCGCACTGCGGCGCTGCGCGCCCAGGTCGACCCGCTCGGTGCGGCACAAAAGCGGCTCAACGCCGAAATCGCGGAAGCGGCTGCGCTGCTCAAAGCCGGCACCATTACCACGAAGGAGCATAATGAGGCGGTCGCGCTCGCCAGGGAACGCTTCGATCTGGCGTCCGGCGCGCTCAATGAACTTGGCCATGCGTCGAATCTGACCGGCGGCCAAATTCGGGCGCTGATCACGACGTTCCGGCTGGCGTCCGACGCGGCGGTAACCGGCGAGGTGCCGCTCGGACGGCTCACCATCCAGACGCTCAAGCTCGGTAAGGCGTTCGGTGCGGAGTCCGGCGGTCTCTCCGGCATCGCCGGCAGCCTCGGGCGCGCGCTTGCCGCCGTCATCACTCCGGTGCGGCTTCTCACCGGCGCGACGGTCGGAATGGCGATCGCAGGTGCGACCGCTTATGACGCATGGCTCAAGGGCCAGAAACAGCTGGAAGTCGGGCTTGCCGGCGCCGGTCGCGCGGCTGGCGCCACGGTCGCCGACCTCAATCGTATCGCGCAGGTCGGTGCTGCCGCCGGCAAGGTGTCGGTTGCCGCTGCACGCGAGATGGAGACAGCGTTCCTGCGCACCGGGCGGATCGGCCAGGACCATTTCACCGGCCTGATCGCGGTCGCCAAAAACTATGCCGTCACCGTCGGCAGCGATGTCGACGCGGCGGTCAAGTCCCTCGCCGAGGTCTTTGCCGACCCGGTGCGCGGGGCAGATCAGCTCAACGCGCAGCTCGGCTTCCTCGATGATCGAACGCGCGCCTATATCCGACGTCTTGCCGAACAGAACGACCGCACCAGCGCACAGCGCGTGCTGCTGGAGGCGATGCGCAGTAGCCTTGCTAATGCCGAGCAGGCGACGACCGCGCTTGGCCGTGCCTGGGACGCGGTCAAGCGCTCGGCCTCGGACGCCTATGACGCCGTTGGTCGGGCCATCGACCGCGCCGCTGGCGGCGGCACATCCGAGGAGCAGCTCGCCCGAATCGAGCAGCGTATCGCGGCGCTGTCGCGTGGCTCGAATAGTGCGCCATCGCGGGTCCTGGCGGAGCTTCGGCGACAAGCCGATGATCTTCGTGCTCGCATTGTAGATGCAAGGCACCAGGCCGATGTTGGCCGCATCGAAGCGGAGGCGCGCGCTCTCTCGCTGAAAGTCGGCGAGGCGGTGCGCGACATCATCCCCGGCACCGAGACGATCCGCCAGCTGGAGGTGCTGCGTGGCTCGTTGGGTAAATTGCTCGAAGACCCGCTTGCGGCAAAAAATGTCGATAATCTGCAGAATGTCGAAGACGCCTATCGTCGTGTCACACAGGCGCTCGCGACTTATTCTGGCGAAAATGCCAAGTTCGTCGATCCGCAGGCGCGTAAACTCCGCCTGCAGCAGATCGAGATCGAACTTGTCACCGCCATCGGGCCGGCGCGGCGGGCGGCGTTAGAGGCCGAGCGCGCCCGGATCGAGCTGATCGGCCAGACGGTGACGCCCGAACAGGCCGCGCTCACGATTGAGCAAGCCCGCAACCGGGTGCTGGCGGAGGCAGCAAAGGTCCTGCGCGACACGGCACGCGACCAGCGTTTTGCAATCGAGCAGACGCGGGCCGAGATCGCCTTTGTCGGCCGAAGTGTCGAGGAAAAGGATAAATTCATCGCGCGGCTCAAGGCCGAGCAGGATCTGCGCCGCCAGGGTCTGTCGGCGGCGAGCGTCGAGGGGCAGATCATCCTCGCCAACGCCGAACGCCAGGCCGCGCTCAACGCCCAGCTTGACCGTGCCCGCGAACTCACCCAGGGCTGGCAAAGCGTGTTCGAGTCCTCGATGAACCGCTTTGCCGATCTGCTCGCGCAAGGCAAGCTCGACTGGAAGTCCTGGGCGGAGGCCGGACGGGCTGCACTCGCCGACATCGAAAAGGAAATTCTCAAGCTCGCGGTGCTGAACCCGCTCAAAAATCTTCTGTTCGGCGGCAACGCGCCGACGTTGAACAATGCCGGCGGCCTGTTCGGCGGTTTATTTGGCGGTCTGTTCGGCGGCGGTGGTGGGGTCGGCCCGGTTGCGGCGACCGCAAAATTGTTCGGTTCGCCGATCTATCATTTTGGCGGCATTGTCGGTGGTGCGGCACCGTTGCGCCTCGTCTCGGCGGCCGCTTTCCACAACGCACCCCGCTTCCATGACGGCACATTCCTTAAATCCGACGAGGTGCCCGCAATCCTGCAGCGCGGTGAGCGAGTGCTCAACCGTAGCGAAGCCGCCGCCTATGAACGCGGCGCGAAGGCTCCGATCGTCCTCAATTTTGCGGTGACGACGCCGGACGCTGCCTCGTTCCGGCGGGCCCAGAGCCAGATCACCGCCGATATGGCGGCCGCGCTGCGGCGCGCGGAGCGCAACCTGTGAGCGGATTTCACGATATACGGTTTCCGGACGCGGTGGCGCGCGGAGCGACTGGTGGCCCCGAGTTCTCGACCGACATCATCGCGGTCGCTTCCGGCTTCGAGCAGCGCAACGTCAACTGGTCGGCGGCGCGTGCCAAATACGACATCTCGACCGGCATTCGTACCCGCGAGCAGATGGCTGAGGTCATCGCCTTCTTTCGCGCCCGCAAGGGCCGAGCCTATGGCTTCCGCTTTCGCGACTGGAACGATTTTGAAGCCGAAGCCCAGCCGCTCGCGCCGACCACCGATCCGCTGATTTGGCAGCTGACCAAGCAATACGCCTCGGGGCCTTCGGCGGATCAGCGCGTCATCACCAAGCCCGAGGCTGGCACCGTAGTCGTTCGCGTCGGCGGCAGCCCGATATTGGTCGATGTCGACTACCTGACCGGGCTGATTACGTTCGACCTTGCGCCCGCGACACAGCCTTATGCAGACTTTCTGTTTGACGTGCCGGTCCGCTTTGACACCGATCATCTGCCGGTGGTCGCGGTCGCCTATCACATCCAGCAGGTTTCCTCGATCGCTTTAATCGAAATCAGGGCCTGATTCATGAAGTCCATATCTGCCGCGCTCGCCGCACATCTTGCCGGCGAGGTGACGACGCTTGCAACGTGCTGGCGCCTGGAGCGGACTGACGGCTGGGCGCGCGGCTTCACCGATCACGATCGCAACCTCGTCATTGATGGCCAGACTTATGTAGCTGCAACCGGCTTCCTGCCGAGCGCGATTAAATCCGGCGCCGATCTGTCCGTCGACAACCTCGATGTGGACGGGTTTCTCGATGATGACGCGCTCAAGGCAGAGGACCTCTCCGCCGGTCTGTTCGACGGCGCCAAGATCGATATCTTTCTCGTCAACTGGGCCGACCTGTCGCAAGGTCGCGTGCTCCTTCGTCGCGGCTCACTTGGCGAGGTTAAGCGCGCTGACAATCGTTTCTCGGCGGAGATTCGCGGCATCGCGAATCGCCTTCAGCAGGTTGCGGGCAAGCTCTATTCACGGCTCTGTCGTACCAATCTGGGCAGCGTCGAGTGCAAGGTCATGCTGGCTCCGCTGACAGACGAACTCGTCATCAGCGCTGTATCCAGTGGCGACACCTTCACGGTCCCGACAGCGCGGCCGACCGGCTTCTACACCTTCGGCGTCTGTTCCTTCCTGACCGGCGCAAACGCGGGTGCGGCGACCGAAGTGCTTCAGCACAACGGCCAATCGATCCAGTTGTTCACGCCGATGCCGCGGCCGATCGCGGTCGGCGACCGGGTTCACCTGATCGCCGGCTGCGACAAGACCCCGGAAACCTGTCATGCCCGTTTTGGCAATATTTTGAACTTCCGCGGCGAGCCGCACATCCCCGGCAACGACATGGTCTTTTCCTATCCGGTGCGCGGGTGATGAGCTCTGACGCGGTTCCGGACAGCACCGAAGATCCGTGCTCGCGAAAGCCGCTCCTCACTGATTCTGATTGCCTCATGCCGATGTTCACCCGAGATGCAGTGATCGCCGAGGCGCGGAGCTGGCTCGGCACGCCCTGGCATCATCAGGCATCGCTTAAGGGTGTCGGTTGCGACTGTATCGGTTTCGTGCGCGGCGTGGCGCTGCCATTCGTCGGCGAGGTGCCGATCCCACACGACTATCCGGAGACCTGGCACCTCTACCGCGCCGAGCCGCGCATGTATCTCGGTTTCAAGACACACGCCCACGAAATCGACGTGACCGACGTGCTGCCCGGCGACATCCTGCTGTTCGGCGCCGGCAAGGGTCCGGCGCACCACTGTGCCTATGTCGCGCCAGGCGACGGGCTGATCCACTGCTACCGCGAGGCCGGCAAGGTGGTCGAGCACGGTTTCTCGCCATGGTGGCGGGCAAAACTCCGCCATGCGTTCCGGGTGCCTGGGATCGCGGATTGATCATGGCCAAAATCGTTCTCACGGTCGGCGGCTATGTGCTTGGCAATATGCTGCTGCCCGGTCTCGGCGGTGCGATTGGTGGTCTGGTTGGCGGCTATGTCGGCGGCATGGTCGATCAGCAGCTGTTCGGTGGTACGGCCAGCCAGACCGTTTATGGTGCACGTATGCAGGATCTGCGCGTGCAGTCGTCGAGCTACGGCGCGGTGATTCCGCTGCTCTACGGCAAGGGCCGAATGGCTGCGAACGTGATTTGGATGCGCGGCTTCGACGAGGAGGTTCGCACCGATACGCAGACGGTTGGTGGCGGCGGCAAGGGTGGTGGCAGTGGCGGCCAGACCGTTACCAACGTCACCTATCACTATTATGCCGATGTCGCCGTCGGGCTCTGCGCCGGGCCGATCGCTGCGGTGCGTCGCGTATTCGCCGACGGCAATGCCTTCGAGACCGATAAGGTCGGCGACATGCGGGTCTATCTCGGGAATGAAACGCAGGCCCCCGACCCGCTCATTCAGGCCGTTGAAGGCACCGCTCGCACGCCGGCCTATCGCGGGCTCGCCTATGTGATGATGGAGCGGCTCTCCATCACGCCGTTCGGTAACCGGCTGCCAAACCTCACCTTCGAAGTCGAGACGTGAACCGTGGCCCAGCTTGTTCTCACGCTCGCCGGCGGGGTGCTCGGCGGCGGCATCGCGGGAGGGCTCGGCCAATCGCTCGGGGCGCTGTTCGGCGCCTATGTCGGTGGCATTCTCGACCGCGAGCTGTTCGGACCGCAGCAGGATCGTCGGACGGTCGAAGGCACACGGCTCACTGAACTCAACCTGTCGGGATCGGCCTATGGCCAAACCATGCCGGTGGTTTGGGGCCGCATGCGGGTGCCTGCCAATATCATCTGGGTCCGCGGTATTCGTGAAATCGTCCGCACCGAAACCGAGACGGTCCGCGGTGGCGGCAAAGGCAGCGCCGGTGGTGGGGGAGGAACGCAAACCATCACGCACACCAGCTACCATTATTATGCCGATGTCGCACTCGGCGTCTGTGAGGCGCCGATCACTTCGATCTATCGCATCTGGCTCGACAAGATGCCGCTCGATCCCGAGCATGTCGATGATATCCGCACCTATTACGGCGACGAGACACAATCACCCGATCCACTGATCCAGGCAGTTGAAGGCGCCGCCCGCACACCGGCGTTCCGCGGCCTGTCCTACGTCGTCCTCGAGAACCTCTATCTCACGCCCTACGGCAATCGTTTTCCGAACTTCGAGGTCGAAGTCTATCGCGGTTCGGACGCCGATGTGGCCGATGCCCGCCATCTCGTCCGCAGCGTCTGCGTGATGCCGGCGAGCGGCGAATGGGCCTACGAGCCCGATGTGGTGCGCAGTCGCGTGCGCGATTCCAACATTAACAGCAACACAGGACGCAAGGTGGCCGACTTCACCGTCTCGATCGACAACCTGCGCCGTGAAGTGTCGAACGTTGAGTGGATCAGCCTGGTCTATGCCTGGTTCGGCACCTCGCTAGATGCCGCGACCTGCGCGATCCGGCCCGCAGCCGAATACGCTATCACCCCCGACCGACTGCCCGACACCGCGCCATATTCGTGGTCGGTGATGGGAAGCGGCCGGCCGGTCATCGGCTGGCCGGGCGGGTGGCCGCTCGTTTCCTCCTACACCAGGCCGGACGGCACGACCGGATTATCCTACGGCGGAACGGTCAGTGACGGATCGATCGTCCGGGCGATTCGGCATCTGCATAGCCTTGGCTACAAGGTGATGCTCTATCCATTTCTGATGATGGATATTCCGCCGCCGGCCGCATCGCCCTTTCCCTGGCGCGGCCGTATTGCTGGCGCCGCGGCCGATGTGCCGGGCTTTTTCGAGCGCAACGACGGGTATCTGCGCTTCATCCGCCACTGCATGGCGCTGGCCGAGCAGGCCGGCGGGGTCGATAGCTTCGTCATCGGCTCCGAGCTGGTTGCGCTCAACCGCATCCGGGGCGGCGCCGGCGGCTATCCGGCGGTACCATTCTGGCGGCAGATTGCATCGGAGGCAAAGATCCGGCTCGGGCCGCGTTGCATCGTCACCTATGCGGCGGACTGGTCAGAATATCGCTATCACGACCGCGGTGGCGCTAATGTCGATTTCCCGCTCGATGCGCTATGGGCCGACCCCAATATCGATGTGGTTGGGATCGATGCCTATTTTCCGCTCACCGACCGGCCGCGCGCCGTCTATGACAAGGCAGCGATCGCAGCCGGGTGGGCATCGGGCGAACTGATCGACTACTACTATGCGACGCAAGATGACCGCGATCTCGGACGTCGCGGCCTCGATCAGCGGCGCATGCCGATCAACGATCCGTTCTGGGCGATAAAGAACATCCGCTGGTGGTGGGAGAACGATCACGTCCCGCGCGTCGGCGGCGTGCCGACCGGACCTGCCACGGCCTGGGTACCGCGCGGCAAGCCGATCTGGTTCACTGAATACGGCTTTCCGACGGTGAACTGTGCCACCAATCAGCCCAACGTCTTCATCGACCCGAAGTCGATCGAGAGTTTTGCGCCCTATTACTCCAACCGTGCGGTCGACCGCGTCGTTCAGCGGGTGGCGATCGAAGCTACGGAACAGTTCTGGAGCGATCCGGCTAACAACCCGGCCTCACCACTCTATGACGGGCCGATGGTCGGCCGACGCTTCGTCTGGTGCTGGGATGCGCGGCCTTATCCGTTCTTCCCAACACTCACCAAGGTGTGGTCGGACGGCGAGAACTTCCGGCTCGGCCACTGGATTGAAGGGAAGATAGGCAACATGCAGCTTGCCGGGATCGTCCGGGACCTCTGCCTGCGGGCCGGTCTCGCCGCGAGCGAGTTCGATGTCACCGCGCTTGACGACGAGGTCGTCGGCTATGTCGTGACCGAGCGCAAGCCAGTGCGCGACATGATTGCAGTGCTGCAGACAGCGTATTTCTTCGACGCGGTCGAGCGCGATGGCGTGCTGGTGTTCGTCAAGCGTGGAGCAGGTTCTCCGATTACTATCGACCCGAACGATCTCGGTGCCAGCGAGAACGACAGCGATCGCTCTCGCGTCAAGGTCGAGCGCACCCAAGACACCGAACTGCCGATCGCGGTCGATATCGTCCATCTCGACGAGGGCCGCGACTACCAGTCCTCGACGGTCACGGTGCGCAAGCAGGTCGGCCAGTCGGAGAGCGTCAATACGCTGAGCTTGCCCGTCGTGCTCACCGTCGAGCAGGCGCAAGAGATCGGCCAGCGCGCGCTGCGCGAGATGTGGCAGGGTCGCGAGGCGGTCGACCTGCGGCTGCCGACGCGCGCCATCAGATGCGATCCGACCGACATCGTGGCGGTGCCGATCGACGGCGTCTGGCGTCGCATCCGCCTCACGGCTGTCACCTACGGTAAGCCTGGGCTGGTGTTGCTGCGTGGTGTGGCGACTGATGGCGGTGTCCCGGAGTTCTATACCGCGCCAACCGGCAGCGGCGTGCTGCCGCCCTCAGCACCCGAACCGGTCGCGCCGGTCCGCGTCGAACTCCTCGACATGCCGATCATGATCGACAACCACGACGCCTCGGCATCGAGCTTCTATGTTGCAGCCTGCCCGGTCGGTATCGGCCGCTTCCGCGGCGCGACGCTGTTCCAGCCGACCGCCGATGCGCTGGATTACACGGTTGCGGCCGCGGCGAGCCTGCCATCCATCATCGGCACGACGGTGACAGAACTGGCACCCGGGCCGGCTTGGCGCTGGGATCGCGCCAACGCGGTCGAGGTACAGCTCGATTATGGGGCGCTGCAGAGCCTCGCCGACGAGCGGGTGCTGGCCGGCGGCAACGCCGCTCTGATCGACGACGAGGTGATCCAGTTTGCCAGTGCCGAGCTGATCGCCGAGGGCCGCTATCGGCTGAGCCGGCTGTTGCGCGGCCAACGCGGCACTGAACATGAGATCGCGGCCCACCCGGCCGGGAGCCGGTTCATCCTGCTCGATCCGGCACGCCAGCCGCGCCCAAACGTCTCGGTCTCGCGCATCGGAATCGAGATTACTTGGCGAACCGCGCCGGTTCCGCAGGGGCCGAGCGGCGACCTCTCCGGCGAGATCGTCTTCACCGATAGCGGCAAGGGCTTAAGGCCGTTCGCGCCGGCGCATCCAAGGGCCACCCGTGAGCGGGCTTCGGGAGACATTCAGCTGTCGTGGATACGCCGTACACGTATCGGCGGCGATTCCTGGCTAAACGAGGTACCGCTCGGCGAGGAGACCGAGGAATATAATGTACAGATCCTCGATGGCGCAAATGTCGTGCGCCCTCTTCGCGTGGCCGGCCCAAGCGCGCTCTACACCGCAGTTCAGCAGATGACCGACTTTGGTGTGCTACCAGCCTCGCTGGCATGGCGCGTTGCGCAGGTCTCACGGGTGCTCGGCCCGGGCGCCAGCACCGAGATCACCAGCACGTTCTGACCTTCCCACCCCAATGACGGGAGCTACCATGTCGACGACCAATCTCGGTCTGCCGCAGCTCGCGGCCGATCAGGCGCAAAAGCACGTCACCGTCAATGAAGCGCTGCAGCTTCTCGACGGCATCGTCCAGCTCTCGGTCAGGGGTCGCGGCATGACCGTGCCGCCGGCCAGCCCCACCGATGGCGATCGCTATATCGTCGCATCTGGCGCAACCGGCGCGTGGACGGGCTGGGATGGTCGCGTCGCACTTTACACCGATGGTGCTTGGCTGCAGCTGCCGCCGCGCACGGGCTGGCGGGTATGGGTTGAGGACGAGGGGGCGCTGCTCGTCTACGATGGCTCCGGCTGGATTGGAACCACGCCGTCGGCGCTGCAGAATCTGGCGCGGCTCGGTATCGGCACCACAGCGGATATGGCGAACCCGTTCTCGGCCAAACTCAACGCTACGCTCTGGACGGCAAGGTCGGCGGCCGAGGGCGGCACAGGCGATCTATTTTACACAATGAACAAGGAGGCTGCAGGCAACGATCTCGGCTACGTCTTCCAGACCGGTTATGTCACCAAGGCGCTGGTTGGCCTATTCGGTACCGACAGATTCCGGCTTGCGGTCTCGGCTGACGGTTCGAGTTTCTTCGACGCCTTAAGTGTCGACAATACGACCGGTATCGTCGATCAGCCCCGGCTGTCGCGCTTCAAGGGTTACACCAACTATGACAACTACGTCGCTGCTGATAGCTGGACCAAAATCGCTATCAACAACACCGACTATAACGACCAGGGGTCGTTTGACACTGCCAATAATCGCTTCGTTGCCCCCGTTGCCGGCACATATCTCTTTGGCGCGACGCTACTCTACAAGGTCAATTCCAGTACCACAGCGCGTATGCGCGGCCGGCTGCTGTTGAACGGTACCACCGAAATCCGCGGCTCGTTCGGCGAAATCTCCGGCGCCCATGTTTCCGAAGCAACGGCACTCTGGCTGCAGACCATGGTGGTGCTCGATGCAGACGACACAGTCGAGCTCCAGGGCACATTCCGGGATGCCGATGGATATTTTGCGGCGAGCCACACGTCGTTCTGGGGCGTCAAAATCGGTTGAGCCGGGAGTATGACACGATGACACCGTCACATTCCGATCCGGGCTTTGTACGTATGCCCGACGCCGAGTTTGAGGCGATCCTGACGCGCGCGGCCGAGAAAGGCGCAAAACGAGCGCTGGCCGATGTCGGCCTCGACGGCGAGGATGCCGCTCTCGATATCCACGATCTGCGAACTCTACTCGACAGCATTCGCTTCATCCGCCGCACCGCCGTCCAGACCGCTGTGCGCATGATCACCACAGCGATCATGCTTGCACTGCTCGCAGGTATCGCCATCAAGTTGAGGCTGTTTGGCGACGGCCCCTGATTAGCCGCGCATCACGAGCAGCCAAACCATCAATTTGCAACCCGCCGCAAGGCGGTTTTTTTTATGTCTAATATCAAAGGAGATCCGTCGATGAGCACCGACAAGTTCCGGCGCTGTCATGACGTCACCAAAAAGTGGGAGGGTGGGTGGTCTGATCATCCCGCCGATCCCGGCGGCAAAACGATGTATGGCATCACCGAGGCGGTCTATCATGCCTGGCTCACCAAGCAGCGGCGACCAGTCCGTCCGGTCCGTGCAATCGATATGGCCGAGGCCGAGCAAATTTATTTTGACGAATACTGGCTGCCGTGTGGAGGGCCGACGCTTGCCGTCGGCGTCGATCTCGCGACATACGATGCCTCTGTGAACTCCGGCGTTTCGCGTGGGCGTCAATGGTTGCTCGCCTCGGTCGGCGAGGCGGACCACGAGACAGTCAAGCGCATCTGCGCCAGACGGCTTGGCTTTATGCAGTCGCTCAAAATTTGGACGACGTTCGGTCGCGGCTGGGCCCGCCGCGTCGCCGACGTTGAGGCCAAAGGCGTCGCCTGGGCGCTTGCGGCTGCAAATGACAATCGCGCCGTCGTCAGGAAGCAGTTGGATGGCGAGGCTGATAAGGCCCGCTCTCTCGTGCGCAAGCAGGCTGGCGGCGCGACCGGCGCTGGCGGCAGTGGCGCGATCGCCATCGATCAGAGCGCGCAGCTTGGCAATTGGCTTGTCGCTGGAATAGTCATTTTTACCTTCGCGATGTTTACCATCCTCATCATCCGCGCCGTGATCAACGCCCGGCGTGCCACTGCCTACGCGCAGGAGGCTACCTATGCTTAGCATCCTCGCCCCGCTCCTTGTCAGTCTTGGGGCACCGATCCTCGGCTCGATTCTGCGCACCAATATCGGTGGTACCGCTGGCGAGGCCTCGGCACAGGTCATCGAGGCACTCGCCCGAGCCTTCGGTGCACAGCCGACACCGGAATCGGTGAAGGCTGCGATTGAAGCCGATGCCAACGCGGCTGCGAAGATCCAGGCGGTCGAGCACGAGCGCAGCGCCGAATGGCTTGCTTATCTCACGATGGCGACCGCGCAGCGCAACCGCATGCTGGAGCGCGAGGACGAGCGCGGTAGCGTCTTCTCCTGGGGTTGGCGCCCAGCGATGTCGTGGATGCTGCTGTTCCTGTGGTCATGGAACGGTGTGATTCTGCCGACCGTTAACGCCACCATGAGCGCGTCGATTGCGCCGATCCCGTGGGAGCATCTGCTCGGCTTCGCCGGACTCTGGCTCGCGATCTATGGCGGCGGCCATACGATCAAGTCCGTGCTGGGGCGGTAGGTGTATGCAGGCGAGCTGCCGAGCGATCATATCAAACAAGAAATTAAAATGGAAAATCAAAGCTCACCTCTCTTTGTCGCAGCTCAGGACGGCAGGGCAACTTCGAAGTCAGACTCTCTCTCGGCAAATGACGTTCCATAGAGCTCCGACTACGGCCGATATTCCAGCCACGGCCATCAACGTGCGGGGCGACCCTTGTCGAGATGGGCTGGCATCCGACGAAGGTACAAGAACCCTTACCCCCCTTGCGGGAGATTCGCTCTGATGATAGATAGTGACTAATTACTATCTTCTGGAGTCACTACATGATCTCTCGACCAGCCTACCTTTCCGCGGAAGAGCGATGTGAGGTGACGGTCGAAACCGTCATCGACCTCGCTGCCGAGCAAAACCCCGCAGACATCACCACCGGGGCGATCGCCAAGCGGATGGGAGTGACCCAGGGGGCTTTATTCAGGCACTTCCCATCCAAGGACGCCATTCTCCAAGCCGTGATGGAGAGGCTCTCTGAACGCCTGCTTGCACGGATCAATAAGGCGACTTCCTCGCTTGGCGCACTGGAGGCTGCGTTCACGGCGCATATCGAGTTCATCTCGGAGCACCCAGGCGTACCTCGGATGCTGTTCGGAGAATTACAGCGCGCCGAGCAGACCGTGGCCAGGCGTATGGCACCGACCTTGATCCAGCGTTACGGCGAGCGTCTTGGACGGCTCATTGCTGAGGGCAAGGAGCGTGGCGAACTGGCACCCACTCTGGAAGAGACGGTCGCCGCCACACTGTTTATCGGCACGATCCAGGGCCTTGTCATGCAGTCCCTCATCGTCGGTAACGTCAAACGCTTCCGCGCCAGCGCGCCAGGAGCGTTCGCGTTGTATCGACGCGCGGTTGAGGCGGCGAGATGAACTATTGGTATTCCTCGATCATCACATCCCCAACTCGATCCGTCGAAGCCATATTCATGGCGGATGTTGTTCTTACCGCAAGCCTTCCCGATATTCGTGGTGGTGTGGAGGCAAGCCCGTGAAACTGCCTTCATTGCAGCGTCGCACGTTGATGCTCATCGGCGTTGGAATCGTGACTGCCGCCTTGTTCGGCTACGTGATATTGCGCTCCGGACCGCTGGCGCCGGTGGCTGTCACGACCGCCGTCGTCGAGGCCCGCTCGATCTCGCCCGCACTCTTCGGTATTGGCACGGTTGAAGCTCACTTCTCTTACAAGATTGGCCCCACCATCGCGGGCCGCGTCGCCAAGATAAATGTTGATGTGGGTGAGAGGGTGCGCGCCGGTCAGATTCTGGCGGAAATGGACCCGGTGGATCTGGATGCTCGCATCGCAGCGCTCGATGCGGCGATCGGTCGAACAGAAGCATCTATAAAGACCGCAGAAGCACAGGTCGAGGATACGCTGGCACGCAAGGATTTCGCGCTTGCCCAGGCGAAACGTTATGAAGAACTTTGGAAGACCCGCGCCGTCAGCGAAGTCGCGGTGGAGACCAAGCGGCAGGACAGCCAGGTGGCTGATGCTGCTCTCTCGGCCGCGCGGTCGAATCTCCTTGCGGCGCAACAGGACCTGCAACGCAATCGCGCCGACCGCGAGGGCCTGATCAAGCAGCGAGAGAATCTCATCCTGAGTGCGCCGGTCGATGGGGTAATCGCAGCACGCAAAGCCGAACCAGGAACGACCATAGTTGCTGGCCAGGCGGTCATAGAAATGATCGATCCGAAAAATCTCTGGATCAATTCCCGGTTCGATCAGATTGCGGCAACTGGCCTCCAGCAGAACCTGCCCGCCTCGATTGCATTGCGTTCACGTGCTGGCAAAGGCGTGCCGGGACGGGTGGTGCGCGTGGAAGTCCTCGCTGACGCGGTGACGGAAGAAAATCTGGCCAAGGTGGAGTTCGACACGCTTCCAGAACCGCTGCCCTCGATCGGTGAATTGGCCGAAGTGACCGTTGCTCTTCCAGAACTTCCTACCTCACCTGTGATCCCGAACGCTGCGATCCAGAATGTCGGCGGCAAACTGGGTGTCTGGAAAATCGAGGACGGAAAGACCCGCTTTACGATCGTCCAACTCGGCGCTGCCGACCTTGAAGGGGTCGTGCAGATTAAAAAAGGCCTGACGGTAGGCGATCGGATTGTTGTTTACAGCGCATCCAGATTGGCCAGTGCGAGCCGCATTCGTGTAGCCGGTAATCCTGTGGAGCTACTCAAATGATCAGCCTCGCTGGACGCGATATTCTGCATTCATGGGGCAAGTTCGTCTTCACAGGGGTCGGGCTTGGTCTGCTCATCGGTGTGACCTTCACCATGGCTGGCGTCTATCGAGGGATGGTCGATGACGGCAAGGTGCTGCTCGACAACAGCGGCGCCGATATGTGGGTCGTCCAGCAAAACACACTCGGCCCATACGCGGAATCCTCAAGTATCAATGATGACATCTATCGCGTGATCCTCGCGATCCCCGGCGTCGAGCGGGTCGCTAACGTCACCTATCTGACAATGCAGGTTCGAAAAGGAAACTCGGACGTGCGTGCCATGGTGGTGGGCACCGCGCCGGGAGACATGGCGACACCCGGCCGGCCGCCGTTTCTTGTCGCGGGGCGGCAGATCACGCGCAGCCACTACGAGGCGGTAGCCGACGTCGCTACGGGGTTTTCCCTGGGGGACACGATCGTTATCCGACGGAACCACTATACGGTTGTGGGCCTCACTCGGCGGACGGTGTCGTCGGGTGGCGATCCGATGGTCTTCATTCCGTTGAAGGACGCGCAGGAAGCACAATTCCTCAAGGACAACGACTCCATAGTCCGCCAGCGTCGCCGCACCAGCGAAAATCCGGAGTTTAACCGGCCCTGGGTGCCTGGCTTGCTGGATGCAGTGATCGCCTTGCAAAACAGCAACCCTTACGTCAATGCGGTTCTGGTCCGGGTCAAACCCGGCTACGACTCGGAACGGATCGCAACCGACATAGCAAGGTGGAAGCGGCTAACCGTTTATACGCGACCGCAGATGGAAGAGATTCTGATCGGGAAACTCATCGCGACGTCCGCCAAGCAGATCGGCATGTTCCTCGCCATCCTGGCCATTGTCAGCGCCGCCATTGTTGCCTTCATCATCTACACGCTCACGATGGACAAGATACGCGAGATCGCGGTGCTCAAGCTGATCGGCACGCGCAATCGAACCATCGCGGCCATGATCCTGCAGCAGGCGGTCGTGCTTGGACTGATAGGCTTCGTCGTCGGCAAGATCACGGCGACCTTCGCGGCGCCTCTCTTCCCGAAATTCGTTCT
This sequence comes from Afipia carboxidovorans OM5, assembly GCF_000218565.1. Classification (NCBI taxonomy): domain Bacteria; kingdom Pseudomonadati; phylum Pseudomonadota; class Alphaproteobacteria; order Hyphomicrobiales; family Nitrobacteraceae; genus Afipia; species Afipia carboxidovorans. The sequence continues at coordinate 3,298,163 of NC_015684.1, read as the reverse complement.
TCTTCTCTCCGTCGACACGATGATCGGGCTCATAGGCGTCATCGTCATCTGTGCGTTCGCCAGCGTCGTCGCCATCCGCATGGCGCTCAAGGTCGATCCCGCCGAGGCGATCGGGGGCTGAGATGGGCAGCGGCGGAATCCTCATCGAAAAAATCAGGAAGCGGTATGGCAGCGGCGATACCGCGGTCGACGCCCTGAAAGACATCAATATGCAGGTTGCACCCGGCGAGGTGGTCGGCCTGATCGGCCCGTCGGGCTCGGGCAAGAGTACGTTGCTCAAAGCCCTGGGTGCGGTCATCGACCCGACTGGTGGGCGCATGACCCTCGGCGACGAGACGATCTATAATGATAGCTGGAGCATCCCTGATCTTCGCGCGTTGCGACGCGACAAGATCGGCTTCGTCTTCCAGGCACCCTACCTCATCCCCTTTCTGGACGTCACCGACAATATCGCGCTGCTACCCATGCTGGCCGGCGTCCCCAACAATGAATCCCGTCGACGCGCGCGGGAACTTCTAAAGGCGCTTGATGTCGAACATCGCGCTACTGCAATGCCCTCGCAACTTTCCGGTGGTGAACAGCAACGGGTTGCGATCGCGCGCGGCCTGATCAACCGTCCGCCGGTCGTCCTTGCCGACGAACCCACGGCGCCGCTCGACAGCGTGCGAGCCCTCACCGTGATCCGCATTCTCAATGAAATGGCCGCTCAATTCGGAACAGCCATCATCGTCGTCACGCACGATGAGAAGATCATCCCGACCTTCAAGCGCATCTACCATATCAGAGATGGCGTAACTATCGAAGAGGCTGGAGAGGGGCGCGGTTTCGAATGAGCACAGCCTCTCAAACTATATCGACATTCCGTAAGCCGGCAGCAAGCTTGGAGGAGGTGAGAAGCGATGAGCAACATTGTCGAACTGTGGCAGATAACAATACTCAGATGCTTCATTCAGCTCCCGCCTGGCGGACGCTCCTTGTCGCCCCTGTTCATCGAAACTCCAGCACGAAACACACTTCAATGCAGATGCGAGGTCGATCTTTTTCGACCAGACCTGGGGTGAATATTCTGCGGAACACTTTCCTGAATTTTTGCGGATTTACGTTTCTCACGTTGTTGGGAGTCTTTCTTATTATGTTGCTTATAATACTCGCTGCCGTGGCGATCGGATTCTACGTAGCCGTTGGCTCTCATAATCTAAGCAGTCGGGCATTGCGGATAGGCTACGTCAGGGCAGCAAAAATTGGAAAGCTGCTTCGGTGCACCCTGTCAATGATCTCGCTTCGGATAAAAAGATCGCTCCTGAAATTGCGATCGATAACGAAGCGCTAGGAGCGCGGCCGCCTCATCGCTTGTCATCATGTCAAAATAAGGAGTTTGCACCCATGAGCTTGAATTCATCGACCCCCTCGTCGCGTTTCGACACGAACATCAGAACGCATCGTCGCACGACGTGGCTTATCGTTATGATCGCTGGCGTAGTAATGCAAATGACTAGGGCGCCGGCTCAAGTTTCAGACTCCAACGCATCATTGGCGGCAAAGGTTGCCGATGGGCGTTCGTGGAAAATGACAATGGAAGATGGTCGTCCCGGCACTCTTATTCTTTTCCAGAACGGGACAGGCAAGATGACGGGTGGACCGATGGAGTTGACTCCAAAATGGCGACCGACGCCGGATGGTCTTTGTCTCAAGCCAGGAGCACTACTTCCTGAGCGTTGTGTACAATTGGTTCGCACTAGTAACGGATATGTTGGGCTCCGGGAGGGCAAACAGACCTTTAAATTGGAGCGGTAGTGCGCGCCTTCCGAAATGGATGAGGAGGAAAGGTCATGGTGTCTGTCTGGACATCAAATCCGGTGATTAAAGTACTTTCCGGAATCGCGATCCTGTTCGGAGCAGCCACGCTTATTTCCGGAGGGCGTGCTCTTTTTGAGCTACATGGGACAGAAAGTTCGGCGGCAAAAATTGTGCCTTTCGTATTGTATTTCAATTTTGCAGCCGGCTTTGCGTATATTATCAGTGGCGTTGGATTGATTCTGAAACGCAGGTGGGCGCCCGTATCTGCGGTGGCAATTACCATAGCAACCACTATAGTCTTTCTTGGTTTAGGTGGCTGGATATTGGCAGGCAACGCTTACGAAATGCAGACTGTCGTCGCGATGAGCCTGCGAACGGCATTTTGGTTTGGCGTAAGCGTCATTTTATCAATTAGATGCCGTGAATATTCGCTTTCGCCCGATGCACAAAACGATCCACCATCGAACCAATAATAGTGCGCGGGAACTCCCGTAACAATGAGGAAGCGTTCGGCCATACTTCCAATGAAGTCGTGCTCAACGGCACTGCGATGTCGAGGGGATGGAATGGGATTGCTTCGACCTCTACGCACAGGCGCTGGTGCGGATGCTCGGAGCCGAGATGCGAGAACATAGCGGATCAGCCCTGTTTCAGCACAGTTCCATCCATCTCCTTCACGGTAACATTGAACGGAATGCCAGCGCGCACGCTCTGGGACACGGTGCAGAAATCCTCAAACTGTTCCAGTGCGCGATCGAGCCGCGGCAGGGTATCGGCTGCGACTCCCAGCGTGATCGCCACATTGACGCCGGTTACGCGCAGCCGGTTCTGTTCATTGCGGCCAACTTCCCAGGTTGCCGTAGTGACGAGATGCCCAGGGTCGCCCTTGAACTTGCCGATCGCGAATACCAGGCTGGCCGACAGACAATTAGCCATCGCGGCTGCCAATAGGTGGGCCGGCGTCGGGCCTGTGCCGTCGCCGATTGGCGGGGCCTCGTCGCCCATGATCTGTCCAAGTCCAGGTTCAAAATCGATCAGGAATTTGAACTTGTCTTGACGCGTGATGGTGACAGAGTGCGTTTCGCTCATGAAGCAAGACTCCATTATCTGGATGGCAAGTGGTTGTGCATGACATGTCGGCAGATTCGGCAGGATGTTCATGTACAGGCTGAGCATCTTCTCTGCGGCCTGACGTTCTGGCAAGGTCGCCGTCAATCACGCTCCGCACCATGGCCTCTTCATCCTTCGGCGTTGAGAGGTGCGTTCCTGGGCCTTGCCCATTCGGTCTTCGGGGATTGGCTAAAGCTTCGGCAACAGCAGCGTCCTTGTTCATGTCTGGATGGGCAACCTTTTGAAGGCTCGCACCCGGTCCAGTGATCGCTGCGCAAAAGAAAGGGGTGCGGGTCTTCGGTTTCATTGGAGGCGCCCTCTGACGAATACGGTCGCCATCGTCAGCGTGGCCAGGGCGATGACCGCCAGCGGCCACAGGCTGGCGAGAATGTCACCGGGCGGCATGGCTTTAAGAAAGCTGCCCTCGACGATAATGAGGAAGTGGGTCAGCGGAATGACTTGGGCCAACCATTGCAGGACCACTGGCATGTTTTCCACCGGCGTAGCAAAGCCGGACATCAGTACCGCCGGCACGCCAATAGCGAATGCACCCAGAATGGCCTGCTGCTGCGTCATGCTGACCGCGGAAATCATGAGGCCGATGCCGACCACCGACAAGATGAATAGCACCAGGCTGGCAAGCAGCAAGCCGAACGAACCGGTAAAGGGAATGCGGAACAAAAATACGCCCGCACTGATCATGAAAAGACCCAGCAGGGTGCCGATCGCTAGCGCCGGCAGCGACTTGGAAATGATGATTTCCGGCGTTGAGGTGGGCGACACCAGCAACTGGTCGAAAGTGCCGAGCTCGCGTTCGCGCGCAATCGACAGCGAGGTGATGAGCAGCGCGCTGAACAGCGCCAGGATCCCGGTCAGTCCGGGTACGATGAACCAGCGGTAGACCAGGTTCGGATTGAACCAGTGACGCACGACCACGGGTGTTGGCGCTTGCGCGTCGGGCACGACTTCAGCGCTGACATCGGCCGCTATGGTGGACAGATAGGCGACAGTGATCTGACCGGAGTTGCTGCGCCGGCCATCGACCAGCACCTGTGTGCGGCCGCTGTCACCGGCGGCAATCGTGCGCGAAAAATCCACTGGGATGGCGAGCGCGGCGATCACCTCACCCCGGTCAATCAACTCGTGCAGATACCGCTGGCTGTCCACATGCCGGACTTGGGTGATGAAGCGGGCACTATTTAGGCGCTGTACCAGTTCGTGCGACCAGCGGCCCGCATCCTGGTTGTACACGGCGATGTCGACATTGCGCACTTCCAGCGTTGCGGCAAAGGCGAACACGAGCAGTTGCAGGATGGGCGGCACGAACACCACCATGCGGCTGCGCGGATCGCGCAGGACGCTGAGGATTTCCTTGATAAACTGCGCCCGCAAGCGGATGAAGCTGAAGATGGAGCTGGACACGGGCCTACTCCAGGTTCTTGCGTGTGGCGCGCTGGGCAAGCACGAAAAACACGACACCGATGGCAGCCATAGCCAATAGATTGCGAGTGAATACCGTCCAGATGTCTCCGGCCAGAAACACCGTCTTGAGCGATTCGACGAAGTAGCGCGCCGGAATCAGCCGGGTAATGGCGCGGATAGGTGCCGGCATGGCGTCAATCTCGTACAGGAAGCCCGAGAGCATGAATGCTGGCAAAAAGCCAGTAAACAGCGCGATCTGCGCCGCCAGAAACTGGTTACGCGCCAGTGATGAGATGAGCAGTCCCTGACCCAGCGCCGGTGCCATGAACACCGCCGACAGCAGCAGCAGCGCTGCTAACGAGCCGCGCAGCGGCACACCAAACACGAACACGGCCAGCGCTGCCGCGCCCAACGTGGACAGCATGCCGAGCACGAAATACGGCAGTAGCTTGCCGATCAGGATTTCCGCCACCGAGGCGGGCGTGGACAGCACGGCCTCCATGGTGCCGCGTTCCCATTCGCGCGCCACCACCAGCGCCGTCAGCATGGTGCCGATGATGGTCATGACAATAGCGATGGCGCCGGGGATCAGCGCGCGGCGGCTCTCCAGCTCGGGGTTGAACCAGTAGCGCGGCTCCAGCACCACGGCCTGGGCGGGCGCTGCAACATCAAGCCCGGCGCGCCAGCTTTGGACCACACCCCGGGCATAGTTTTCGACGTAGCTGGCAGTATTAGGATAGGAGCCATCGGTGACGATCTGCACTAGCGGTTCACTGCCCCGCTGGGCCAGGCGTCGCTCGAAGTCCTGCGGGATCACTACGTAGCCACGCAACTCGCCGGAGACGAGCTTGTCGGCCACTTCGCGCCGATCGTGGGCAAAGTGCGCGTCCAGAAAGCGGGTGCCAGAAAAGGCGGCAGCTAGCTCTTGCGCGGCGGCGCCGGGTGATTCCAGCACTACGCCGACGCGGACCTCCTTGGCATCCAGCGACACCGCATAGGCAAACAGCAGCAGCAAGACGACCGGCAATACGAACGCGATCAGCAGCGTCGACGGGTCGCGCAGTGCCTGCAGGCTTTCTTTGTAAACCAGTGCCGTGAGGCGCTGCAGATTGAAGCGGCGCAGGCTGGCTCGCCTCGCGCCATCTCCGTCCTTGGGTTGTGGGGCGGCGTTCATGAGGTCGCCTCCATTTCACGGTCGGCGGACTCCACCAGATGGATGAAGGCATCCTCCATGGTCGGATCCGGCCGCTCGGCATTGGCGGTGACACGCTTGAGCGCGTCAGGAGTATCCAGCGCAATGAGCCGCGCACGCGAGAGCATGGCCACCCGGTCGCAGTATTCGGCCTCGTCCATGAAGTGGGTGGTAACCATGATGGTCACACCCTTGCGCGCTAGGCCGTTGATGTGAGTCCAGAATTCACGCCGGGTGATGGGGTCCACGCCCGAAGTGGGTTCGTCCAGGAACAGCACGGGAGGCCGATGCATGAGCGAGCATGCCAGCGCCAGGCGCTGCTTGTGCCCCAGCGGCAGGGAATCGGGTGTGGCGGACAACCAGCCGCCCAGGTCGAAGGTTGCTATCATTTCCTCGATGCGTTCGCGTCGTGTGTCCCCGGCCAATTGATACACCCCGGCCGAGAACTCCAGGTTCTGCCGCACCGAGAGCAGGCCATAGAGCGAAAACTTCTGCGCCATGTAGCCAAGCCGGCTCTTTGCCTCGCCAGTCGCCCGACGCAGATCGTGCCCCACAACATGCGCCTCACCTGCAGTCGGCTTGAGCAGGCCGCACAGCATCTTGAAGGTAGTGGATTTGCCTGCGCCGTTGGGCCCAAGCAGGCCAAAGATTTCGCCCTTTTGTACTTCAAAACTGACATTGTCGGTGGCGGTGAATTCACCAAAGCGCTTGGTGAGATTCCGGCAAGACACGGCAATGTCGGAACCCAGTTCGATCGGCGGCAGGCGCTGGGCCAAGGTAGAGGTGCCACCGGGGCCGCCGCCGAGCAGATCGATGAAGGCATCCTCGAAGCGTGCAGGCACCGGCGCCAGCCGTACTTGCGTCTGATCGGCCAGTGCCTGGATCTGCTCCGCTTGCGCGCCGGCGCGCAGCACCACGCGGACGCCAGCCCCCTGGATCACACCATCGCTCACGCTCTCGAGATCGAGTGCTTCTGTCAACACCGCCCGGCGCTTGGCGCCGACGTCTTCCAGACGGAAACTGCGACCTTTAAGCTGCGCAGTCAGTTCTTGCGGCGGGCCATCGAACAAGAGTTGGCCCTGGTTCAGTAACAGCACACTCTCGCAGCGCTCAGCCTCGTCAAGATAGGCGGTGGACCAGACCACCGCCATGCCTTCGTCGGTGAGTGCCTGTACCATGCGCCACAAATCCTGGCGGCTGACCGGATCGACTCCTACTCCGGGCTCATCCAGCAAGAGGACTTTGGGCCGCGCCATGAGCGCACAGGCCAAGCCCAGCTTCTGTTTCATGCCACCAGAGAGCTTTCCAGCCAGACGCTTGGTAAAGGGGCCAAGCCGCGTGAAGTCGAGCAATTCAGCAAACAGATCGGCGTTGCGGTCTGCGTCCATGCCGCGCAACTGCGCATACAGGCGCATGTTCTCGATCACTGACAGGTCTTCATACAAACCGAAGCGCTGCGGCATGTAACCACTGGCGACGTGAATGGCGTCGTTGTCCCGCACCACGTCGTACCCGGCCAAGGTGACGTGGCCGGCGTTGGGTACCAGGAGGCCGGTCAGAATCCGCATCAGCGTCGTCTTGCCAGCGCCGTCCGGGCCAACCAGACCCGTCAATCGCCCGTAGTGGATGCGCGCACTCAAATTCCGCAAGGCACGCACGTCGCCAAAATGCTTGTCCACACCCTCGATCACGACGGCTGCGGCATCTGCGTTTGCGTTCGAGCTTTTCGGCGCAGCTGCAATAACGGCGCTCGCTTGCATCTTAGCGTTTCCCCATGGGACCGGACTTAGCATCAACCTCGATCGTCACCGGCATGCCTTGGCGCAAAGCGGTGTCATGATCGGCTTCGTCGATGACGATGCGCAGGCGATAGACCAGGTCCGTGCGCAAATCCGTCGTTTCCACCGTCTTGGGTGTGAATTCGGCGCGCGGTGAGATGAAGCCGATCTGACCGCGATAAATCTTTCCCGCAGAATCGCTCTTAACACGCACTGCGGTGCCGGGCGCGATACGCCCCAAATCCGGCTCACCTATGTAGGCGCGCACGTAGACAGGCTTGTCCAAACTTAGGCTGTAGACCGTGCTCTGGCTCGCAACCATACTGCCGGGTTCACGTACCCGCGCGATGATGGTTCCGTCGCTAGGCGCTATCAATTCAGTGTCCGTAAGAGAGATAGTGGCTTGCGCCTGTGCTGCTTGCGCGACAGCCAGACGTGCTTCCGCGGCGGCAATGTCCTCCTCGCGAAAACCTTCGAATGCCTGCGACAGCGCAGCCTTGGCTACCTCAACGCCAGCGGCTGCCTGGTCTCGAGCCGTGCGGGCGGCGTCGGCTGCGCGCTGGGTGGTGGACCCTGACGCAAGCAGACTGCTTTGACGCTGATGGTTACGCTCAGCGTCAATAGCAACAACCTGTGCTTGTTTGAGCGCCTCTCGTGCCTGGGTAATTTCCTGCGGACGCAAACCGCGGCGCAGCTTAGCGAGTTCTGCCTGTGCCACCTGCACCTGGGCTTGCGCGGCCGCAAGTGCTTCCCGATAGGGCTGCGCGTCAAGAGCGGCCAAGCACGTGCCGGCGCTGACGGCGTCGCCCTCATCGAAAGCCATTTGAGTTACGCGCCCAGGCTGGCGGAAGGCCAGTTGCACCTCGCGGATATCGACATTGCCATAGAGGCGCAGCAGGCCAATACCCTTGTCGGTGCGCTGTATCCATAAGAACGCGGCGCCGAGACCCAGCACGAAGACAGCCCCGAAAACGATTGCTAGTTTCGCGGTGCGAGAGGAGGCAATTCTGGTCATCGCATGCGCCCCATGTGCTGAGCGGCGACGAGGTTTATGATGCGCTGGTTCGGCGTTGGCTCGCCGGGGGCATGGACGCAGAGAGCTTTCATTGCGCTGCTTCAATGCCACGGCGATAAATGGCAAATACGGCTGGAGCCTCGCGCCGAATCCGATTGACCTTGCCGGCCAACAACGACTGCATGACCAATCCCTGGATAGTGCCAATGAACAACACGGCGGCAGCATCCACGTTTAGCTCTGCGTCCAACTCGCCCTGCGCCTTGCCTTCCTCCATCAAGCGGCGCAGTCGCTGTTCGTACTGACGGATTAAGGTTTGCACCATACGCTTCGCGAGCGTCTCGCCAGAGCGCTGTAGCTCTCCGAACAGCATGCGTGGCACGCCAGGATGTTTGGCCACGAAGTCGATATGCGTCATGAACATGGCTTCGAGCGCCGCAACAGGGGATGCGGCGCCTTCGGCCGCCTTGTCCACGCTGATCAGCAGCCGTTCGCTGACCCAGGACATCGTTGCTTCCAGGATCGCGTCCTTGTTGGGGAAGTGACGAAATAACGCACCCTGCGTCAAACCCATCCGATCAGCGATAGCCGCGGTCGTGATCTCGGCCGGGTTTTGCTTGGCTGCCAAGTCGACCACGGCTTGCACTGTGGCGGCTCGGCGCTCGTCGGCGGGCAAGTATTGAGAGCGATCATTCACTATCTGGAACTCCAAAAAGCAGGTGGTTTGTTACTATCTTAACACCCGAAATAACCCTTATGGAAGAAAGAGAATTTGGTTATTCGGCACGGGATTGAGTCTGGGTTTGATGTTCGGAATGAGCGGTCTGGTTCGGAGCGGTTTGTGGCGTCGTTATGGCTCAAGCCGTATCGAAGAACTCTTGTGCCGACGTCAGTCAGGAAGCGAGCCGTGCGCACTGATGCCAGAAAACGGTTATCTGATGAGATGTGGGTTGCATGTTCTGGTATGGACAGTAGGATAGTAATAGATTACTCGCTGATTGGAAAGAGCTGGAGATGACCGCTGTTGACATGGCCAACAAGCTCGCGCCGACTTCGTCTGAAAGTACGCCGCCCGATGCCTTGGATGCGTTTGTTAACGCCTTGCGGGCGCGCAGCACGGGTGGGTTGTCACCGGCGGCTGGTCTGCTGGCTTGGTATGACTGGGCGTTGCACCTGAGCCTTTCCCCAGGCAAGCAACGCAGCTTGATCGAAAAGGGCTTGCACAAGCAGCAGCGCCTTGCGCGCTATGGCTTGCGCGTCGCCAGTACGCACGACTGTCCGACCTGCATCGAGCCTCTGGAGCAGGATCGACGCTTTGCCGCCCCGGCTTGGCAGCAGTGGCCCTTCAACGTGATTCACCAGGGCTTTTTGTTGCAGCAGCAGTGGTGGCACAACGCCACCACGGGCGTGCGTGGCGTGTCGCGCCATCACGAGAGCATGGTCACTTTCGCAGGGCGGCAGTGGCTGGACATGTGGTCGCCTTCGAATTTCATCTGGACCAACCCCGAGGTGCTGCACGCCATCTCGCAAAGCGGCGGCGCAAACCTGTGGCGCGGTGCCATGAACTTTCTGGAAGATGCAAGGCGCCTCGCGCTCGACGATGCGCCTGCAGGGGTCGAAGGGTTCGAGGTCGGCAAGGACGTGGCGGTCACCCCAGGCAAGGTGGTGTACCGCAACCACCTGATCGAACTGATCCAGTACACACCCACGACGTCCGATGTGTATGCCGAGCCGGTCCTGATCGTGCCGTCCTGGATCATGAAGTACTACATCCTCGACCTGTCGCCGCACAACTCAATGGTGAAGTATCTGGTCGGCCAAGGGCATACGGTGTTCATTATTTCATGGAGGAACCCGACCGCAGCCGATCGCGACCTCAGCCTGGACGACTATCGGCGGTTGGGGGTCATGGACGCATTGGATACGGTTACGGCCATTGTTCCCGAGCGTAAGGTGCAAGCGGTCGGCTATTGTCTGGGCGGTACCTTGTTGGCGATCGCTGCTGCTGCGATGGCGCGCGATGGTGACGAACGTCTGCAAAGTTTGACGCTGCTGGCGTCTGAGACCGACTTTCGTGAATCTGGCGAGATCGCGCTTTTCATCGACGAGAGCCAACTGGCGTGGCTCGAGGCCGGCATGTGGGACAAGGGCTATCTTGACGGCAGGCAGATGGCTGGCGCGTTCCAGTTGCTCAATTCGCGTGACCTGATCTGGTCGCGACAGATTCGCGAATACCTGTTGGGTGAGCGGCAAGCCTTCAATGATCTGATGGCCTGGAATGCCGACGTGACCCGCATGCCGTATCGCATGCACAGCGAGTACCTGCGGCAACTGTATCTGGGCAACGATCTGGCAGAGGGACGCTATCAGGTCGGCGGGAGGCCGGTGGCGCTCGCCGATATCGATGTGTCCATGTTCATCGTCGGCACAGTGCGCGACCACGTCGCTCCCTGGCCCTCTGTGTATAAGATGCACCTGCTCAGTGATGCGGAGTTGACCTTCGTGCTCACCAGCGGTGGGCACAACGCCGGCGTGGTCAGCGAGCCGGGGCATCCCCGGCGCAGCTTCCAAATTGCCACCCGTGCCGCCGGCAAGCGCTACGTCGATCCGCAGATGTGGCGCGCTGAAACGCCTTTGCACGAGGGTTCTTGGTGGCCGGCTTGGCAGCAGTGGTTGGCGCAGCGCTCGGCCGGGCGCGTATCGCCGCCTGCCATGGGCGGCAGCACGTACACACCACTTGGCGACGCGCCCGGGACATACGTGGCAATGACGTGACGTGGCCACCCGCGGCGGAGACAGAGCTGCCGCGGTTTGATCGGGCTACCCCGCAAGGAATGGCCCACACCTGCCCCCATGGGGCACAACGTGACCGTGGAGCATTGCAATGAACAACGAACTGCCTATCCAACTCTACAAAGCCAACGCCGAGCTACAGCTACAGATCATCCGTTTGCTGCAAGAAAGCGGACATCGCTGGCTAGAAGCCATGCAACAGCTCAGCGCTGGCGGCGTAGAGGAAACCACTGCGCGCATCCAGAAGCTTCAGCAGGTGGCAGACTGGCAGGCGCTCGCGACCTTGCCATCCGAGGCGTTCCGGTGCCTGTATCAGGGCCGCGTTGGCGATGCCCAAGCAATCGCTCAAACCGCTACCAAGGGCCAGGCCACCTTTGTCGATGGCCTGCGCCAGGCGCTCACGACTTGGCAGGGGTCCGTATCCGAGGCCTTCGGGGCCAGTGGTGATGCAGCTTCTTTTGCGCAGCTTTTTCAACCATGGACACAGCCCTGGTTTGGGCCAGCCGCCACGCCCCAGAGCAAGGCCGAGAAGTGAGGAGATCGCCATGAGTACCTCTCAGCGAACGGCCCTGGTGACCGGAGGCAACCGGGGATTGGGCGCCGCGATCGCCCGTGCTCTGCACGACGTCGGCCACCGCGTGATCGTGACACATACGCCGGGCAACACCACGATTGACCAGTGGCAGCAAGCGCAAGCAGCACAGGGTTATACGTTCGCCGCCTACGGGGTGGATGTGTCCGAATACGAATCGACGCAGGAGCTGGCGCGGCGCATCCATGCTGATGGTCATCGGGTCGACATTCTGGTGAACAACGCCGGCATCACCCGCGATGCCACGCTGCGCAAGCTCGACAAGGCCGACTGGGATGCCGTGCTGCGCACCAATCTGGACTCCCTGTTCAATGTCACCAAGCCATTCATTGATCCGATGGTGGAGCGAGGCTGGGGACGCATCGTGAACACCTCTTCGATCAATGGCAGCAAGGGCCAGTTTGGCCAGACCAATTACTCGGCGGCCAAGGCCGGCGTGCATGGATTCACCAAGGCGCTGGCGCAAGAGGTGGCGCGCAAGGGCGTGACGGTCAACACCGTCTCGCCGGGCTACCTGGCCACCAAGATGGTGATGGCGGTGCGCGAGGACCTGCGCCAGAAGATCATCGATGCGATTCCAGTTGGCCGCCTTGGTCAGCCGGATGAGATCGCAGCGCTGGTGGCGTTCATCGTGAGTGATGCCGCTGCCTTCATGACCGGCAGCAACGTCGCCATGAACGGCGGTCAGCACATGTACTGACACGCGGGGAAGCAACGCTTTAACCGCAGAGCTGGCGCCCCTGGAACCTATGTTCATCAACACTGAGGCAGACTTGGATCAATCCCCACTCAGGAACCGCACCTTCGACGAACTCGCGATCGGCGAGAGCGCTTCCCTCGTGCGCGTCGTTGGCCGCGACGACATCGATCTTTTCGCCACTGTCTCCGGTGATGTAAATCCTGCTCATCTCGATCCCGTCTTCGCGTCGACCGATATATTCGGACATATCGTCGCCCACGGGATGTGGACTGGCGCGCTGGTCTCGGCCGTGCTCGGCACGAAGCTGCCGGGCCCGGGCACGATCTATCTCGAGCAAGATCTAAGCTTCCGTAAACCAGTTTCCCCCGGAGATACGATCACCGTCACCGTCACCGTCCGGGAGAAGTGGCCGGAGAAGCGCATCGTCGTTCTCGACACGCGCGGCGCGAATCAGCGCGGCGAGGAGGTGTTGAACGGCTCGGCGACCGTGATCGCTCCGGACCGCGCCATCGAATGGCCGCGCGCACTGCTTCCCGACGTTGCACTGGTGCGGCGCGACCGATACGAGCATTTCGTCAAGGATGCGCGGGCCCTGCCGGCGCTCGAGGCAGCAATCGTCCATCCTTGCTCGCCTGATGTCATACTGGCCGCGGTGGAACTCCGTAACAAGGGCCTGCTCGAGCCGCTTCTCGTCGGGCCCGAGGCCAAAATTAGGACCGCGGCTGAGGAGGCCGGCGTCTCGCTTGATGGAATCCCGATCGAAGCCGTCGAGCACAGCCATGCGGCGGCCGCCCGCGCGGTCGAGCTTGCCGCCGGCGGCCACGTCGCCACGCTCATGAAAGGCAGCCTGCACACCGACGAACTGCTCGGAGCCGTTGTTGCCCAGAATTCCGGACTGCGGACAGATCGTCGCGTCAGCCATGTCTATGCGATGAGCGTGCCGGCCTACTCGAAGCCGCTTGTCGTCACCGATGCGGCGATCAACATTCAGCCGACTCTCGATCACAAGCGCGACATCTGCCAGAATGCAGTCGACCTTCTGCACACGCTCGGCGTCGTCGAACCGCTCGTTGCCGTCCTTACTGCCGTTGAGACCGTCAACTCCCGCATGCCATCTACGCTCGACGCCGCCGCGCTGACTGTCATGGCGGCTCGCGGCCAGATCACGGGCGCACGCGTCGATGGGCCGCTCGCCTTCGATAACGCCATCAACTGCGACGCAGCGCGAAACAAGGGCATAATCTCGCCGGTCGCCGGTCAGGCGGATATTCTGCTCGTGCCGGATCTCGAGGCCGGGAACATGCTGGCGAAGCAACTGATCTATTTCGGCGGCGCGGACGCAGCCGGTCTCGTGCTCGGCGCCCGCGTGCCGATCATCCTGACGAGCCGGGCCGATTCGCTGCGCACCCGCATCGCCTCCGCTGCGCTCGCCAAGCTCATCGTATTTCGCCGGTCTCAGGGAGCAAAATCCGCATGAGCCAGCGCATGCTTGTCACGTTCAACGCGGGATCGTCCACTGTGAAGCTCGGGCTGTTCGCCCTCGAAGGAGATGAGGCGCGGCGCATCGGGAAGGGAATGATCGACTTCCACAAGCCACCCCTGAGGTTTCATCTTCTCGAAGGCCCGGATACGTTCGACGTGGCGCTTGAAGCTGACGCCGGAGCTGAACTGCACGTTGTGCTCGGCGAGGCCTTCCGCCGGCTATCCTGGCACTACGATATGGATCAGATCGCCGCTGCCGGCCATCGCATCGTCCACGGCGGCGACACCTTCGCCGGGCCAATCCTGCTTGACGCCGCCGCGCTCGAAACCTTGCAAGCCCTGACGCCGCTCGCGCCGCTGCACCAGCCAGAGGGACTGCGTTTGGTTCAGGCGATCCGTCAGCTGCGATCCGGTCTGCCGCAGACTGCCTCCTTCGACACGGCTTTCCACCGTACCCAGACGGATCTCGTCCGCCGATTTGCCATCCCGCGCGCCCTGCATGACGAGGGCGTGAAACGCTACGGTTTTCATGGACTTTCCTACAAGTTCATCACCGGCGAAATCGAGAAAAGCGAACCCGAACTCGCCGGCGCTCGCATCGTGGTCGCCCATCTTGGCAGCGGCGCGAGCCTGTGCGGATTGGCGGGCGGTCGTAGCCGCGACACCAGTATGGGCTTCTCCGCGCTGGATGGCGTTCCGATGGCGACCCGCTGCGGCGCGCTGGATCCGGGCGCCGTTCTGCATTTCATCATGCAGAAAGGTATGAAACCGATCGATGTTGAGGATCTGCTCTATCGTCGCTCCGGGCTCCTCGGCGTCTCCGGGATTAGCGCCGACAGTCGCGAATTGATTGAAAGTGCTGCTCCTGAGGCCGCCGAGGCGCTTGAACTCTTCTGCTTTCGCATCGCCGGCGAAATCGCCCGCCTCGCGGCCACGCTCGGCGGACTCGACGCCATCGTCTTCACGGCGGGCGTGGGCGAGAACCAGCCGCCGGTGCGCGCTGCAGTAGCGAAGCGCCTCGGCTGGCTCGGGCTCGAACTGGACGAAGCCGCGAACGCCGTCAATGCCCGGTCGATTGGCGCGGCCGGCGCGCGCGTCAAAATGCTGGTCATTGCAACGGATGAAGAGCGCGTCATTGCCGACGAGGCGCTGTCGGTGCTGCAACATGACAGCTTCGCTGCGGGGCGCTTGTGATGGCTCCTGTCGTCGATCTCTCGGGTAAACGTGGGCTCATCGTCGGCATCGCCAATGCACAGAGCATCGCCGCCGGCTGCGCTCATGCCCTTCGCCAGGCGGGGGCGGAACTGGCGGTCACTTATCTCAACGAGAAGGCGCGGCCCTACGTGGAGCCCGTCGCGCAGGCCATCGGCGCGACCATCGTTACGCCATGCGACGTGCGCAGTCCCGGACAGCTCGAAGCCGTCTTCGAGCGCATCCGAAACGATTGGGGCCGGCTCGATTTTCTGCTCCACTCCATCGCGTTCTGCCCGCGGGAAGACTTGCAGACCGGTGTCATCAACTGCTCGGCCGACGGCTTTGCGCTGGCGATGGACGTCTCCTGTCATTCGTTCATCCGGATGGCTCGGCTCGCGACGCCGCTGATGACGCAAGGCGGAAGTCTGCTGACTGTGAGTTTTTATGGCGCCGACCGTGTCGTCGAGAATTACAATCTGATGGGACCAGTGAAGGCCGCTCTGGAATCGAGCGTACGTTATATCGCCGCCGATCTCGCCGACCGCGACATCCGCGCCTTCGCGATTTCGGCTGGACCTGCGAAGACGCGCGCCGCCTCCGGCATCGGCCGGTTCGACGATCTCCTCGACAAGATCCGCGAACGCACTCCCGCAAACCGCCTTGTTAGCATTGAAGAGATTGGCGCAGTCGCTGCTTTTCTGGCAAGCGAGGCGGGTCGCCCGATGACGGGGTCGGTCGTCTACGCCGATGGCGGCTTTCATACGATCGCGTGACGGACGGATCACCTGTGACATACGCCCGCGCAGCGGCAAGATCGAGTTCAACGGACACCTGGATGTTCAACTTGTACATCAATACCTCAGGCAGTTCCAAATCAGTGCGGTTGCGCTGAAAGAGCCGACATGGCGCTTCGAAAAAATAGGGGTGGGAATGAGCAGCACTCTCAGTTTGCCCGGTCGTCTATCGTTCGTCGTCATCGCCATGACGATCCTTACCGCCTGCAGTTCTCTTCCGCGGACACCCTACACCGCCAATGACGCGCTATCCTCGCGTGTGCTCGATCTCAACAATCTGCGGAGATATGCGGACGAGCCAGTATCGACGTTCTCCAATGAAGCGCGCGTGCCCCTTCGTGCTGGCTCGCATAGCTATCTTGCGCTATCCGGAGGCGGTGCCGACGGTGCCTACGGTGCCGGCGTTTTGAGTGGCTGGGCCGCAGCCGGCACTCGCCCGCAGTTTTCAGTTGTTTCGGGGGTGAGCACAGGCGCATTGATTGCGCCGTTTGCATTTCTTGGGCCTACTTACGATGCCACGCTGAAAGAAATATACACCAGCGGCATAGCGGAGAGCATTCTCGGATCGCCAAGTATTGCGAATGCCCTTTTCAGATCAGGCCTGTTTGGAAATACGCGTCTGCGCGAACTCGTCGCTCATTATGTTGACCAGCAATTGCTCGCGGCAATTTGTGCCGAACACGCCAGGGGCAGAAGGCTTTTCATTGTAACCACCAATCTCGATACGCAACGTACGGTGATCTGGGACATGGGGCGGATTGCCTCGATTGGATCAACCCAGGCTTTGAACCTGTTTCGGGACGTCGTTGCCGCATCGGCAAGCGTCCCGGTGGTATTCCCACCTATGCTAATCGACGTTGAGGCAAACGGGCGTCGTTTTCAGGAGATGCATGCGGATGGGGCGGTGATGGCGCCTGTGCTGACGTTACCGGATGCATTCCTTTTACGGAATGGAAACTTCAGCCGAGATCTGCATATAGACATCTACATTTTGATCAACAACAAGGTCGAACCAGATTTTCAAGTGGTGCGGAACAACACGGCGGATATCGCTGCGCGGAGTTCTGCCTCGACCACAAAGACGCAAACTCGGTCTATTCTATACGGCACCTTTGACTTCGCCCGGCACAACAAGCTTGGATTCAACCTGACCTATATCGACAGGAATATTCCGTCACCTGCCTCGCCTGACTTTGATACAGGCTATATGCGGTCTCTTTATGAGTACGGTTATGAAAAGGCGAAAACCGGTTCGTTCTGGGAGAAGGCACCGCCATCCAATGATCGTCCTCTGAATGACGGCCGCGAACAAAGGGTAACAATGTAGCGCGCTGGCGACTCATCACGTTGCAGAGGGCGATCTGACGGATGTCGCAAGGCGCACAATTCCGCTGGTCTCCTGGTGTCGCAGAGGAGTCTCTATCTCGTGTTCCGCGTGTTGTTGTCTCCCGTCATCGCCGTTGCCAACGGTGCTCTTGTCCGTCATCATCGCTGCAATGCGCTCAGGCTAAGAGGAACGAGGATAGAAGGCCGCGATGATCGGCACCGTATCCCTGTCCCGGTCCATCGATGACCCCGCGCTTTCGGATGAGGTTTTGGAAGCGGCACGCGGGCTGGATTGACACGAAAATCAGCGACATCCCGGTCGGCGGTTCTATCGCCGGCCCCCGCTATACTGGACGCAGCAACGTCCATCTCGGGGGCATGAAGGAGGCGCGTAGCCCGCACTTGACAGCATCGGGGCGCAGCAGATGATCTAATCAAGGATTAAGTCATCGGCATATTCAACGGTGAGACGTACCATGTGGGGACGAACATTGGTGGTGCTACTTGGGCTGTTGATTGCGGATGCGGTGCAATGCGCCGAACTCGACCCGCATGCGATCTATGAAACGAGGTGTCGTGGCTGTCATTTCGAGCACGGAGCTGATCTGGCGCGGCTAAAACTCAAGATAGAGAAAGACACCCTCATAGTCAGTCGCACCGGCCAGCCGCTCACGCGACTTCTTCGTAATCACCATGGCGTTAAGCTTGAGGCGGGAGAACCGGGTGCTCTCGAGGATCTGTTTACGCGGGGGCTCACGTGGGCCGGCGTCTTTCAGCACCGCTGCGCAAAATGTCATGGGCGGGCCGTAGAGTTTGCGCGACACAATCTCGAGATGCGTGCGGGAAGTATTGTTTCGAAGCGTAATGGTATGGATGTGACAGGACTACTCGCGAGCCACGGTGAGGCTACGCCCGAAGAGGTGCGCACGCTTGTCGAGATGTTGCAATATCAGCTTAGGACAGCGCAGCCGGCCGTGACAAAGTGAGCTACCTCTTGCTGGTAATACGGATCCTGTCGTGGGGGCAGTTGCCGGGGTGGCGGTATGGGTCGATCCCGATCCGGAGGATAACAAAGGGGCCTGCAAGTCGGAGATCGATGTCAAGGAATTCCGGGAGGTCCGCGTCTGAAAACGCCCACCAGATGCGCCACCAGGCGACGTGGTGGTCGGAGGCTTCTCTGGCTCTTACTCGCAGCCTTGAGTTGTACTTTGGAGTAGTACAAATGCGGTACAGGCACAAAAATACCTCGGTCTGAGACGTCGCGGGTTCTCGATCTTACAATGACTGACCTATCGACGCCGGCTGAATCCACGCTGACAGCTTCCGTTCAGGTTGGCGTGTCATGAGGATGGCTTTTCGGGGCCTGTTCGTATGCCTAGACCACTATTGATAATCATTCGCATGATCGCGATCGTTCTGATGACGCCGGCGCAGGCGCAGCAGGCGACGACTTTATCAATCGATGCCTTGGCCAAGACCGTCATCGCCAATAATCCTGAGCGACGCTTCTATATGGAGCAGATCAATCTCGCCGGGATCGAACGCGACGCCTCGAATCGATTGCCAGATCCTGAAATGTCGGTTGAGTTCGGCGAACGCCGGACAACCGACGTCGTGACCGGCGCACCAACGGGGTCCGGTCCGGCTTATGGCATATCGATTATGCAACCGATCGATTTTGCCGGTCGGGGCGCCCTTCGCCAAGCCATCGCCGGGCACCAAATCGCGTTGGCTCGAATCGGCCTGGCACAATTTGACTCCACTCTGGCCAGCCGGGCGCGACTGCTCGGCTATACGCTGTTCGTAGCCCAACAGAAGTCCGCAGCGGCAAGAGACGTCGCCGCCCGGATGCGAGCGCTCGCAAAGGTGATAGCGCAGCGCGAGACGGCCGGTCCCACATCCGTACTGGATACGGCCATTCTGGAGGCCAGCGCGATCACGTCAGAGCGCAATGCCGCGGCCGCCGATGTGAAGGCAAGCGCGGTCGTCTATGAATTGAACCAGCTTCGTAACTCACCCCTGGGTGCGCGTATCCGCATCAATCGGCCGGATATCACGCTGCCTGGACTACTGTCGGCCGATCGCATGGCGCAGGAGGTGGACGCTAATAATTTCGAACTTCAGTCGCTCCGTGCGCAGTCCCGGCAGCAAGGGTTGCGCATCGATCTGGCACGGAGATCGCGTGCCCCGAACGTGGCGGTCGGCCCCTATTACAACCAGGCGAAGTCTGACATTCGCGAGACCAATTTCGGCGTCCGGTTATCGACAACTCTGCCGCTCTGGAACAGTCAGGCGGCGGGTGTGGCGCAGGAACAAGGCCGCCAATCCCAAGCCGATGCGGCCCTGCTGGCAGCGAGGCGGCGGATCAAGCGCCAGGTCTTTGAACAGGCCGCATTGTACGAGACTGGTCGCAAAACGTTGGCGGGCTGGGCTACGTCGACGCCGGATGCACTCCAGGCAGCCGCCAAGGCGGCCGACGACAATTTTCGTAGCGGTGCAATCCCGATCGCGACCTATGTAGAAATGCAGCGCCAATATCTGGATGCGTTATCGGCTTTTCTGGATACAAAGCTCGAAACTTTCGAGGCCTCGCTGCAATTGCGCGTCCTTAACGGCGGTCGCAGCTTTGGTGGCAAGATTCAATAATGCGCCGCTTGCTGCACTGGACAACCAGCCACCTGTTCGCGGTGGTCGCAATCGCCCTGGTGATCAGCGGCTTTGGCCTCTGGTCGTTTCTGCGGCTGCAGGTCGACGCTATTCCCGACATCACAGGCGTGCAGGTTCAGATCAATACCACGGTGCCGGCCTTCGCACCGGAGGAAATCGAGCACCTTGTCACCCTGCCTATCGAGCGCGCAATGGCGGGCCAGCCGGGGCTTCGTGACATGCGATCGCTGACCAAGACCGGGCTGTCTCAGGTCACGCTGATTTATGGCGACGGCACCGATCAGCTTCGCGCGCGCCAGCTCGTCACCGAGAGGCTGGCGGCGGTGCGCGACCTGCTGCCGTCCGGCTCGGTGCCGCAACTCGCGCCCATCACCACCGGGCTTGGCGAGATTTGGTACTACACGCTCGACTGGACGCAGCCTCCGGCGGGCATGAACGAGCAGCAGCAGTTGATGGAGCTGTACGAGGCGCAGGAATACATCGTCAAGCCGATATTGCGCGCGGTTCAAGGCGTGGCGGATGTGAATTCCAACGGTGGCCTTGAACGGCAGTTCGTCGTCGAGCCCGATCTCCAGCGGCTGACAGCGGCAAGCGTCACGCCGAGCGAGCTTGGCCAGGCCATCGGTGCCAATGTCGAGAACGCGGGCGGCGGGACGATCACTCAAAACAATCAGCGTTTCACTATACGGACCGAAGCGCGCGTGACGACCGCGGATATGATCCGTGCCCTTCCCGTTAAATTCGCGGGCGGCGTGCGGCCGCTGACGGTTGGCGATCTCACCACCGTCACCATCGGCCATGCCCCGCGCAATGGCGCCGCGACAGCCAACGGCAAGGAAACCGTCCTTGGCACGGTGATGATGCTGGTCGGCCAAAACAGCAGGGAGGTGGCGCGGCGCGTCGACGCGCAGTTACCGGATCTGCGTGCGGCGCTGCCCAAGGGCATGACCCTGCAAGTACAATATGATCGCTCCGAACTCGTGGAGCGCACCGTTGCGACGGTCGAGAGCAATCTGGGTGAGGGCGCGCTGCTCGTTGCGGTGGTGTTGCTGGTCGTGGTCGGCAACTGGCGTGCCGCCCTGATCGTCACGCTCGTGATCCCGCTGGCTTTCCTGATGATGATCATCGGCATGAATACGCTGGGCATTTCAGGTAACCTGATGAGTCTAGGAGCCCTTGACTTCGGCCTTCTCGTCGATGGCGCCATTGTCGTCGTTGAAAATGCTCTGCGCCTGATGACTGAGGCCAAGGCAGCCAAGGGGCGCGAATTGACCGCGCGGGAGCGCCGTACCATCGTCATCGACGCTACCAGCGGCGTGGCGCGTCCGGTTTTCTTCGGCATTGCCATTATCACACTGGTCTACGTGCCGGTGCTGAGTCTTGGCGGCGTGGAAGGCAAACTGTTCCACCCGATGGCCGAGGCGGTGATGCTGGCACTGGCGGCGGCGCTGATCGTCACGTTCACGCTGGTGCCGGCGCTATGCGCATCGCTATTGCGTGGTGAAACGCCGAGCAGGCAAAGCGAGCGCATCGACGGCGAGAACGACGCACGGCTCCGCGCCACCGATAGTATCCGGCAAAGCGGCTTCGCCGGGGTGGTCGCACGCGGCTACGTTCCCGTGCTCAACTTTGCCCTGCGTCATCCCATAGCGCTGCTGTTCGTGGCGGTTGGTCTGCTCGGTGGGACGTTCGCGGTTTTTCAGACGCTCGGCGCACAATTCACCCCGCGTCTCGATGAAGGATCGATCACGGCCATGGTCTACAAGCCGGTCGGCATGTCGCTCGACCGCAGCCTGGCCATCGAGCAGGAAATCGAGCGGGAAATCCTGCATCGCTTCCCGCAGGTGACGCGCACCTTTTCGCGCATCGGCACCAGCGCGGTCGCGACCGACCCGATGCCGCCGAACGAGAACGATCTCTACATTTTTTACAAGCCGCTGGATCAGTGGCCGAAGGACCCCGGCATGCCGACCACCAAGGCTGAACTGGTCGCGGCCATCGAAAAACTGGCAACTACGCTTGAACCCGAACAATCCTTTCTGTTCGCACAACCGATCGAGATGCGTTTCAACGAAATGCTGGAGGGCACCCGCGCCGACCTGTCCGTCAAGATCTTTGGAAACGACTATGACGTGCTCGAGCGGCTTGCGGCGCAAGCCAAGGAAGAACTGCAAGGTTTGCCCGGCACCGCCAACGTCGCTTTCGAGACCGCCGACCGCACGCGCAGCGTGGTGATCGAGATCAATCATGACGCCATGATCCGGCTGGGGCTGGGCGCGGCGGAAGTGAACCGCGCCATCCGCGCCGCCCTGGGCGGCGAGGAGGTCGGCTTCATCGCCCGTGGCGAGCGTCGCTATTCAATCGTCGTCCGCCTGTCTGAAGCCATGCGTGCGGATCGCAAAGCGATCCTGTCGCTGCCGCTGCGGGTTGGCGCGACCGGCCTGGTGCCGCTTGAGCGCGTTGCCAGGCTCCGCGAGATGCGTACGGTCGAGCCGATCTTGCACGACAATGCCAAGCGCCGGGCGGCTTTGATGATCAATCTCAACACCAACGACATCGAAGGCTATGTCAGGGCGGCCCGCGCACGGCTGGACAGCAAGCTGGAATTGCCGGAGTCCTACCGCATTGAGTTCGGCGGGCAATTCCGCCAGTTGGAGGCCGCCCGCGCCCGCCTGATGATCGTCGTGCCGGCGGCGCTGGCGATGATCTTCGCCCTGGTCTATTCGGCTGTGGGCAGTGTCCGCCAGGCCGCGATCGTCTATACCGGCATTCCTTTTGCGATCACCGGAGGCGTGATGGCGCTCTGGCTTCAGGGCATGCCGTTTTCGATCACCGCGGCGATCGGATTCATCGCGCTGTCCGGCATCGCAATGCTGAACGGTCTGGTGCTGGTCGATCATATCAACGCCCTGCGGCGGACGCTGCCACTCGTCGATGCCGTGCGCCAGGCCGCGACAGACCGCCTGCGCCCGGTGCTTTCCACCGCGCTGGTCGCGGCCATCGGCTTTGCACCCATGGCCGTCGCGCAAGGCGCCGGAGCGGAAGTGCAACGGCCGCTCGCGACCGTCGTCATCGGGGGCATCATGTCGTCCACCGTGCTGACGTTGCTGTTGCTGCCGGCAATCTATCACTGGGTGGAGCGCCGCTCGGCAGGCGCTCCTGATCGACAAAAGCAATCGTTGAAATTAGAGATTTCGGCATGAGGAATCCTGGGTAGGGTCTTGGTCACATCGATTGCGGCAACGATACTGTCGCCTGCTATCGGGCAACTGAAATCACGTCGACTTGCATCCGCAGGATGCCCGTAATCGAAGTCCATACGCTTTTGGACGGCAACGTTCGTCGCGACTGAACGAAAAGGCCTTGCCGACAAAGCGTTCGCCGTTTCGTCCGAAACCTCAAACTTTCATCCGGGAATATGGCCCATGCGCACCCTTCACAAAGAAAACCATCTGATCGAACGAATAGGATGGCTTCGTGCCGCGGTGCTCGGAGCCAATGACGGTCTGATTTCAACGTCGAGCCTGATCGTCGGCGTCGCCGCTGCAACAGCAACGTTCCACGAGATCCTCGTTGCCGGTGTCGCCGGGCTGGTGGCCGGAGCGATGTCGATGGCAGCGGGTGAATACGTATCGGTCAGTTCCCAGGCTGACACGGAAGAAGCCGACATGGCGCGTGAGCGTTATGAACTGTCCACGCAACCCGAAGCGGAGCTGGCCGAGCTGGCAAAGATCTATGAGGACCGCGGCGTGACACCCGAACTGGCCCGGCAGGTTGCCGAGCAGATGATGGCGAAAGACGCGTTCGCAGCACATGCGAGGGATGAACTCGGACTGTCGAGCCACATGATGGCCAGGCCAGTTCAAGCAGCCTTCACGTCTGCGGCGACATTCGCATCCGGCGCTGCATTACCGTTAATTATCGCCCTGCTTTCCCCGGCGGGAACAACCGTCTGGACGGTGTCGATCGCCTGCCTCGTCGGGCTTGCCACCCTTGGGGCCATTGGCGCGCGAGCGGGCGGCGCCAGCATATGGAGGCCCACTTTTCGGGTCGTGTTCTGGGGCGCTGTTGCCATGGCATCAACCGCTGTGATCGGCGCCCTTATTGGCCGGGCCGTCTAGAGTTTTTCCGCCTCTCAATGTTCTTGACGCGAACCGGCCGTCACCGGGCCGGAGCCGGCTATGGCCTAGCGAAGGCCGGTTTCCCACCCTCGGGTCAGGCCCCAAGGATATCGTTTGGGGCATGCTTCGCGCGAAAATGCTCTGACCGGGACCAGAGCCGTTCGATGCAATCCATAACCTGACCGCTTGAGCCACAGCGCTTACTTTCCCAAAGTAAACCTGGCTTCAAAGCCATCCTGTTGGCCTTCGCGGGGGGAAATCAATTCAATACGGCCGCCGGTACCGGCGGCGATCGCCCGGGCGATGGCCAGCCCCAACCCGGTACCATCCACCCGCGCGCCGCCTCGTTCGAACGGCTCGGAAAGACGGGCAAGCAGATCGGGAGCCACTGCTGCACCCCCATTGGCCACGCTGAGCACGCCGTCTGTCGATAGGGTCACGCGCACCGGTTCCTGCTGTGATCCGTGCTTCAGCGCATTTTCGATGAGGTTCCGCGCAAGAATTGCGAAAGCATCCGGGTCGATACGGGCCATGACCTGTGTATCCGGCAACTCGAAGGCTATGCGGTCAACGCTGTGCGCGCCTGTCGTCATTTCCCGCACCACCATTCCCAAGATCGCGGCAATGTCCGTGGGCTCCGTTCCCCGGAGGCGCCCACCCTCAGCCCGTGCGAGCTGCATCAGCTTTTCCGACAGCCTGGAAAGCCGCTGCAATGCCGTCTCGATGAGACGCGCTCGCTCGCGTATTGCGTCATCCTTCGCTTCGATG
The DNA here is from genome assembly GCF_000218565.1 of Afipia carboxidovorans OM5. NCBI lineage: Bacteria > Pseudomonadati > Pseudomonadota > Alphaproteobacteria > Hyphomicrobiales > Nitrobacteraceae > Afipia > Afipia carboxidovorans. The sequence goes on along the minus strand of NC_015684.1, from coordinate 3,273,412 downwards.
AACAATCTTTGTGTTTGCGCCAGCGCAGCCGCGACCGGAGTCCGCAATTCATGGGCGGAATTGGCCGTGAAGCTGTGCTCGGCCTCCAGGGTGCGCCTGAGTTGCTCCAGCAGGCGGTTCACCGCTTGCGCGGTCGGCAGGATCTCGGATGGCAGATCTTCGTCTGAAATGGGCGATAGATCGCCGGCACCCCGCGCCTCAATGCCTGCGCGAAAGGTCATTATCGGTGTCATTGAAATTCGCACAGTGCCCCAGATGCCGATCAGGCTTAAGGGAAGCACCAAGCCAAGCGGCAGGAGCAGATCGAGTAAAGTTCTTTGCGTTATTGCCCGACGGTGGGCCAGTGGCTCGGCGACCGTGATGGTGATCGTTTCCTGCAGTGCGGCATCGGAATAGATGCGATGGGTTGGGGTGTCGGTAAAACCCATGCGGGTGAACGGCGGAAATATGGATAAATCGGCTTTGTGTGAACGTAGCAGCACCTTGTTTTGGGCATCCCGCACCACATAGGTGAAATACTCGTCATGCTTGCGCAGCGTCGTAACGCTTTGGCTCACATCACCATCATCGCTGTCGCGATTGATGATGTCGCGAACGGCCAGCGGCAGGATGCGCTGCGCCGTTTCCTCAAGCGCGCTGTCGAAGACCTGATCCATTTCATGACGTAATTTTTGCGCAGTTATCGCGGCTGCGATTGTCCAGAGCAGGGTGATGGTCAGTCCCAGCCATAGCGAGAGACGCCACTGCAGACTTTTAGGCGACTTCATCTGGCAGTTCCGAGCCGGTAGCCAATACCCCGCACGGTTTCCACAATCGCTGATCCGAGCTTCTTGCGCATGCGGCTGACATGCACTTCGATTGTGTTGCTTTCCACCTCGGCGCCGAAAGCGTAGAGGCGCTCCTCCAATTGTTCCTTGGACAGGACCTGGCCGGGATGCTGGATGAAAGCCTCTAAAAGCGCCCACTCCCGCGCCGTGAGATTGACGGGTCGGCCGCCACGCGTGATCGTCCTCGCCGCGAGGTCGATCTGCAGGTCGCCGATCTTCACGAGCGGATTCGGATTGCCGCTGTATCGGCGTCCCACGGCGTTCAATCGTGCCAATAGCTCGGAAAGATCGAAGGGCTTGGTCATATAGTCGTCGGCCCCGACGTTGAGCCCCTGGATGCGGTCTGAAATCTGATCCAGCGCCGTCATGATAATCACTGGCGTGACACAGCCCTTCCGGCGCAGATCGCGCAGAAAGGTAATGCCCTGTCCGTCAGGAAGCATCATGTCGAGCAGAATAAGGTCATAGGCCGCACTGCCGAGATGGTCGTTGGCCGCGTCGAGACGGGTCACCCAATCAACCGAATGATTGTCGGCGACAACGTGGTCGCGGACGGCTGCCCCAAGTATCGTGTCGTCTTCGATCAGAAGGATTCTCATAGGCGCGATATTCCTATCCCTATCCCAATCTGTGTCCAAGAAGCCTGTCGGAAGGCTGACGGAAATATCTTTCCTCCTTCAGCTACCCGTCAGGATTGATCGCCATCTTTTGTCACAGGACGATGCGGAGCAAGGACAATACAATGATCAGGCGCATGGTGGCAGCTTCGCTGCTTTTCGCTCTTGCCGGGTCCGGCGCGGCGATGGCGGATGACGATTGCAACGTCCCCATGAACCAGTGGCAGTCGCGCGAGGCCGTGCAGAAGAGCGCCGAAGCGCACGGCTGGAAAGTGGACCGGATCAAGATCGATGACGGCTGTTATCAGATCAGGGGCATCGACGAGACGGGACAGCCATTCAAGGCAAAGATCGATCCGGGGACCCTTGCGGTCGTCAAGATGAAGCGCAAGCGGGCCGATGATCATGACGAGCACGGGCGTGCGCGGCGCGAGCCGGCCGCGTCTGGTATGATCGAGCCGTCGTCCTTGCCGCCGGTGGACAGAGAGTCGCCGAAGGTTATCGTCAGGTAATCGATTCCGGCGCCCTCATTTCCCATTAGCATCTCTTCCCTGATCGAAGGGCGGCCAGCCATGCCCAAAACGATAGTTCGCTATTCGAAAAGTATCGTCGTCATCCACTGGGCCAGCGCCATTGCCGTGCTTGGTGCGTGGCTGAGCGCGGAGGGCGGCCGAAAGATCGTGCAAGACCCGCCCCTCTTGCATTTCACGCTCGGTCTTGCGGTGCTGGTTCTGGTCCTGCCGCGGCTGATCCTGCGGCTGATCGGCCCCTGGCCTGAGCCGGTTGCCCGGACCGGCTGGCTGGCGCTCGGCGCCAAGATGGGGCATGGCGCGCTCTATCTGTTGCTGATCGGCCTACCTCTCACCGGCTGGTATGTGGCATCGCAGATGGGGGTGCAGGTCTCCTTCGCGGGGCTGCCTTTGCCAGCTCTCACCGCAGCTGTTCAGGGACGCCCCGGCCTGATAGGCGAGCTTCACGAGAATGCCGGCAATCTCATCCTGATCCTTGCCGGAGCGCATGCCCTGATGGCGATCTGGCATCAATTCGTGTTGCACGACGGAACCCTGCGACGCATGAGCTGGCGCTGATCAAATTATGGCTCGCCGGCTCGTTCCTGCCTGTCCGTATATGCAAACAGCCGGCAAGGCGGACACCCTGCCTTGACCGATGCGGTGCGCGCGCCGGGCATGTCAATCAGGTGCTTACGGCGTCCATCAACTGACATTCGGCTGAAGAAGAAACCGCTCCCGCGTCAGCAATCGCTCAGTTGCGCGATCGACAATGACGGCACGGAGAAAGAAGCCCTCAAGGCAGTCTCCTGAGCTTCCGGGCCTATGCCGGAGCTGTTCGCAGACCTGAGACAGGCAAGGCAGACCCACCATGAAATCACTCCTCGCAGCCCTTATGCTAACCACCGCGCTCACGCTTCCGGGCCTCGCCGAGGCGAGACCCGTGACGCTGACAACCCAGCTGAGCAATTACGGCGGCGACGGCGCCTATCTCGCGCTCTATGTCACCGATGCGCAGGGCAAATATGTCAACACCCTGTGGATGGCGGGAACCAAGTCGAAATATTATGACCACCTGTCGAGCTGGGCTCGTGCCAGTGGCGGCAGGCCAGCCGAAATCAACGGCATCACCGGCGCCAGCGTCGGCGCCGGCCGCACACTCGAAATCACCCTCGACCTTGCCGACGCGCTGTTCGACGCCGGTTACTCGCTGCGTATCGATGCCGCCGTTGAAGACATGCGCGATAGCCCGAACGAGGTTGTCGTCCCGTTGACCAGAGGAACCAAGCCTTCGGTCCGCGGTCGGCGCTATATCGCCAGCTTCGCCTACAGCATGTAGATCGAGGCTGCGATGATCCGCGCATCTCACCGCTGGGCGGGCCTTCTTGCCGCCTGTCTGCTGCTGGCGCTCAGCCTGAGCGGCGCGGCTCTCTCGATCTTTCCCGCGCTTGAGGGCCTGTCCTCGCCACAGGCGGCGGCGGCGCTGTCGACGGCCGAACTGGCCGGGCGCATTCAGGCGATCTATCCAGACGTGGAGCAGATCCGGCGCGCGCCATCGGGCCGGATCACCGCCTATTGGTTCGGCAGCGCCGGGCCACAGGCGGCGGTTGTCGATCCGGCGACGGGACAGGGCATCGCCTCCGTTGATCAGAGCCGTTTTGAACGCTGGCTGACCAATCTGCATCGCTCGCTGTTTCTCGGCGATGGCGGCCGCATGGCGACGGCGGCCGGAGCCGCTGCCATGCTGGTGCTTGCCCTGTCGGGCGCCGCGCTTGTCGCGCGCCGGGCTGGTGGCTGGCGGCGATGGCTTGCGCCGATGCGCGGCGCGGGCAGCGGACGGGCGCATGCGGAGATCGCGCGGGTAGCTGTCGCCGGCCTGCTGCTGTCTTCGGCAACGGCGTTGTGGATGACCGCCTCGACCTTCGATCTTCTCCCCGACGAAGCAGTGACGCCTGCCCCCCAGGCAGAGGCGAGCGGCCGGACCGGCATGGCCGTCGCGGCGATGGATGTGCTGGTGCGCACCCCGGTTTCCGAACTGCGCAGCCTGACGTTCCCCAGTGCTGGCGACGCAACGGATGTCTTCACCCTCAAGACCGATCGCGGTGCTGGCCATCTCGATCGAGGCACTGGCGCGCTGCTCGCCTGGAGCGATCTGACCGGGTGGCAGCGCGTCTCGGAAACCATCTACATGCTTCACACTGGCCAGGGGGCCGCCGTGCTCGGGCTCATTCTCGGGATCATGGCGCTTGGCGTGCCGGCGATGGTGGGAACCGGCGTTATCCTCTGGCTTGCCGCCCGGCGCGGCCGTCCACGCCTTCGTGACAATGTCCCTGCAAGGCGTGCCGACACGATTTTGCTCGTCGGCAGCGAAGGCGGCAGCACATGGGGCTTTGCCGCAACGCTGCATGCCGCGCTGACGGAGGTTGCGGGCCAGACCATCCATGTCGCGCCGATGTCATCCTTCAACCCGGCGCTCTACCGGCGGGCGCGGCGCATTCTGGTACTGGCGGCAACCTATGGCGAGGGTGGCGCACCTGCCTCGGCGGGGGAATTTCTCGATCGCCTGAAGTCTTTGCCCGCTGCGCCAGGAATCCCGTTGGCGGTTCTCGGCTTTGGCGACCGCAGTTTTCCCGCCTACTGCGCGTTCGCGCAGGCGGTCGCCGAGGCGGCGGAAGCCGCTGGATGGAAGACGCTGATCCCCTTCGACACCGTGGATCATCAATCGACGCAAGACTTCACTCGGTGGGGCCGAGCGCTCGGCGCGGCGCTCGGTATCGAACTGGAGCTCGTCCATCAGGCGCGTGCTCCAGCCGCCTTGCCACTGACGCTTCTATCACGCCACGACTACGGCGCCGAGGTGCAAAGCCCGACCGTCATCCTGCGTTTTGAGTTGCCAAAGATCCGGCTGATCCAGCGGATGACCGGTCACGGTTTTGGCCGCTTCGCGGCCGGCGATCTCCTTGGCGTTCTACCCGAGGGTTCGGTCGTCCCCCGCTTCTATTCGTTGGCCTCGGCGCATCGCGATGGCTTCGTCGAGATCGTCGTCAAAAAGCATCCGGCCGGCTTGTGTTCCGGCCAACTCTTCGAGCTGCGGCCCGGCGCCACCATCAATGCTTTTTTGAAACGCAGTCCCGCCTTCCATCCGGACCACAGCCGTGCGCCGCTGATCCTGATCGGCGCCGGCACGGGAATAGGTCCGCTGGCAGGTTTCGTGCGCGCCAATGCGCGGTATCGGCCGATCCATCTGTTCTTCGGGATGCGCCATCCGGACAGCGACTTTCTCTATGCCGAGGAATTGGCGGAATGGCAGCGGGATGGCCGCTTGCGGCAACTCGCGACGGCCTGCTCGCGGGGGCGAATGCCCCGCTACGTACAGGACACGCTGCGCGAGGAGTCGGCCGAGATCATACGCCTTGTTCAAGCGGGCGCGCGCGTAATGGTGTGCGGTGGACGCGATATGGCCGCCGGGGTTTCCGCAGCGCTCACCGACATCCTGGCAACCGCAGGGCTAACCCCGGCTCTGCTCAAGGCGGAGGGACGCTATGCCGAAGATGTCTACTGAACCGGGGCGTCGCGCTTTGAACGGGCCGACGATGGGTACGCGCTGGTCGGCGTTGTTCTACACCGCCACCAAGTTCGATCTGCCGCCGGTCCAGGATGCATTGCAGGCGGCGATGGATGAGGTGGACGCGCAGATGTCGGTCTGGAATCCGGACAGCAACCTGATGCGTTTGAACGCCTGTCCGATAGGCGAATGGGTGGAGATACCGAAGCGGCTGATGGATGTCCTGAGTCTCGCGCTCGATATCGGTCTCGCCTCGGGTGGCGCATTCGATATTGCTGTAGGCGACGCGGTTGCGGCTTGGGGCTTTGGGCCGGAAGCCGCCGACCAATCCCTTATCCGGAAGGCGCTTCATACACCGCGTTGCGCGGCGCACGAGGCGCTGGAACTCGACCTTGATCGGGTAAGGGCGCGCAAGCGAGCCCCCCTCGTTCTCGATCTCAACGGCATCGCTAAAGGTTATGGCGTCGACCGGTTGGCTGAGACGTTGCGTGCTTTCGGTATTTCTTCCGGATTGGTGGGTATCGATGGCGAGATGCGGGCGTTTGGCCTTCGGCCCGACGAGCAGCCATGGACCATCGCAATCGAGGCTCCCGACGACGATCGCCGTGCGCCCCATTCGATCCTTGCGTTGGAGAATGCGGCTGTTGCCACATCCGGCGACTATCGGCATTGGGCTCTCGTCGCGGGCCGTCGCCTTTCGCATACGATGGACCCACGCCGCGGTGCTCCTCTCAGCGAGTCGCCTGCCTCCGTGACAGTCATCGCACGAACCTGCGCCGAAGCCGATGCTTGGGCGACCGCGCTGATGGTTACCGGAGCGACGGCTGGAGCGAGGCTCGCGCAGCGGCGCCAGATCGATGCCTTGTTTCTTTCGCGTGGTAGCGATGGCGAAATCATCTCCGAAGCAGTCGGGCTCTTTTCCAGAGTGTCCGGCGCGGATGCCGCCTGAGAGAGTGCGGTCCGCTGTGACGTTTCGATTTCGCCTGATCCTCTGTCTGTTTCCTCTGTCTGTCCATGCAAAGACAACTTGCGCGTTTCATCGATCCCTGTGCGCAAACAGACGGCCTATCTTCAAGCCACACGCGACGGCCCTCCACGATCGCTCGTTGCGGCCAGAGCCAATACCCGACACAGGAGAAGACCTATGCAAACCGCCAAATTCCTCACCACCCTCACCATGGTCCTCGCCCTCGCATTGGGGGCGCCCGGAATCGCCGCCGCGCAGACCGCCACGCATAATGGCCATGATGCCTCGGCCCTTGAGATCGTGCTGAACAATGGCGCCAAGTGGCAGGGCGATCAGAACATGATCACCGGCATGACCGCGATCCGCGACACCATGGCCGCGAACCTGGACGCGATCCACGCTGGCACCCTGTCGGCCGACGCCGCGCGGGGGATGGCCGCCAATGTGCAGAAGCAGCTCGATTTCATGGTTGAGAACTGCGTCCTGGAACCTGCGGTTGACGAGCAGTTCCACATCGTCCTCGAACAGGTGATGGAGGGCGTCGCGGCGCTGAAGAATGGCAAGGCGCAGCCGGGCGCAGCGGCGATCGTTCATGCGCTCGATGCCTATGGCAAGCATTTCGAGCACCCGGGGTGGCAGACACTTGATTAACATCCGCGAGGCGCAAGCCCAGAGGGGCCGGCCGGCCGAGGCATTACGCTCCGGCCGGTTTTTCGGCCAACGGCCCGCGGCCCTCCAGTAGGTCGGCCTGCGCAGCTAGCGCCTCGGCCATGAAATCGACGAAAGCGCGGATGCGGGCGGTGTGGCGCAGATCCTCGTGGGTGAGTAGCCACAGGTCGAGGCGAAAATCACCCGGGAAAGGTGCCACCCGCCGCAGGCCGGAATCGGGATCGGCGATGGCGCAGGGCAGCGCCGCAAGCCCGATCCCCACCCGCGCCGCCGCGATCGCTGCCGTGATCGAATTGGTGCGAAATTGCGGGCGCAGGCCGGGCAGCCATTCGGCCAGCACCTGCCGCAAGGGCGCATGGGCGCTGCCAAAGCCGATCCAGTCATGGCTTGCTAGGTCCTCACCGATCCCCTCGCGATGGTACGCTGCCGCGCAATAGACCGCGAAGGCCAGCCGCCCGATCCGGCGCCCGACCAGCGTTTCTTGCACCGGATTGCCAAGGCGCAACGCGATATCCGCCTCGCGCCGGGTCAGGTCAAGCCGCGTGTCCGAGACCAGCAGTTCCAGTTCGATCCCCGGCCAGGCGACGCGGAACGCGGCCAGGTGTGGCGGCAGCAGGCTGATAGCCAGCATGTCGGTGGCGGTGATGCGGACCTGCCCGCTCAGCCGCTGGTCCTGCCCGGTCACGCGGCGACGGACGGCGGCGATCTCGTCGTCGATGCGCGCCGTCGCGTGCTGCATCGCCTCGCCTGCCGCGGTCAGGACATAGCCCGAGGGCAGGCGTTCGAACAGGCGCACGCCAAGGGTTTTCTCGAAACCGGTAAGGCGGCGGAACACGGTCGAATGGGTGACGCCCAAAAGCCGCGCCGCCCCCGACAGCGAACCCGCCTGCGCGACAGCGAGGAACAGGCGGTAGTCGTCCCAGTTCTGATCTTGTGCATCCATGCAAGAAATCCTTGCATAATTTGCCAATAACCGTGCGTCAACGGACAGCCTATCTCGACCCTGTAAGTCAGGTCCAGACCGAGGTCGGGCCGAGCAGACAAAAGACAAAGGAAAGAACCATGTCCGACACGCTCAACACCGTCCTGCGCAGCGACGAATTTTCCTGCCCCTCCTGCGTGGTCAAGATCGAGAAGGCGCTCAAGGCGCTGCCCGGCGTCACGATGGCGAAAGTTCATTTCAACACCGGCCGCATCGAGATCGCATACGATCCGGCGATCGCCTCGGTCGAGGCCCTCGTCTCGACCGTGAAATCCGTAGGCTATACCGCCCGCCCTACGGCCTTCTGACCTCACCTTCTGACCCCCGTCCCGCCGCCACCCCCGGCGGTCATCCTCCTGTTGTGCAAGGGAGCATCTGACATGATCACCCGCATCCTTCCCCTGCTGCGCAACCCGGCGACGCGACGCAAATGGCTAGTGCTGGGCAGCGCGGCGCTGATCGGCGCCGGGCTGGTGGTGCGCTGGGGCTTCGGCGCCATCGACCTGTGGGCGGCGCTGATGGTGGCGGCCGCGGTGCTGGCAGGCGCCGACATCGCGTGGCGCGCGCTGCAGGCGCTGCGCATCCACCACCTGTCCATCGAACTGCTGGTGACCATCGCCGCCATCGGCGCGCTCATCATCGGTGAATACTGGGAGGCGGCAGCCGTCACCTTTCTGTTCATGCTCGGCGCCTGGCTCGAGGCGCGCACGCTGCGTCAGACCCGTGGCGCGCTGGCCGATCTCTTGAAGGCCGCGCCCCAACTCGCCACGGTCATCCGCGACGGCCAGCCGGTCGAGGTCGCCGCCAGTGCCGTGCGTCCCGGCGAGACGGTGCTGGTGCGCGCGGGCCAGCGCATCCCCGTCGATGGCGAGGTGATGGAGGGCAACGCCGCCGTCTCGGAGGCCGCCATCACCGGTGAGCCGATCCCGGCCGAGAAAGCGCCAGGCGCGCGCGTCTATGCCGGCACCATCGCCGAGAACGGCTTGCTGCGCATCCGCGCCACCGGCGTCGGTGCCGACACCACGCTGGCGCGCATCATCCGCCGTGTCGAGGAGGCACAGGAGGAACGCGCGCCCAGCCAGCGCATGATCGAACGCTTTGCTCAATGGTATACGCCTGCAATCATGGTGCTGGCGCTTGGCGCCTGGGTGGTGACGCAGGATGTCCGCCTCGCGCTGACGCTCATGGTGGTGGCCTGCCCCGGGGCGCTGGTGATCTCGACCCCGGTTTCCATCATCGCCGGTATCGGAAGGGCGGCGCGCTCAGGGATACTGATCAAGGGCGGCCAGCATCTGGAAAACGCCGGGCGCATCGACATGTTGGCGCTCGACAAGACCGGTACGCTGACCGAGGGGCGCCCGAGCCTGGTCGAGGTCTTGCCGCTGGCCGGCATCGACCGGGCGGAGCTGCTGCACTGGGCGGCGATTGCCGAGTCGGGCTCGGACCACCCGCTGGGCCGCCCGATCGTCGCCGCCGCCCGCGCCGAGGCCGAGATCCCGCCACCGGAGGCGGTCGAGGAACTGGCCGGCATGGGCTTGGTCGTGCGCCATGCCGGGCGTCGGATCGCAGCGGGTAACCGCCGACTGTTCGACCGGCTGGGCATCGCCTTCGATGCCGCGGCCGAGGCCGCGCTGACTGGGCTTCTCGCGCGCGGACGCACGCCGGTAATCGTCGCGCTGGACGGGCGGGCCGTCGGCATTCTGGGCCTGTCGGATCAGCCGCGCCCTTCAGCCGCCCCGGCGATAGCCCGGCTGCGCGAGGCTGGCATCCAGCGCATCGCCATGCTGACCGGTGACCAGCCGCAGGCCGCCCGCGCCATCGCCGCCGATCTGGACATCGACGAGGTCCATGCCGGGCTGATGCCCGAGGACAAACTCAGGCTGATCCGCGCCTTCCAGGCCGAGGGCCGCCATGTCGCGATGATCGGCGACGGCATCAACGACGCACCGGCCCTGGCTGCCGCCGATACCAGCATCGCCATGGGTGCGGCAGGTTCCGACGTGGCGATCGAGGCCGCCGACATCGCGCTGATGGCCAATGACCTCGGCAAGCTGCCCGAGGCGGTTGCAATCTCGCGCGCCACACTCTCCAACATGCGCCAGAACCTGGTGATCGCGCTGCTGACCGTGGCCGGGCTGCTCGCGGGCGTGTTCAGCGGCGACATCCACATGGCCGAGGGCATGCTGGTCCACCAGTTATCGGTGCTGGTGGTGATCCTCAACGGCATGCGCCTGCTGCGCCGCCCGCGCGCTCTCCGGAAGCGCGGGGCGCGGGAACGCGGAAACATGGCTGCGAAAGAACGCACCAGCCCTGTCGACGCCTGAGGCGTTGCGTCGGAGAGTATTAGCTGACAGACCTCTCCGCTCAACCAATACTTTCTGCGATTGCAGATCGTTCAAAACCCCGATGATCGAAAGATCATCGGGGTTTTTGTTATCTGGCGTGTGGCTGCTTACTGCCGGAGCTTGAGCGCCATTCCGACCCAGCCGAAGCCGGCAAACAGCAGATCGATCCCGAGAAACAGCCCGAGGACGTAGAGGCTCGAGACCGGCCACTGGCTGAGAATGATCGCGCCGAGCAGCACGGTGATCGCGCCGGACAGGCAGATCCAGAATCGCGGTGCCGTATCGGGCAGACGGAAGGCGAGGAAAATCCGTACCAGGCCGGAGGCGATGAGGGCGATGCCGATCAGGAGCGTCAGCGCGCCTGCCGCAAGCAGCGGATTAGCCCAAACAAAGATGCCGGCGAGGGCGTAGAGCGCGCCGAGAACGATCCAGAGAAAGAAGCTGCTCCAGGTCTTCATCTGGAAGGCGCTGATGATTTCAAAAACACCCGAAATGAACATCACCGCACCGATAATCGCGACGGAGAGAACGGTGCTGAGAAGCCCGTTCCCGAGAGCGATAATTCCGGCGACGATATACACAATGCCGAGTGCGAGAATCCAACCCCACTTCGCGCGCAGCGAATGCAGGGCGCCGCCAAGACTATGATGGGATCCGCTCGAAATGCTCATGGCTTTTCTCCCGAGTGATGGACGCGTAGCGATGTTACTGCGCTTCCGAGCGGAAACAATATCGGGTGATCTCGGACTCGGGGTGAGGGAACCCGGTGCGGCCAATAGATCGTAAGGGGAATGGGTACCCCGACAGCCGATCTCGGCCGGCCCCTATCTCATCGAGCCGCTCAGGGGCGATCGAGGATGGTCATGTCCTGCTGAAGCACGAAGGGCAGCGCTTGTTGCGTCTGCCGGATCGGGGCCGAGATGGAAAACACATCGGCCATCACCTTGGCCGAGATGCTTGTCGTGGCGTCACCGTCGCAGGCGATGGTGCCCTTTTTCATGACGATGATGCGGTCGGCGAAGCGCGCTGCGAGATTGAGGTCGTGCAGAACCGCAATCACGGCCGCGCCCTCCCGCGCTTTTGAGCGGGCGAGGTCGAGAAGCTTGATCTGGTGGCGCAGGTCGAGGCTCGAGGTCGGCTCGTCAAGAAGCAGTACGCCCTTGCCGTGTGTCCGCTCGCCGAGCGCAAGCTGCAACAGAGTGCGAGCGAAATGCGCGCGCTGCTGCTCGCCGCCGGACAGCGTCGGAAACTCCCGATGCCGCAGGGCTGCGAGTTCGACTTCGTCGAGCAGCGAATCGATCAGGCCGTTACTCTCGGCGTCGGCGTGGCCCTCACCGCCCATGCGCACCACTTCCTCGACCGTGAACGGAAAGCTGACATTGACGTGCTGGGAGAGAACCGAGCGGCGCTTGGCGAGATCGCGCGGAGCGTAAGCGGAGATATCCCGGCCGAGAAGCTGAACGTGTCCCGACGACGGGCTGAGATCGCCGGAAATGAGCCGCAGCAGGGTTGATTTTCCCGCACCGTTCGGGCCGACGATGGCGACGGTCTCTCCCGGCCTGAAATCGACGCTGATCTGATCGAGCAGCACCGCGTCCTTCACGCGGTAGGAGGCGGAGCGAAGCTGCAGCACGGCGTTCATAGCCCGACCAGAGCTCGCTGGCGCAACAACAGAACCAGAAAGAACGGCGCGCCGACCGCTGCCGTCAGAATGCCGATCGGCACTTCCGCGGGGGCGGCGATGATTCGCGCGCAGCTATCGGCTGTCACCATCAGTACGGCACCCAAAAGTGCGGAGGCAGGCAGAAGAAGCCGATGGCCGGGCCCGATCGAGATTCGCAGGAGATGCGGCACGATGATGCCGACAAACCCGACGATCCCGCAGACGGCGACGGACACGCCCGTCATCGCGGAGACGAGTACGATGGCGATGCGCTTGGTGCGCTCGACCGCAACGCCGGCATGAAAGGCTTCGGCCTCGCCCAGCACCAGCAGATCGAGCGGCCGCGCGAGAAGGGGAAGCGCGATCAGCATTGCCACGAGCGCGGGCACGAGCATCGCGGCTTTGGCCCAGGTTGCGCCGCTGAGCGAGCCGAGCAGCCAGAACGTGATGTCGCGCAATTGTCTGTCGTCGGCGATGAACACCAGAAGCCCGATGCCGGCGTTGGCGAGCGCCGCGATGGCAAGCCCGGCCAGCAGGAAGACCGCGACCGAGGTTCGCCCGGAAGAGCTTGCGATCCGGTAGAGCGCGAACGTTGTGATAAGCGAGCCGACAAAGGCCGCGAATGGCAGCATGTCGAGCCCGAAATAAGCATGACCGGCAAGCAGCGTATCGCTGATGACGATGGTGAGTGCCGCTGCAAAAGCGCCGCCGCTCGAGACGCCAACCAATGCTGGGTCCGCAAGCGCGTTGCGGAACAGGCCCTGCATCAGCGCGCCCGCCATCGCGAGCAAGGCACCGATCATCGCGGCGCAGACGAGGCGCGGCAGCCGAATGGAGTAAAGCACAAGCTGGTCGCGATCGATCAAGGCGCCATCGGGCGTGCCAATGCCGAGCGCCGGCCACAGCCGGTGCAGCGGAATGTTGGCAGCGCCAACGGTCGCGGACACGACAAGTGCCAGTGCCAGCAGGCTGAACAACGCAAGAAGTGTCGGTACGGCAGGCGGCCGGCGCAGAAAGGATTTGCCCGAGCCGCGAGTGGTCAGCGCGCTCATAGCTTGCGGCAGTCGGCTGTGGCGACGCGCGATGCCCAGTGAGCGGCTTCCTTGCTGATGGATGGATAGAGGTCGCTTGCGAGATCATGCGCGGCCGCGGCCGTGCGCGGACCAAAGCCGAGGAGATAGAGGCCATCCATGGCGATGAAGGATTTCGAGGCGGAGGCCGGTGTCAGCTTGAAAGCCGGCGTCGAGAACACCGCATCGGCATTGAGCGAATCCTTGCCGCGCTGCATGGCCAGAATCACCTCCGGCTTGGCCGCGATGATCGCTTCCTCGCTGATGGTTTTGTAGCCGTCATAGCCGTCGATGGCGTTGGTGCCGCCGGCAAGCGCAATGATTTCGTCGGCCGCCGTATTGCGCCCGGCAGCCATCGCCCGGCCGTCCAGAAGCGACATCACGAACATGACTCGCGCCTTGTGGCCGATATGGCTGCGAAGTTCCTTGATCGCGGCGAGATCGGCGGCGGCCGCTGTGGCGAGGCATTCGCCGCGCGCCTCGACCTTCATCTCGCGGGCAATGAACTTGATCTTATTAATCAAGCCGTCTTCGGTGTAGCGGTCGGGGACGATCTTCAGCGACACCTTGGCTTGGCGCAGCACGTCGAGCGTCGAGGCAGGACCCGAGCCTTCGATCGCGAGAATAAGGTCGGGTGCGAGGCCGAGAACGCCCTCGGGCGAGAGCTGGCGCATGTAGCCGACATTGGCTTTGGTCGAGAGAGCGTTGCTCGGATAAAGGCTCGTGCTGTCGACGCCGACGATACGGTCCTCGAGGCCGAGTGCATAAAGGATTTCCGTCACCGCCCCGCCCACGGAAACGATGCGCTTCGCCGGCGCCTCGCCGGAATAAGCGGGTTGGCAGCAGATGACCGTGGCTGCCAATGCAGCGGACAAAAGGGAGGCGAGAGGCTTCTGCAGCCGGAATGCAAACACGATCAGTCCGCCTATTTTGTCAGGATCAATTTGTTCTGCGAGGTAAGCCTCAACCGATAGGTCTCCTCGCCGTGCGATATGAGAAGTTCGCGTGCGGAGCGAAAGAGGTCGGCGCTATCCATGCGGTTTCCGTTGATCAGAACCTGCCGGGTGGATGTGTCGACGGAGGGTCGGGGCGTTTGATCTGTCGTATCGTTCATGAGCTTGGTCGGAGCCTTCTTCATGAACTTTCTATCGAAATCGCAACGCCGCTTCCAAGCATGCTACTTTACAATCACTATAAGGTGGCCGCTCTCGGCTTGACCGTGCGCAAGCTGCCCTTTAGCGATCAGGATGGAAGTTCCTGCAGGGTGACTCTGCAGGCGATGCCAGCAAGCCGTTGCCCGAGTGCAGCCGCAAGCCAGCCTTTCCAGCAGTTTTGAAGAATCTGGGGGCGGGTAATGGCAATCGTTACCAGCAGCGCGCGTGCGCTTGCGTGGGGTGTATCTCTTGCGGCTTTAAGTCTTGGCGGCGCGATCAGCGCGCATGCGGAAGATCAGGTGGCGCCGGTCACGGTGTCGCAGGCTGCTTCGTCCAATCAAAACAGTGCGGTGTCTGCCAAACGGCAAAAGCCGCAGGCAGCAGCGATGTCGCCGGAGGTGCGTGATGCGCGCGCCCAGGCGGTCGACCCGCGCGTGCCGCAGCCGCTCGATATGATCACGGTGACTGCATCGAAGACCGAGGAGCGTGCCGTCGATGCGCTGGCGCCGGTCAGCGTCGTTACGCCGGAACAGATTGAGGTGATGCAGGCGAGCACCATCGGCAATCTGATTTACAATATTCCGGGCGTGTGGACGCAGGATCGCGGCGATGAGCCGTCGACCTCGATCAACATCCGTGGCTTGCAGGACTTCGGCCGCGTTGCCTTCATCGTCGATGGCGCGCGCCAGAACTATCAACGTACGGGCCATTTCGCGAACGGCTCGTTCTTCCTCAATCCTGAACTGATCAGCGGTATTGATATCGTCCGCGGTCCGACCGCGAACATCTACGGTTCGGGTGCGATCGGTGGTGTTGCCTCGTTCCGTACCAAGGATATCGATGACGTGGTGCGAGCCGGCGAACGCTGGGGCGTCGACATGCACACGGTGCTCGGCTCCAACCACGGCCGTGCGCTTGGCTCGATCTTTGCGGGAGCGCGCATCAATCCCAACGTCGATATCTTTGCCGGCGGCACTTACTCGACGCAGGATAATTATCGCGACGGCACGGGCTACCAAATTCCAAATACCTGGAACAGGCTTTCGAGCGGCATCGCCAAGTTGACTGTGCGTCCTGCCGATGGCCATGAGGTCAAGCTCGGCACGATCTACCAGGAAAACATCTACAATGTCGGCCAGCCCGCGCGTAAGGCGGGCGATCCCAATTCGACCAATCCGAACGGGAGCAACAACCTCACCGGCACGTCGATCTATGCCACCAACGTCAAGAACTACACGACGACGCTGGGCTGGACCTACTCGCAACCCGATGATCAGTTGTTCGACTGGAACGCCAGGATTTACTGGAATCGCACCGAGAACGATCAGATCAAGGTTGCGCATAACACGGGTGGGTCTTCGGGCGGCTGTGCGGGTGTGGCTCCCGGTACCGATATCACCGGTTGTGTCGGCGATCCGCGCAGTTACCTGATCGATACTTATGGTTTCGACGCCTACAACACCTCACGCATCGAGTCCGGTGAATGGCGTCATGCCTTCACCTACGGTGCCGATGGTTTCCGTGATCGCGTGTCGACCTACGACAAGAGCGGCAACTCCGATGCGACCACGCCCGGCGGCGAGCGCACCGTCACCGGCGGCTTCGTGCAGTGGAAGCTGAACTACGCGTCATGGGCCGAGTTGATCAGCGCGGTCCGTTACGACAACTACCGCTTGTCTTCCAACATCGGCGGCACCAGCGGCGACCGGTTCTCGCCGAAGGTGACGTTGGGTCTTCTGCCGACCCATGTGGTCACGCCTTACATCAGCTACTCTGAGGGCTATCGTGCGCCTTCGATCACCGAAACGCTGGTGGCGGGATCTCACGTCGCGAGCGGCCCGGGTCAGGGCGATACTGCACAGTGTCCCGACGGTTCGCGTGGTTTCTTCTGCTTCCTGCCGAATCCGAACCTTCGTCCGGAAGTCGGCAAGAACAAGGAGATCGGCCTTAACGTCAAGAAGAACGACCTGTTCACGGCAGGCGACAGCTTCCGCGGCAAGTTCAACGTCTTCCAGAATGACGTGACGGACTTCATTGATGCGATCCAGTTCGCATGTCCCGCACCGATGGGGCAGTGCTATCAGTATCAGAACATTGCAGCGGCGCGGATTCGCGGTTTCGAAGCCGAGACGATGTATGATGCCAATCTGTGGTTCCTGGGCGTGTCGGGCAGCTTCACGGAAGGCAAGAACACCCAGACCGGTATCGGCCTCTACAGCATTCCGTCGCAAAAGATCACCACCACTGCCGGTGTTCGTTTCGACGAGGGGCGGGTCGTTGCCAGCGTGATGTGGACCAACGTGAAGGGCAACACCGATATCCCGGCGAACTTCCTTCCGGCAACGTCCTACGACCTCGTGAATGTCTATCTGTCGGTGAAGCCGACCAAGAATCTGACGTTGATCGGGTCGGTCGAAAACCTGCTTAACCAGTACTATCGCCCCTACGCGGTGCCGACCGGGAGCGACACCACGTCGACCCAAAACGACGTCAAGTGGGCGAGCGCCGGTGCGGGTATCGTCTTCAAGGGTAGCCTGAAGTATCATTTCGGAGGTTAGACCGAACGACTGTCATCGGTTGAACGGCGGGCCGCGCAGATTTTTCTGCGCGGCATCGTGCGTCAAAAAAAACAAGATTTTGGGAGCGGATTGTCCGCTGCACCGTAAAGGAGGCATCGCTATGTATATTGCAATGAACAGGTTTCAGGTGAGGAAGGGTTCCGAGCAGGCATTCGAGACCTTGTGGGCGAACCGCGAGACCTATCTCGGCGAGCTCGAAGGCTTCATCGAGTTTCATCTGCTGCGCGGCCCGGTCGCCGAGGATCATCAGCTCTATGCCACCCACACGATCTGGGCGAGCAAGGCTGCGTTCGAAGGCTGGACCAAGTCGGAGCAGTTCCGCAAGTCGCATGCCCGCGCCGAGAACAGCACCGGCAATAGCCTCTATCTCGGCCATCCGAAGTTCGAGGGGTTCGAGATCATCCAGACCGAGCGCAACGCCAAGGTGGCGGCTTGAGATGACAGCGACCTCAACGGCAGAGGGCATGGCGAGCCTCCGCCAGTACATGGCCGACAATCCCGGCGCGGTGATCGAGGATGCCGCGCGTGAGCATGGCGTGATGCCCCGCGCCGTGCTCGAGGCTCTGCCGGACGCCATGCGCCGCTTCGTGCCGGGTGACCGGTTCGAGGCGGTGATGCAGGACATCGCCGGATGGGGAGAAATCACGTTCATCGTTCACACCGAGGACGCGATCTTCGAATTCACCGGCGAGATTCCGAATGGCGCGATGGGCCACGGCTATTTCAACCTGATGCAGCCGAAGGGCCTGCACGGGCATTTCCGCCCGCAGCGTTGCGCGACCATTGCCTTCGTCGAGCGTAGCTTCCGCGGCAAGGCGTCGGCGTTCATCGCCTTCGTCAATGTCGATGGCGGCATCATGTACAAGGTGTTCGTTGGCCGCGAGGAGGGCGGCGCGCTTCGATCCGACCAACTCGCACGCTTCCGGGCGCTCGTCTCGGAGCCCGTTGGATAGGCGGCCGCGTCCATGACCGCCGTAATGATGTTTGATGATCGTGAGCGGGCCGATGTCTATCGCTGGACGATGTCGGCCCTGCTCGTAACGGCGTTGCATGGTCTTGTGGTGATCGGCTGGACTCTTTGGCCGGAGCCGCCGCAGCCTCTGGGCGCGCACCTTCCCCCCGCCATCATCGAATTGTCGCTTGTCTCCGTCTCTCCGCAGGAGACCGAACTCGATCTCGCGCCGGGTCCGGTGATGCAGGAATCGGATTCCGCAACCACAGCCGCGAAGCCTGCCGCAGCCGAGGAGGCCTTTGCTCCGGTCCTGCCGCCAATGGATTCCGATCTCGTTCTGCCTGCCGCGCAGCCCAAGGCCGAGAAGGCGCCGGTCACGGAGAAGGAGCCGGTGAAGAGCGAAGCCGAGAAGGAGGCTCCACAAACCCGCAAGCCGGTCGAGAAGAAGAAAACCCATACCGACCGCACGCCCGCGCCGAAGACCACGGCATCGCGGCGGGCCGAGCAGCGCGCGCATCAGGCCGCCTCGAGCCGGGTCGGCGCCCAGGCGATGGCCAATGCCCTGCCGTCCTACCGCGAGCGGCTGGCCGCACATTTGCAGCGCTACAAGCGATATCCGCCGGAACTGCGTGCGGCCGGGGTCCGCGGTGTCGCACGATTGACGTTTACGGTTAACCGCTCGGGCCATGTCCTCTCGAGCCGGTTGACCGGTTCGTCAGGGAACAGCAGCCTCGATGCGGAAACCCTGGCAATGATCCGCCGGGCGCAGCCCCTGCCGTCCTTTCCGCCGGAAATCACCGTGAGCAGCATGAGCTTCACCATCCCGGTCGGCTTCGTCATCCGCTAGGGAAGACCGCCCACGATTGTGCCGCTGATTGCCGCGCAACCGGCCGTCGATGCCGGGTCTACGTAAAAATAGGTCGTATCGAGCCTTTGCGGCGGGCGTTCGACCTTCGTCGGCAAACTTGCAAAGCCGTTCATGTTGCAGAGCGGGAGTGACTTTCCCCTGACCCGGCGCGTGTCGAGGAAGCGCTCTCGAAAGGTCGCAACACGACCCAGACAGAGACAGTCCACAGGGACAGTCCGGAATCCGAAAATGGTGCGGCTAGGGAGCGCATCATCCTAACGGATAAGTTCGCTCAATTGCATGCAATCAAATGAAAACCGCGTGGAAGCTGGGTTTTTCGCAGGTTTTGCGATTTGTGCGCAGCGGGCCACACGCCTTTCGTCGAAATGATGAGATGCCGCGCTTCGACCAAAGTGACCTTGACAGAATTGGCATGAAAGGAATTCAAAGGAACCGACATAAATATCAACAAGAGCAGCAAAATTTCATCTGAGGTTTGCGAGCTCAAAATAAGTTGCAACGATAATATGTCTGGGAGGTTTAGCGATGACGAAAATAAACGGATTCTACAACTCTGACATTTCTCGCCGTGCGATGCTGCGCGGGAGCGCCGGTCTCGCTGGCGGTCTTGCTCTGACGGGCGGACTGACGATGCCGGTTTTCGCGGATAACCCTGCGATCGGCACCTATCCCGCCGGCTCCTCCGGAAGCACGGTTACGTTCGGCGTGGCCGTGCCGCGCACCGGCACTTATGCCGTTCAGGGCGAAGACGAACTGAAGGGCTGGGAGCTCGCGGTCGAGCACCTCAACACGGGTCACGAACTCGTCAAGAAGCTGTCGCCGAAGACCTCGAAGGGCGTTCTCGGCAAGGAAATCAAGCTGGTCGTCGCCGACAGCGGCGCCAAGCCGAACATCGCCGTGCAGGCACAGCAGCGCTTCATCACCGAGAACAAGGTGGTGCTGATGACCGGTTCGACCTCGTCGGCGGTCGCGGTTGCGCTCAACAAGCTCGCCCAGCGCGAGAAGGTGATGTACGTCGCCGGCATCTCCGGTTCGAACGACACCACCGGCAAGGACTGCGTCCGCTACGGCTTCCGCCAGTGCTTCTACGGCGAAATGGCGGCGAACGCGATCGGTCCGACCATCATCAAGACCTTCGGCAAGAACAAGAAGGCCGCCTATCTCACGCCGGACTACACCTATGGTCACACCACCACGGCGTCGGTCGAGAACTACCTGAAGGGTCAGGGCTGGACCACGGTCACCAACCAGGTCTCGCCGCTCGGCGCCCCCGACTACTCCTCGTACCTCCTGAACGTCGCGAACTCCGGTGCGGACGTTCTCATCAACGTCAACTGGGGTCATGACTGCGTGCTGTCGACCCAGCAGGCGAAGCAGTTCGGCATCTTCGACAAGATGAAGCTTGTCGTGCCTTACCAGGTGCCGTTCCTCGCGCGCGAAGTCGGCGGCGGTCTGCTGGCCGGCGTCTATGCGGCTACCGACTACTGGTGGACCCTGGAAGAGCAGTTCCCGCTTGCCAAGATGTTCAACGACTCCTTCGAGAAGAAGTACGGCTACAAGCCGGAGTGGGGTGCGGAGAACGCTTACATGGGCTTCGTGCACTGGGCTCGCATGGCCGAGGAAGCGAAGAGCTTCTATCCGCCGGACATCATCAAGGCCTACGAGAAGGGTGAGACCATTCCTTCGCTGGTCGGCGATGTGCACTACCGGCCCGAAGATCACCAGTGCGTGCGTCCGGTCATCATCGTCCGCGGCAAGAAGCCGTCCGACATGAAGAACAAGGAAGATTACTACGAGATCGTAGAAATCGTCCCCGGCGACAAGGTGATCCAGAAGCCGGATGCGTTCGGTTGCAAGCTCGGCGATTACACCTGATCGCACTCGTTCCGTTCGGCCGGCGCCTGATGTTTCGCATCAGGCGCCGGGTCCGGCGGGATCACCCGGGACAGACGCCACCATCCGCCGCAAGGACGAGATGGCAGCTTCTCAAAAATTCGTGGCGGGAAACACGTGATTAATTGGCCGAATTTTGTTTCGCAGTTGTTCAACGGGCTGGTGCTCGGCGCGCTGCTTGCGCTGATCTCGTCGGGCCTGACGATCATCTACGGCACCCTTGGCGTCTTGAACCTCGCCCATGGCGCGATGTTTATGCTTGGCGGCTATGCCGGTTATGTCGCTTACACCTACACCGATTCATTCATCGCAGCGGTGCTCGGGGGCTCGCTGTTCGTCATGGTCGCGGGTGTGCTGATCGAGCGCGTCATTATCAGATATTTCTATGGGCGACCGGATGAAGATCAGTTGCTGGTGACGTTCGGCATCGGCATCTGCATCGTTGAACTGGTGCGCTTCTTCTTCGGCAGCCTGTCGCTGACGGTGCCGCCGCCGAAGATCTTCAGCGGCATCACCTCGCTCGGTTTCATGTATTACCCGACCTACCGCCTCGCGCTGGTGGGGATCATCACGGTGGCGCTGCTGTCGCTGTACCTCGTGCTCTATCGCACTCGTATCGGCATGATCGTTCGCGCCGGTATCGAGGACTCCGTGATGGTGAGCACGCTCGGCATCAACATCTACCGTGTCTTCATGATCGTGTTCGGCATCGGCGCCATGGCGGCGGGCTTTGCGGGCATCGCCAATGCTCCGGTAGTGTCGCTGACCCCCGACATGGGCGACGCCATTCTCGTGCAGACGTTCGTCGTGGTGGTGATCGGCGGTGTGGGTTCATTCCCCGGCGCCATCTTGGGCGGCCTGATTGCAGGCGAGATCATCAGCATCACTTCCATGATCAACCCAGGCTACGCCTACGTCATGCTGTTCGCAGCGATGACGCTGGTGCTGGTGCTACGGCCGCACGGCCTGTTCGGCACGCAAAGCCGGGCCTAGAAACGGTTCCTCCATGCTCAAGCAACGCCCATACCTTGTCGAGACGCTCACGGCCATCGGCCTGATCCTCGCGCCATTCATACTGCCCCATCTCGGCTTCGCACCGAACACGGTGAACCGCATTCTGGTGTGGGGCCTGTTCGGCATCGGCTTCGATATCCTGTTCGGCTTCACCGGCCTGTTGTCCTTCGGACAGTCGGCGCTCTACGGCACCGGCGGTTTCGTTGCGGCCTATCTGTTGACCATCGCCGGCTTCCCGCATGTGGTGACGGCGCTGTTCATCGGCATGATTGCCGCGGCGGCGGTTGGCTATCTGGTCGGCCTTATCGCGCTGCGCAGCACCGGTATCTATTTCGCCATGATCACGGTGGCGATTGCCGAGGTGTTCTTCTTCGTCGAGTTCAATCCACTATCGGAGTGGACCGGCGGCGAGAACGGCCTGCCGGGTGTGCCGAGCCCGTCGTTCGATCTCGGCTTCACCACGCTGCACTTCACGAGTGGCTGGTCGCTCTACGGCTTCCTCGCGTTCTGGTACTTCATCGGCATCGTCGCCGCGCTGCGCATCGTGCGCTCGCCGGTTGGTGCGGTGCTGCGCGCGATCCGCGACAATCCGTTGCGTGCGGTCGCAGTGGGCCACAACGTTCACGGCTACAAGCTGACGGCGTTCGTCATTGCCGCGGCCTATGCCGGTTTCGCGGGCGGCCTGCTTGGCGTCATGCAGGCCTTCATGCCGCCGGATGCCTTCATGTTCCACACCTCGGCCGAGCTCGTGATGATGACCGCCATCGGCGGCACCGGCACGCTGTTCGGTCCGCTGCTCGGCGCAGGCGTGTGGCTGTTCCTGCAGGACTTCCTGCAGGCAGCGCTTGGTCTCGGTGCGGCGTGGAAGCTCGTGCTGGGTGTCATCTTCGTGTTGCTGGTCTGCTTCCTGCGTCGTGGCATCATCGGCGGCATTGTCGATCTTTATAACCTGGTGACGCGGCGCGATGCGGCGAGGGCTGCCGCGGCAGAAGCCGCCGCCCAGAGCACCAGCGTCACGCCCGCCGTGAATGTCGAAGCGCTTGCCATGCCGCCGCGCGAACGCGGCGCCGCGAGCTTCACCGGACCGATCCTGCAGGCTTCGGGTCTCACCAAGCGCTACGGTGGTCTCGTCGCCAACAGCGATATCAATTTTTCGGTGAACCCGGGTGAGCGTCGCGGCATCATCGGCCCGAACGGCGCCGGCAAGTCGACCTTCTTCAAGATGCTGACCTGCGAGGTGGTGCCCACCTCCGGCACCATCACCTTTGAGGGCAACGACATCACCGGCAAGACCGTGACCGATGTTTGCCAGCTCGGCCTGACCAAGAGCTATCAGGTCAACCAGTTGTTCTCGCGACTTACGGTTCGCGAAAACCTCATCATCGCCGTGCTCGCCGAACTGCGTGGCAAATTCCGCCTCGATATGTTCCGACGCATCGACAGCGTTTCGGGATTGACCGACCAGGTCAACCGGACGCTCGCCATGGTCAATCTCACCGAGCGCGCAGACGTGCCGGTCTCCGAGCTTGCCTATGGTGAGAAGCGACGGCTTGAAATCGGTCTTGCGCTTGCTAACTCGCCGAGCCTGTTGCTCCTCGATGAGCCGCTCGCCGGCATGAGCCCGCAGGAACGTGTGGAGACGGTGAAGCTTCTCAAGTCGATCGCGAAGGGACGCACCCTGATCGTGATCGATCACGACATGGATTCACTGTTCGAGCTTGTTGAGAAAGTGACCGTTCTGCAGGAGGGCCGTGTGCTCGTCGAAGGCACGCCGGAAGAAATCAAGAGCAATCCGAAAGTCCAGGAAGCGTATCTCGGGGGAGTTCTCGAATGAGTCTGCTCGAGGTCAAGGGACTGAATTCGTATTACGGCGACTCGCACATTCTGTTCGATGTTTCGCTGAATGTGCAGCGCCACGAGGTGGTCGCGTTGCTCGGCCGCAACGGCGCGGGCAAGAGCACCACGCTGAAGAGCCTGATGGGCGTCGTCACGCCGCGCTCGGGATCGATCCTCTTCAACGGGCAGGAGATCGCAGGCAAGAAGAGCCACCTCATCGCGCAGGCAGGCATGCAGCTTGTGCACGAGGATCGGCGCATTTTCGGCAGCCTCAACGTCGAGGAAAATATCGTCCTCGCCGGCATCACCGCGCAGAACAAATGGCCGCTGGAGCGCATCTACGAGATGTTCCCGCGGCTCAAGGAGCGGCGCGACAATCGCGGTACGGATCTGTCGGGCGGTGAGCAGCAGATGCTTGCGATCGCGCGTGCGCTGGTGCGTGACCCGGAGATCATCCTGCTCGACGAGCCGTTCGAGGGCCTTGCGCCCGTCATCGTGCGCGATCTCGTCAACGCCTGCCGCGATCTTGCGGCGGCGGGACAAACGATCGTGCTGGTGGAGCAGAACCTTGCGGCGACGCTCGCGCTCGCGCAACGCGTCTACATCATCAACAATGGTCACATCGTCCATGAAGGCGATGCCGATGAGCTCAAGAAGCAGCCCGAACTGCTGCAGCGTTATCTCGGCGTCTGACGCCGCGCTCGCCGGAAACAGTTAGAAGACATCACCAAAACGGGGCCCGTTCGGCCCCGTTTTTTAGTGTGTTTTTATTGTGTCAATTTTGACTGGCCCGGTGCCGGTGAATTCTCGCCGCAAGAGGACGGAATCTGGAGGCGCGACAGCGGAAGCCAAAGTCGTGTGGTGGTGCGGCGACGAAATTTACAACGCCTCCTTCCTCGCCGCGCCGCGTGTCTCCGCGATACGATCCCGCGGACAACCCAGCGCAGTCCGCTGATGGTCCGGCACAGCCCGTCGTCAGCCTTTCAGTGCGGCGATGAGGCGTGCGGCGTGCTCCTCCAGCACCTTGAAATCTTCCTTGCGGCTTTGCGGCGGCAGCAGCGGCACGCCTTCCTTCACCGGCATGATGTGCATGTGCAGATGGAAGACGACCTGACCGCTCGCGGGCTCGCTGAACTGCTGGATGATGAGGCCGTCGGCGGCGAAGGCTTTCATCGCAGCAGGCGCGATGTGGCGCGTGGTGCGTGCGACTTCGAGGAAATCAGCCTCGCTGATGTCGAGCAGATTGCGCGCGGGCGCCTTCGGAATGACGAGCGTATGCCCCGGCGAGCGCGGCATGATGTCCATGAAGGCGAAGGTGTGATCGTTCTCGAACACTTTGAAAGCGGGCAGTTCGCCGCGCAGGATTTTCGCGAAGATGTTCTGGTCGTCGTAGGTCGCCATCTCGATGTCCCTCGAAAACGTTACTTTGAAATTTCAAAACCCTCGTGCCGCCACACGGCGCGATTTTCCGGTGCGCTCAGGTAGCGGATGAAGTCGGCGGCAGGGCCGGGGGCCTTGCTCGTGGTGGCGATCGCCCCGCCATAGAGGATCGACAGTTGCAGCGGCTCGGGCAGGGGGCCGAGCTGCGTGATGCCGTCGACATGGACCACTTCGCTTGCGGGATAGATACCGATCGCAGCCTGTCCTTCCGACACCATGCTGACGCCGCCCTCGAGAGCCGGACGATAGGTCACCTTGCGGTCGACGATATCGGAAATTTCGAGCTTGGCCACCAGGCTCGAAATGTGTGCACCGCTCGGCGTGGAGGCGGGCGTCGAATAGACGATCGACGGCGCCTTCAGCAGCACTTCGCGGAAAGCCTCGACGCTCGAGATGTCAGCGGGCGGCGTGCCCGCCTTGGCGATGACGACGAGCTTGAGAATGCCGAAGGTGGCGCGCCCCTCGTTATGAATCTTCCGCACGATGGCGAGATTGTCGAGTGCGGGGACCGGCATCAGCAGGACGTCGGCATAATCGCCTTCGAGAATCCTCTGCCGCAGGTTCGACACCAGCTCGTGCCGGGCGATGATGCGGTGTCCGGTGAGTCTTTCGAATTTTGGTGCAAGCGCGAGCAGCACGTCCTTGGGCGCGCCGCCGCTCATGACGAGGATTTCGGCGGCCCTTGCATCCGGCGCAAGCAGGAGCGCGGCGAGAGCGAGCGCGACGAGAACAGGCTTCATGGGGCGTTTTGCCGTCTGCGGGAGCCAGAAAAGCGTGGCCGAAAAGTGCTCCGGAACAAGGCTATCGCATGTTTCATGAGTCGCGTCATGCCCCTGCCTTGGGAGCATGGCAGGGGCTAAAGGTCCTATGTTCCTTGGGTGAAACCTTCTATAGTCCGCGCCGTTAAGTTTCGTGCCTCTCAAGATCGCGGATGTATCTCATGACCTTTACCCTTCCGGACCTGCCGTATGCCCATGATGCCCTCCAGCCTTACATGTCGAAGGAGACACTGGAGTACCACCACGACAAGCATCATCAGGCCTACGTCACCAACGGCAACAACCTGCTCAAGGGCACCGAATTCGAGGGCAAGTCGCTCGAAGACATCGTCAAGGGCTCGTTCGGCAAGAACCAGGGTTTGTTCAACAACGCCGCGCAGCACTATAACCACACCCTTTTCTGGAAATGGATGAAGCCGAATGGCGGCGGCTCCAAGCTGCCGGGCAAGCTCGCCAAGAAGATCGACGAGGATCTCGGCGGCTTCGAGAAGTTCAAGGCTGATTTCGCCGCTGCCGGTGCCGGCCAGTTCGGCTCGGGCTGGGCCTGGCTCTCGGTCAAGAACGGCAAGCTCGAAGTCTCCAAGACCCCGAACGGCGAGAACCCGCTGGTTCACGGCGCAAGCCCGATCCTCGGTGTCGACGTCTGGGAGCACTCCTACTACATCGACTATCGCAACCGCCGCCCCGACTACCTCAAGGCGTTCGTCGATCATCTGGTGAACTGGGAGTATGTCGAGGAACTGTTCTCCAAGGCTTCCTAAAAAGTGGCGGCTTCCTAAGCTTTCAGCCGTTGCGGCAAAGTTCGAATTTTATGCAAAGGGCGGCAGTGATGCCGCCCTTTTGTTTTTGCTAGTGTGGGGTCCGGGCCTTCGAGGGCGGCGAGCCGCTGAAACCGATGCGGGGGGCAAATGAATTATCTGCTGATCTTTGTGGGCGGTGGGATCGGCGCGTCGCTGCGCCACGCCGTCAATGAGCTTTGCGTCCGCCTGTTCGGGCTGGGATTTCCGATCGGCACGTTCCTTATCAACATCACCGGCTCGCTGGTGATGGGGCTGATCGCCGGCTATCTCGCCTTCAAGGGCGCGGCCGCGCAGCCATGGCGGCTGTTCGTCATGGTCGGCCTGCTCGGCGGCTACACCACGTTCTCCTCGTTCTCGCTCGATGCGGTGACGCTGTACGAGCGCGGCGCCTGGGGCGCGGCGCTGGGCTACGTCGTGGGCTCGGTGGCGCTCGGTATCATCGGGCTGGTCGCAGGGCTCGCTGTCGTCCGGCATTTCTCCTGACAGAATAAGGCATTAGCCGAGGCGCAGAGTAGCCCTTGTCACCGCCATAAGCGTTATAATATAACATTACTGGCTGCTCGCGGAGCGGCATTGCGAGGCATCTTAGATGGCACATGGTCCGGATCACTCCCATTCGGGTCACGCTCCCGCCTGTGGCCATGACCACGGGCGCCCTGCGGAAGCGCCTGCGGCCACGCCGTGCGCCGGGCATCACCATGCCCCCTCGATGCCACACCCCACTCAGGCGGCGCCCTGGTCAATCCTGCGCATGGGGCTGGCAGGCCGCCTCGGTGGCGCACTGGTCGTCGTGGCCGGGCTCTGGATTGTCATTCTTGCCTCGATGAGGGCGGTGTGAGCGGGCGCATCACCTTTCGCGATCTGACGCTCGGCTATGACCGTCACCCCGCCGTTCATCATCTGAGCGGGACGGTGCCGGAAGGCGCGCTGCTGGCGGTGGTGGGGCCGAACGGCGCGGGGAAATCCACGCTGTTCCGCGGCACCGTCGGCCTTCTCAAGCCGCTCTCCGGCAGCATCGAGCTTGCCGGGATGACCTCGCGCGAGATTGCCTATCTGCCACAGAGCGCCGACATCGACCGCGATTTCCCGATCTCGGTGTTCGATTTCGTCGGGCTCGGGCTGTGGCGACGCAAGGGCGCGTTCGGCGGTTTTGGCGCGCGCGACCGCGCCGCGATCAAGGCTGCGATTTCGACCGTGGGGCTCAGCGGCTTCGAGCGCCGGCCGATCGGCACGCTCTCCGGCGGGCAGATGCAGCGGATGCTGTTCGCCCGCGTCATCCTGCAGGATGCGCGGCTGATCGTGCTCGACGAGCCGTTCAACGCCATCGATGCCAGGACTGTCGCCGATCTCACGACACTGGTGCTGCAATGGCATCGCGAGCGGCGCACCGTGCTGGCGGCGCTGCATGATCTCGACAGCGTCCGCGAAACCTTCCCCGAAACGCTGCTGCTGGCGCGCACGCCGGTGGCGTGGGGCAAGACCCGCGACGTGCTGACGGCCGAACATCTCGCCCGCGCGCGGCAGATGTGCGAGGCCTTCGATGATGCGGCGGCTCCGTGCGCCGCGCCGTCAAAGGCGGCCTGAATCATGCTCCTTTACGACACGCTGATCGGCCCCTTTGCCGAATTCGAGTTCATGCGCCGCGCGCTTGCGGGCACCGTGGCGCTGGCGCTCGGCGGTGCGCCGGTCGGCGTCTTCCTGATGCTGCGGCGGATGAGCCTCGTCGGCGATGCGATGGCGCATGCGATCCTGCCCGGCGTCGCGGTCGGCTTCCTGCTGTTCGGACTCGACCTCGTCGCGATGACGCTCGGCGGCCTCGTTGCCGGCTTCGCGGTCGCGATCTTCGCGGGCGTGCTCGCGCGCGTGACCGCGCTGAAAGAGGATGCCTCGCTCGCGGCTTTCTATCTGGTGTCGCTGGCGCTCGGCGTCACCATCGTCTCGGTGCGCGGCACCAACATCGATCTGTTGCATGTGCTGTTCGGCAACATCCTCGCGCTCGACGACGATGCGCTGATGGTGATCGCCATCAACAGCACGATCACGCTTGCGCTGCTCGCATTGATCTATCGGCCGCTGGTTGCCGAATGCGTCGATCCCCTGTTTCTGCGCACCGTCAGCCGGAGCGGCGGGCTGGCGCATCTGACGTTTCTCGCGCTCGTGGTGGTGAGCCTCGTCAGCGGCTTTCAGGCGCTCGGCACGCTGCTCGCGGTCGGTTTGATGATTTTGCCTGCGGGCATCGCGCGGTTCTGGTCGCGCGACATCAGCGGCATGATCGTGATTGCGACACTGGCCGCGATTGCCTCCGGTTATGCGGGCCTTGTGCTGTCGTTTGCGAGCAAGGTGCCCTCGGGACCCGCGATCATCCTGAGCGCCGCGGTGCTCTATGTGATCTCGGTGCTGTTCGGCAGTGTCGATGGCGTTCTGCGCCGCCGCCTGATGCGAGGCCATCTTGAAGCGTAGGGCTTTCATCGCGGGTGGTCTCGCCGCAACTATGTTTGTGCGGCCGCAATCGGTGCGCGCGCAAGCAGCCCCGAAAGCGCCGCTGAAAGTCGTCGCGAGCTTTTCCATCCTGGCGGATTTCGTCCGCAATGTCGGCGGCGACCGGGTCGAGGTCATGTCGCTCGTCGGGCCGGACAGCGACACACATGTCTATACGCCGTTGCCGGCCGATGGACGGCGGGTGGCTGCGGCGAAACTCGTGGTCGTCAACGGCCTCGGGCTGGAAGGCTGGCTGCCGCGTCTGGTGCGGGCCTCAGGTGGGAAAGCCAATCTGGTTGTCGCCACCAAAGGCATCGTGCCGCTGAAGAGCGAGGCGGAGGGCCACGATCATGGGCACGGCCATGACCACGGGGAGGGCGACGATCCGCACGCCTGGCAATCGGTCGCGAACGCAAAAGTCTACGTCGCCAACATCCGCGATGCGCTGATCGCGGCGGATGCTGAAGGTGCGGACATTTACCGTCGCAATGCCGACGCCTATCTCACTGCGCTCGATGCGCTCGATCGCGAGGTGCGCGAGGCGGTGGCGAGCATTCCTCCGGAGCGGCGGCGCGTGATCTCGAGCCATGAGGCGTTCGGCTATTTTGCCGCCGCTTATGGCATTGCGTTCATGGCGCCGCAGGGCGTCTCGACCGATTCCGAGCCGAGCGCGCGCGACGTCGCCGCGATCATCACCCAGATCCGGAAAGACAAAATCCCGGCGGTGTTTCTGGAAAACATCTCCGATCCGCGGCTGGTCCGCCGGATTGCCGCCGAGACCGGGGTTAAAATCGGCGGCAGCCTGTTTTCCGACAGTCTGAGCGCGAAAAACGGCCCCGTACCCACTTACATTGACCTCGTCCGGCACAATATAAAGGCTCTCACCAGCGCGCTGACAGGCTAGGGCAGACCGGCCTCGCGTGCATTCGCGTGTCCGGAGTTTCCATGTCTGATTCCACGTCTGACGCTTCCCCGAAAATCCCCGTCACCGTCCTCACCGGCTATCTCGGCGCCGGCAAGACCACGCTTCTCAATCGCATCCTGTCCGAAAATCACGGGCAGAAATATGCGGTGATCGTCAACGAATTCGGCGAGATCGGCATCGACAACGACCTCATCGTCGGCGCCGACGAGGAAGTGTTCGAGATGAACAATGGCTGCGTCTGTTGCACGGTGCGCGGCGACCTCGTGCGTATCATCGACGGGTTGATGAAGCGCAAGGGCAAGTTCGACGCCATCATTCTGGAAACGACCGGCCTCGCCGATCCCGCGCCGGTGGCGCAGACCTTCTTCGTCGACGAAGAGGTCAGCGGCAGAACGGCGCTCGACGCCGTGGTGACGGTGGCGGACGCCAAATACCTGAGCGAGCGGCTGAAGGATGCGCCGGAGGCCAAGAACCAGATCGCGTTCGCCGACGTCATCGTGCTCAACAAGATCGACCTCGTCAGCAAGGACGAACTGGCCGAGGTCGAGGGCCGTATCCGCGCAATCAATCCTTACGCCACGCTGCACCGGACCGAGCGCTGTGCGGTGAAGCTCTCCGACGTGTTGGGACGCGGTGCGTTCGATCTCGACCGCGTTCTCGATCTCGAGCCCGCCTTCCTCAAGGACGAGGGCCACGATCACCACCATCATCACGATCACGATCATGAGCACGGCCCGGATTGCGGCTGCGGCGCGCACGATCACGACCATGGTCACGACCATCATCACCATGATCACGATCATGGTCATGGCATGAAGCACTATCATGACGAGGACATGCAGTCGCTGTCGCTGCGCTCCGACAAGCCACTCGACCCGATGAAGTTCATGCCGTGGCTGCAGGAGCTGATCGCGACTGACGGCGCGAAGATTTTGCGCTCCAAGGGCATCCTTGCCTTCAAGGATGACGAGGATCGCTACGTCTTCCAGGGCGTGCACATGATGCTCGAAGGCGATCATCAGCGGAAATGGAAGCCGGATGAGAAGCGCGAGAGCCGCGTTGTCTTCATCGGCCGCGAACTGCCCGAAGAGCGGATTCGCGAAGGCTTCGCCAAAACAATCGCATAACGACGATCGCATGACCACGGTTGCATGATGTCGAGCTTCGAGTCCCCCGGCGGCACTGTCGCCTCTGTCACCGATCGTGTCCTCAAGATCGATCTGAAGGCGCCCGCGACCGCGGTGCATTTCATCGGCGACGTTGCGGCGTTCGTGAACGGCGAGGAGAGCGTGGTGCTTGTCGATGACAAGGCCAACGCGACGCCGTTCAACGTGCACGGCGGCGGCATCCTGTGCGCGACGTCCGACGGCAAGCGTCTCGTCACCGGCGGTGACGACGGCAAGGTCGTGGCGATCGATGCCAAGGGCACAATCGAGACGCTCGCGACCGACGCGCGCCATCGCTGGATCGACAATGTCGCCGTTCATGCGGACGGTGCGGTAGCGTGGTCGGCGGGCAAGACCGCGTTCGTCAAAGTGAAGGACACGGAGAAGTCGTTCGACGCGCCCTCGACCGTCGGCGGCTTGGCGTTCGCGCCGAAAGGGCTGCGACTTGCGATTGCGCATTACAATGGTGTGACGCTGTGGTTTCCGAACATGGCGGCGACCCCGGAAGTGCTGGAGTGGAAAGGCTCGCATCTCGCGGTCGCCTTCAGTGCGGACAACCGCTTTCTCGTCACCGCGATGCACGAGCCCGCGCTGCACGGCTGGCGGCTCGCGGATGCCAAGCATATGCGGATGACCGGCTATCCGAGCCGCGTGCGCTCGATGTCGTGGAGCGTCGGCGGCAAGCTGCTCGCCACCTCCGGTGCGGATACCGTGATCCTGTGGCCGTTCGGCAGCAAGGATGGCCCGATGGGCAAGGAGCCCGCGATGCTTGCGCCGCTGCAGGCGAAAGTGACGGCGGTGGCCTGTCATCCGACCAGCGACATTCTCGCCGCGGGCTATAGCGACGGCACCATTTTGATGGTGCGCATTCAGGATGGTGCCGAGATTCTCGTGCGCCGCAACGGCGGCGAGCAGGTTTCGGCGCTGGCGTGGAATGCCGAAGGCTCGCTGCTCGCCTTTGCCACGGACGATGGTGACGCGGGCCTGATGCCGCTGTAAGAGAGCGGCATGCGGTTTCTCACGACGTTTCAGTTGTTCGATTTCTTCGACACGCTGGCGAGCCTGGCGTCGGCGTTCTTTTTCGGCGCGCTGATCGGTGCGGAGCGGCAATACCGGCTGCGCACTGCGGGACTGCGCACCAATGTGCTGGTGGCTGTCGGCGCTGCCGCCTTCGTCGATCTTGCGATGCATCTTGCCGGCGCGGACGGCAGCGTGCGCGTCATCGCTTATGTCGTGTCGGGCATCGGCTTTCTCGGCGCCGGCGTCATCATGAAAGACGGCATGAACGTGCGCGGCCTCAATACCGCGGCGACGCTGTGGGGCTCGGCGGCGGTGGGCTGTTGCGCCGGCGCGGACATGATCGCGCAGGCCGGTGCGCTGACGGTGTTCGTCCTTGCCGGTAACACGTTGCTGCGGCCGCTCGTCAATGCGATCAATCGCAGCCCGCTCAACGAGCGCACGTCGGAGGGCATCTGCGAGGTCGTCGTTACCGCCGATGCGGGCGCGGCGGCAGCACTGCGCGACGTGATCGTGGAGAAGCTCGAAGCCGCGAGTTATCCGGTCGGCGATGTCGAGCTTGTCACCCGCAGCGAAGACACCGTCGAAATTCTTGCGACGCTGGTCAGCACCTCGGTGGATGCCGAGGATCTTGATCGCGTGACCGCGGAGATTGCCCGTCAGCCGGGCGTGCGGCATGTGACGTGGGACGTCAGCACCGGGGATTGAACCGGCTTCCGTGTTGATCCGGTTCCCGCGCACGGGAACTTTGCCGTTTCGTTCTCGTTGCCCTCGCGAACAAGGAGACGCCCGTGGCAGCCGACAACAAGAAAAATCCGCTTGGCATCGATCTCACGGTTGCAGCCGTTCTGGTGACGATGGGCCTCGTCGTGACGGGTCTGTCGCTGTCGAAATTGTCGGCGCAGAGCGAGCTCGCGCAGGCAACGGTGCCGGAGCAGGACAAGCCCGCGCCTCAAGCGCCCGCAGGCAAAACGGATGGCCCGGCCGAGTCGAAGCCGGGCGGCACGCGGCCGACGACACCGCCACCGGAGCCCGCGCGGCCGGACCCTGACGCGCAGAAGTCGGGTGCGGCTCCTGCGCTTCCCGCGGCGCCCGCCGAGAAGATGGGCGAGCCGGTGCGGAAGTAATAACGGCTGATAACGGGGCACGCGCGGTTTTACACCGGGCGTCCGTGTTTGCTCCAATGCGAGCAACAATCGCAATGCGCTCCCTCTCCCCATAGCTCGTCGAAGACGAGCGTAAACGCTCTTATGGGGGAGAGGGTTGGGGTGAGGGGCTCTAAATGCCTCGATTGAATACCTAGTCCCCCTCACCCGGCTCGCTTCACTCGCCGACCTCTCCCCGCCGGGGAGAGGTGAGGGAGCGTTGCTGCGTGATTGATTAGTGAATGAGTAGGTTCACGCTCCTCGCAATGACGACAAATATTCATTTCCCAACAAAAAAGAGCCGGCTTGCGCCGGCTCTTTTGTTTTCTGCAGATGCGCTGCGATCAGCGGACGAGTACGTTCTTGAACTGCCACGGATCGGCTTCGTCGATGTCTTCCGGGAAAAATCCCGGACGGCCCGTCAGCGGCGTCCAGTCGGTGTAGTAGCCCTTCATTGGCCCCAAATATGGCTTCTGGATTTCCAGCAGACGATCGAAATCCATCTCGTCGGTTTCGACGATGCCTTCGTTCGGATTTTCCAGCGCCCACACCATGCCCGCGACCATCGCCGACGTCACCTGCAAGCCCGTGGCGTTCTGATAGGGCGCGAGCTGCCGCGTCTCTTCGATGGAGAGCTGTGAGCCGTACCAGTAGGCGTTGTTGTCGTGGCCGTAGAGCAGCACGCCGAGTTCGTCGATGCCGTCGACGATTTCGTTTTCGTCGAGGATGTGATGCTTCTCCTGCATCTTGGCGGCGCGACCGAACATTTCGTGCAGCGAGAGCACCGCGTCATCGGCTGGATGATAGGCGTAGTGGCAGGTCGGCCGGTAGATCGCCTTGCCCGAGGCGTCGCGCACCGTGAAATAGTCGGAGATCGAGATCGCTTCGTTGTGGGTG
This sequence comes from Afipia carboxidovorans OM5, assembly GCF_000218565.1. Classification (NCBI taxonomy): domain Bacteria; kingdom Pseudomonadati; phylum Pseudomonadota; class Alphaproteobacteria; order Hyphomicrobiales; family Nitrobacteraceae; genus Afipia; species Afipia carboxidovorans. Next base: position 3,239,255 of record NC_015684.1, on the reverse strand, counting down.
ATGAGGAAACCGTATTGCGCGCCACGGGTCGGGCACCAGGTGCGCACGCGCGTATCGGCGCCGGGCTGCATCAGATAGATCGCCGCGCCGCATCCGGCTTCGTGGGTGAATGCGTTTGCGGGCATCCACTTCTCGTGCGTGCCCCAGCCGAGTTCGGCCGGCTGCACCGCTTCCGACATGAAGCCTTCCACCGACCATGTGTTGACGAAAACGTCCGGTTCTCTCGGCTTCATCGAGCGCTGCGTGTCGCGTTCGGCAATGTGAATGCCCTTGATGCCGGCCTGACGCATCAGGTCGCCCCATTCGGCTCTTGTCGCCGGCTTCGGCGCATTGAGCTTGAGGTCGGCGGCGATATTCATCAGCGCCTGCTTGACGAAGAACGAGACCATGCCCGGGTTGGCGCCACAGCAGGAGACGGCCGTCGTCGAGCCTGCGGGACGTGCGTGCTTGGCGGCGAGCGTCGCTTCGCGCAGCGCGTAGTTGGAGCGGGCTTCCGGGCCCTTCGATGCATCGAAGTAGAAGCCGAGCCAGGGCTCGTTGACCGCGTCGATATAAAGCGCGCCGATCTCGTTGCAGAACTCCATGATGTCGGTGGAGCCGGTGTCGACCGAGACGTTGACGCAGAAGCCTTGTCCGCCGCCTTCGGTGAGCAGTGGGCCCAGCAGCTCGCGGTAATTGTCCTTGGTCAGACCCTTCTGGATGAAGCGCACGTTGTTCTGCTCGCAATGGGCTTTGCGACCTTCGTCCTTGGGATCGAGCACAGTGACGCGCGACTTGTCGTAGTCGAAATGCCGTTCGATCAGCGGAAGCAATCCCTTGCCGATCGATCCGAAGCCGACCATGACGATCGGGCCGGTGATGCGCGCATGCACGGGCGAAGCATTGGACGACATCTCATTCTCCGAATTGTCGTGGGGAAAAAGCGGCTGCAATGGCTGCCAGCGAGAACCTTTGAAAACGACAAAACGCCGCTAAAATCAAGGCCTGAAACGATTTTTGAGGCTTGTTGTCACGTCAAGCCGTCATGCAACCTTCATATCACATGATCGGGCGCGAGCACACAATTGCTGGGCTCGGTGATTTCGATCTGGATCGTTGTGTGGCCGATGCTGAAACGCTCCGCCAGCAAGCGCGACGTCTCGCTGAGAAACGCATCGCCGGGGTGGCCGTCGGCAATCACGAGATGCGCGGTGAGCGCGGTTTCCGTCGTGCTCATCGGCCAGATGTGCAGATCGTGGATCGACGTGACGCCGGGGCGGCCTTGCAGGAACGCGCGCACGGCGAGCGGATCGATCGCGGCGGGCACGGCATCGAGCGACATCGCCGTGCTTTCACGCAGCAGTCCCCAGGTGCCCCATACGATCACCGCGACAACCATGAGGCTCGTCAGCGGATCGACCCATAGCCAGCCGGTCAGCAAGATGACGACGCCCGCAACCACGACGCCGGCGGAAATCGCGGCGTCCGCGATCATGTGCAGATAGGCGCCGCGAATGTTGATGTCGCCTTTCTGGCCGGAGGCGAACAGCCACGCAGTCGCGCCGTTGATGACGATACCGATCGCCGCAACCACAATAATCGTAGTGCTTTTCACCGGCTCGGGCTCGATCAGCCGCTGCACGGCTTCGAGAAGGATCGCACCGGAAGCGATCAGCAGCAGCACCGCGTTGGCAAGCGCTGCGAGGATCGAGGTGTTGCGCAGGCCGTAGGTGTAGCGCGCCGTCGGCGGCCGCTTCGACAGGATCGCCGCGATCCATGCGGTGGCAAGGCCGAGCACGTCGGAGAGATTATGACCGGCATCTGCGATCAGCGCGGTCGAGTTCGCAAGAAAACCGTAGAGCGCTTCGACTGCGACGAATGCGGTGTTGAGCGAAATGCCGATCAGGAAGGCGCGGCCGAAATCGACCGGCGCGTGACTGTGGCCATGGCCGTGCGCGTGGCCATGTGCATGATCGTGCGCGTGATCGTGGCTGTGACTGTGATCGGGAGAATGATCGTGGTCGTGGAGAAGACCGTCGCCGTGATCGTGGGAATGGCTGTGGCTCATTCCCTCTTTCTATCACGGCTGGCAGCACCGGCGACATGCAATCGCCGGTGCTATTTTATAACGTCACGATACTTTTTGGATGTGCCGCCATGGCCATCAGGCGTGCTGGACCACCTTGATCACCGTGAGCGAGCGCCATCCGCCCGCGGGCGTCTGGAACTCGATCGACTTGCCGACCTGCATGCCGATCAGCGCGGCGCCGATCGGCGTCAGCACGGAAATCTTGCCGGCGGCAACGTCGGCGTCTTCCGGATACACGAGCGTCACCGTGCGCGCCTGTCCGCCGATGTCGTCGCGGAAGGTGACTTCGGACTGCATGGCGACGATGTCGCGCATCGACTGATCGGCCGCGCGGATCTCGGCGCGCTCGATTTCGCGCGCGAGGAATTCCGACGTCTCCGGATACTGGCCCGCTGCAACCTCGGCGAGGTGGCGCAGGCGGCCGGCATCGCGCGCACTGATGGCAATGGCGGGGAGCCGTGTTTGCAAATCGCTGTGCATGTCGTTCACCTTCGTTTGTCTGCACGGCGTTTGCCGGCAGTGTAGCAACGGATTGTTCGCCCATGACGCGGCACGGGCTTTTCAGTTTTGAGTCAGTTGATGGCTGAATCAGTTAATGGGGAGATTAAACGGCCACCCGGACGGTGCGGACATATGCGTCCGTCCGGGTCACTTTCCTGCTTGAAAGTGACCTGCGCGAAGCAACAGGCGGTGGGTGTGCGCGTTCATCATCGCTTTAAGCTAGGACAGCGTGGCCCGAAGTCAACCGGCCGCCTGCGACATCTTGGCGCGTGAGCGGCTAGGCCGCTGAAATCGCAAGCTTTCGCGCACGCCCAACGACGCGGGAACGCGGTGCCTTGTCGCCGGTCGCCACGATCATGCCCCATGCATTGTCGAGTGCACCGGAACGCAGTTCCACGGCAAGCAGCCGCTCGGGTTCGAACGGGCCGGGCAGTGCGAGCGCGCCGGTCTTCGCGGTGCTGAAGCCGAAGCGCGCGTAATAGGCCGGGTCGCCGCGCAGGATCACCGCGCCATAGCCTTGCGCCTTGGCGGCAGTGAGCGCGTGTTCCATCAACGCCGCGCCGACGCCGAGCGAGCGGGACGCGGCATCGACCGCGAGCGGGCCGAGCACGAGCGCCGGCACGCCGCCGGCGCTGACGTGCCACAGCCGCACGGTGCCGATGAGACGGCCGTGCTGCAGCGCTGCGAAGGCAAGACCGCGCGCAGGCACGCGGCCATCGCGCAGCCGCTGGCAGGTGCGGGTGTGACGGTCCGTGCCGAAGCTTGCATCGAGCAGGCGTTCGCGCGCGGCAACATCGCTGCCGCGCTCGGTGCGGATCGCAAACGGCGCGGTCTCGCGGGCGCGGGCAACGGCGGTGTTCATGGCAGCCTTCATGGCAGCTTTGGTTTTCCAAACAGCTTTCATGGCGCGTCAGTCCTCGCTCCGGACGGCAAAGCCGCGGAGCGGTATCGATCTTGGCGATGATGCGGAGGGACGCCGGCGCACCGGCGTCCGATTTTCTTGTCGAGAGAAGTGCTTCCCTTGAACCTCTCCCGCTTGCGGGGGAGGTCGGCGCGAAGCGCCGGGAGGGGGATCTTTGCTGCCCCTCCCCAACCCTCCCCCGTAAACGGGTGAGGGAGTCTCCATCACATCAGATGTGGTACGTCCTCAGCGGCGGAATGCCGTTGAACGCCACCGACGAGTAGGTCGACGTATAGGCGCCGGTGCCCTCGATCAGCACCTTGTCGCCGATCTCGAGCGTCACCGGCAGCGGATACGGCGCCTTCTCGTAGAGCACGTCGGCCGAATCGCAGGTCGGACCGGCGAGCACGCAAGGCGCCATCTCCGCGCCGTCATGCCGGGTGCGGATCTGGTAGCGGATCGATTCGCCCATCGTCTCGGCGAGGCCGCCGAACTTGCCGATGTCGAGATAGACCCAGCGGTTCTCGTCGTCGTCGCTCTTCTTCGAGATCAGAACGACTTCCGCCTCGATCACACCTGCGTTGCCGACCATGCCGCGGCCCGGCTCGATGATCGTTTCCGGGATCTGGTTGCCGAAGTGCTTGCGCAGCGCACGGAAGATCGACCGGCCGTACTGCACGACCGGCGGAACGTCCTTCAGGTACTTGGTCGGGAAGCCGCCGCCCATGTTGACCATGGTGAGGTTGATCCCGCGCTCGGCGCAGTCACGGAAGACCTGCGAGGCCATCGCAAGCGCTCGGTCCCACGCCTTCACCTTGCGCTGCTGCGAGCCGACATGGAACGAGATGCCGACCGGCTCGAGGCCAAGACGCTTGGCGAGGTCGAGCACGTCGACCGCCATTTCCGGGTCGCAGCCGAACTTGCGCGACAGCGGCCACTCGGCGCCGGCGCAGTCGTAGAGGATGCGGCAGAACACCTTCGCGCCGGGGGCGGCGCGGGCGATCTTCTCGACCTCGGCGGTGCAGTCGACCGCGAACAGGCGAATGCCGAGCGCGTAGGCGCGCGCGACGTCGCGCTCCTTCTTGATGGTGTTGCCGAAGGAGATGCGATCGGGGGTCGCGCCGGCGGCCAGCGCCATCTCGATCTCGGGCACGGTCGCGGTGTCGAAGCACGAGCCGAGCGAGGCGAGCAGCGTCAGCACTTCCGGCGCCGGGTTTGCCTTCACCGCGTAGAACACGCGGCTGTCGGGCAGAGCCTTCGCGAAGGTCTGGTAGTTGTCGCGCACGACATCGAGGTCGACGACGAGGCACGGCTCGGTGTCGAGGCCCTTGCTGCGGCGGTCGCGCAGAAATTCCTGGATACGATCGGTCATCGCACTCTCCCAACGGCCCTGCGACGAGCCGCTCAACGAAATGATCTCCGAGCCAGGAAAGCCTGCCATGTCGCACGATGGAGACGCGACCATGGCCGGTTTTCGAGAACCGGATGTGCTGCCGTGGATTGGTTGGGAGAGCTCCCGCCCGCACACCTGGCAATGAAGGACAAGCCTCTTCGGTATTCGCGCCGGCTGGTGGAGAGCCGACAGAGACCAAAAAAGCCCGTTCCGTCGTTGCTTTAAGTCGCGTCCCCCGTTGAGAGCGGGGTGCGCCGGTTCGCCTCCGGCTGTCAGTCACGGTTGCAAGGAGAGAAGCCCCTTCAACGGCACCTCTTGAGAGAGGTGCTGGCCACCCGGTGGGACCGATGTCCCGTGAGTAGCCCTCGGCTCTTCATCCCCTTGGCGGCTGTCCGGCCTCTTGTCCGGATACCCACCGACTGACACACGACCACAGGCACGTGCGAAATTGGGCAAGCGCTGAAATATGAGGTTTGACTCTGGGGTGCAAGGTCTTTTTCAACCTCACGATAGATTTCCTCATCATCGTTGAGATGTTGTTGCAGCGAAGCCGCAGACACGCTCGCGAAGATGAATGGATGTTAAAAGTGCTTAACGAAATGCACATTGTCGCCGCAGTTCGCGGCGGCGTTTCGCTCAGCCGTTGCGCGTGAACGGCTCGACGCGGCGGGCGCCGCGGATGAAGCCGACCATGACGGCGACGCCGATGCAGAACAGGATGACCTGAAGGATGTGCGCGCCGATCTCGTTCAGCCCGAACAGGATCGCGAGCGCCCAGCCACCGGCGAAGGCCGCGCCGAACACCTCGGCGCCGATCAGGATCGCGGCGCTCATCACGGTGATGACGCTCGGCCAGGCGATGGTCCGGGTGGCGGTTGCGGTCTTTTCGTCGCTCATGGAGCTCTCTTCCTGTTTGCGGCCGCAATGTCTGCGAAATTGACGTCGCGATCAAGCGCTTCAAGCCTAAAAAAGACCGCAGCAGTGCTATATGGTTCTGCAGAAATCGCTGAAAACAAGGCTCCCAGGACCGCTTCAATGACCGATTCGACGACCGAACAGACCGTCTCCGCCGCCTCCTTCCCGCATGATTCCGGCAACCCGCTGCTGGAGGCCTGGAAGACCCCGTTCGAGACGCCGCCGTTCGCGCGCATCCGCCCGGAGCACTTCCTGCCGGCCTTTGCCGAGGCGTTCGCCGCCCATGACGCGGAGATTGCCGCGATCAAGGCCAACAAGGTGGAGCCGACCTTCGAGAACACGGTCGCGGCGCTGGAGCGGGCCGGGCGGCTGCTCACCCGCGTCTCCGCCGTCTTCTATGACCTCGTCGGGGCGCATTCCTCGCCCGAGCTGCTGGAGATCGAGAGCGAGGTCGCGCTTCTGCAGGCGCGGCACTGGAATCGGATTTCGATGGACGCCGAGATCTACGCGCGGCTCACCCGCCTGCGCGAGAACGCCGCAGCATTGAAGCTGACCGGCGAACAGAGCCGGCTGCTGGAGCGGACCTGGATTCGCTTCCACCGTGCCGGTGCCGGCCTCGACACGGCCGCCAAGGCGCGGATGGCCGAGATCAACGAGCGGCTCGCGCATCTCGCCACCAGCTTTAGCCACAACCTGCTTGGCGACGAGCAGGACTGGGTGCTGGAGCTTGGCGAGAACGACCGCGACGGTCTGTCCGACAGCTTCGTCGCGGCGGCGAAGGCGGCCGCGGCGGAGCGGGGCCTGGCGGGCAAGGCGGTGGTGACGCTGTCGCGCTCCTCGGTCGAGCCGTTCCTGCAGTCGTCGACCCGGCGCGACCTGCGCGAGAAGGTCTACAAGGCCTTCACCGCGCGCGGCGACAACGGCAACGGCCATGACAACAACGCCACCATCGGCGACATCCTCAAGCTGCGCGAGGAAGCGGCGAAGCTTCTCGGCTACGACAGCTTTGCCGCCTACAGCCTCGCGGATTCGATGGCGAAGACGCCGCAAAACGTCCGCGACCTGCTGGAGCGGGTGTGGAAGCCGGCCCGCGCCCGCGCGATGGCCGACCGCGATGCCCTGCAGGGGCTGATCACGGAGGAAGGCGGCAACTTCAGGCTCGCTGCCTGGGACTGGCGGTACTACGCCGAGAAGCTGCGCCAGCGCCGCGCCAATTTCGACGACGCGGCGATCAAGCCCTATCTCGCGCTCGACAACATGATCGACGCCGCTTTCGATGTCGCCCGTCGGCTGTTCGGCCTCACCTTCAACGAGCGCAAGGATATCCCGGTGTGGCACCCGGACGTCCGCGTCTGGGAGGTGAAGGATGCGCAGGGCCGCCACAAGGCGCTGTTCTACGGCGACTACTTCGCCCGGCCCTCGAAGCGCTCGGGCGCGTGGATGACCTCGCTGCGCGACCAGGAGCGGCTCGACGGCGAGATTTATCCGGTGATCCTCAACATCATGAACTTCTCGCGCGGCGCGGAGGACCAGCCCTGCCTGCTGTCGCCCGACGATGCGCGCACGCTGTTCCACGAATTCGGCCACGCGCTGCACGGCATGCTCTCGAACGTGACCTATCCGTCGCTGTCCGGCACCAGCGTGTTCACCGATTTCGTCGAGCTGCCCTCGCAGCTTTACGAACACTGGCAGGAACGGCCTGAAGTGCTGCAGACCTTCGCCCGCCACTATCAGACCAACGAGCCGCTGCCGGAGGATTTGCTCAAGCGCTTCCTTGCCGCGCGCAAGTTCAATCAGGGTTTTGCCACGGTGGAGTTCGTCTCCTCCGCGCTGCTCGATCTCGAATTCCATACCCAGAAGGCCGCGTCGATCACCGACGTTCATGCGTTCGAGAAGCGCGAGTTGGAGAAGATCGGCATGCCCGCGGAAATCGCGATGCGTCACCGCCCGCAGCAGTTCGGGCACATCTTCTCCGGCGATCATTATGCGGCGGGCTATTACAGCTACATGTGGTCGGAGGTGATGGACGCCGATGCGTTCGGCGCATTCGAGGAAGCGGGCGACATCTTCGATCCGAAGGTCGCCAAGCGGCTGCATGACGACATCTATTCGTCCGGCGGTTCGCGCGATCCGGAGGAAGCCTACATCGCCTTCCGCGGCCGCAAGCCCGAGCCCGACGCGCTGCTGCGCGGGCGCGGGCTGCTGGACGAGTCCGAGGCGGCTTAGCGGTTATCCCTGAATGACAGTGAACCGAGCATCAGGCGCTGCCTTTTCACCTCTCCCCATCGGGGAGAGGTCGGCGCGTAGCGCCGGGTGAGGGGGTTACATGCCTCTCGACAGATTGAGTGGTCCTCACTCCAGCCCGGGAAGAGGGAGCACATGGTGCTTGGAGAAAGAACTCGCATGATGAGTGCTTCACGCGTGCGCCGTGCTCTCGGCGGTCTGTGTGCCCTTGTTGCGTTCGCCATCATGACGGGTGCCGCACACGCGCATCCGCATGTCTGGATCACGGCGGCGAGCAAGCTCGTGTTCGCGCCGGATGGCACCGTCACCGGCGTGCGCCATGCCTGGACGTTCGACGAGATGTTCGCGGCCTATGCGGTGCAGGGCCTGCCGCAGCAGACCAAGGGCGTCTACACCCGCGAGGAATTGTCGGCCTTAGCGCAGACCAACATCGAGTCGCTGAAGGAATATGCCTACTTCACCTTCGCCAAGGAGGGCGATGTCGGCCGCCAGAAGAAGCAGAAGTTCAACGAGCCGATCGATTACTATCTCGATTATAAAGACGGCAACCTGACGCTGCATTTCACGCTGCCGTTCCGCACGCCATTCAAGGTGACGAAGCTGGCGCTGGAAGTGTTCGACCCAAGCTACTTCATCGACTTCCAGATGGTGAAGGATCACCCGGTCGAACTCGTCGGCGCGCCGGCGAATTGCAAGATGGGCCTGGTCCGCCCCACCGATAGCTCCGCCCCGCAGCAGAAACTGAGCGAGGCGGATTTCATGTCCGGTGAGAACGCCAATTACGGCGCGATGTTCGCCAACAAGGTGACGGTGGAATGCCCATGATGCGGACGCGGACCGCGCGCTTCGTTGTCTCTGGTGTCGCGGTGGTGGCAGTCGCCGCGCTGGCCGTCGCGATGATCGATCCGGCCTTGGCACAAAATCCGTTCGGCGCGCCGAAGGGTGCGGTGCCGGATTCGCAGGTCGGCGGCGTCATCGGCTGGCTGCTCGCCAAGCAGTCGGAATTCTATCGCCAGATGTCGTCCGCGATCCGCGCGGCCAAGACCGACGGCTCGGCGGTGTGGACGCTGCTCGCGCTCTCCTTCGCCTATGGCATCTTCCATGCAGCAGGGCCCGGCCACGGCAAAGCGGTGATCTCCTCCTATCTCGTCGCGAATGAAGAGACCGCGCGGCGCGGGATCGCGCTGTCGTTTGCTTCGGCGCTGATGCAGGCGCTGGTGGCGATCGCGATCGTCGGCATTGGCGCGGTGATCCTCAACGTCACCGCGGGCCAGATGTGCCGAACCGAGCGCATTGTCGAGGTCGCGAGCTATGGGCTGATCGCGGCGTTCGGCGCGCGGCTCGCCTGGAGCAAGGGCGGCGGTTTCCTGCGCGCGCTGCGGGACTGGGTTCGCCCCGCACCGGTGTTGGCGCCGGCGTTTGCGGAAGGCGGTGCACCGGCCACGCATCACCATCATGCCCATGATGAGGGCGGGCATGGTCATGCTCATCATCATGAGCATGACGGCTGCTGCGGCCATGATCACGATCACGGCCATATGCATGCTCAAACCCCCGCGGCTGCTCCTGCGCATGTGCATCATGTGCATGACGAGCATTGCGGCTGCTCGCATGGGCCGGACCCGGCTGCGCTTGCGGGGCCGGGCGGCTGGGCGCGTGGCATCAGTGCGGTGCTGACCGTCGGCATCCGGCCGTGTTCGGGCGCGATCCTCGTTATGGTGTTCGCGCTGGCGCAGGGCCTGTTCTGGGCTGGGGTCGTCGCGACGCTGTTGATGGGGCTCGGCACCGCGATCACGGTGGCGACGATCGCGACGCTCGTGGTGTCGGCCAAGGGCGTTGCGGGTCGTCTCGTCTCCGCCTCGGAGAGCGGTGGAGCGGTGGCCTTGCGCGGCATCGAGTTCGGCGCTGCCGCGCTCGTGATGCTGTTCGGCCTCGGCCTTCTGCTCGGCTATGTTGCCGCCGAGCGCGTGACGTGCTTTTGATGGACGTCGCCCCGGAAACCGTTTTGATGTCGAACTCCGAACCTGTCTTGCCTCAAGCCGCCGCCGGCCGCGTCGGTGTACTGCTCGTCAATCTCGGCACGCCGGACACCGCCGACGCGCAGGGCCTGCGGGTCTATCTGCGGGAGTTTCTCTCCGATCCGCGCGTGATCGAGGATCAGGGCCTTGTGTGGAAGCTCGTCCTCAACGGCATCATCCTGCGCGTGCGGCCCGGCAAGAAGGCGAAAGACTATCTGAAGATCTGGAACAACGAGCGCAACGAATCGCCGCTCAAGACCATCACCCGCGGCCAGTCCGACAAGTTGGCCGCAGCGCTTGCGGACAATAACGTCGTGGTCGACTGGGCGATGCGTTACGGCAATCCGTCGATGCAGTCCGGCTTCGATGCGCTGATGGCCAAAGGCTGCGACCGCATTCTGGTGGTGCCGCTCTATCCGCAATATTCCGCCGCGACCACGGCGACGGTGTTCGACAAGGCGGCCGAGGTGATGCTTGCCTTGCGCGCCCAGCCGACGCTGCGCTTCACGCCGCCTTATCATGTCGAGCCGACCTATATCGAGGCGCTGGCGGCCTCGGTCGAAGCGCAGTTGGCGACGCTGCCGTTCAAGCCGGAGGTGATCGTCGCCTCGTTTCACGGCATGCCGCAGAAATATGTCGACAAGGGCGATCCGTATCAGGCGCAGTGCGTGGCGACGGTTGAGGCGTTGCGCGAGCGCCTCAAGCTGTCCGACAAGGAATTGATCCTCACCTTCCAGTCGCGCTTCGGCTACGATCCATGGCTGCAGCCCTATACCGACGAGACGATGAAGCGGCTCGCGGGTGAGGGCGTCAAGCGGATCGCGGTGTTGACGCCCGGCTTCTCGGCCGATTGCCTCGAGACGCTGGAGGAAATCGCGCAGGAGAACGCGGAGATTTTCCGCCACGCCGGCGGCGAGCAGTTTTCCTTTATTCCCTGCCTGAACGACAGCGAAGGGGGCATGGACGTGATCCGGCAGCTCGTGCTGCGCGAGCTGCAGGGCTGGATTTAATTTACCTCTATTCTTTCAAGGCGCGCCGAACCGGACACCCTGCCGCAACGACAATATGCTAGGCTCGGTGCGACATAGAGCGGTGTTCGCCCATATCTCGCGTCTCAAGGGTAGGTCATGTTTGACTTCGGAGGGATGATGTCCGGGTTCGATATTTTCGCTATCGCATTATTGCTTCTCGTCGTGATCACGCTGTTTGCCGGCGTGAAGACCGTGGGCCAGGGGTTCGACTGGACCGTGGAGCGGTTCGGTAAATACACCCGGACGCTGGAGCCCGGCCTCAACATCATCGTTCCCTATTTCGACCGGATCGGCCGCAAGGTGAACATGATGGAGCAGGTGATCGACATTCCGCAGCAGGAAGTCATCACCAAGGACAACGCGACCGTCACGGTCGACGGCGTGACCTTCTTCCAGGTGTTCGACGCGGCGAAGGCAAGCTACGAGGTGGCGAACCTCAACCACGCCATCATCACGCTGACCATGACCAACATCCGCTCGGTGATGGGTGCGATGGATCTCGACCAGGTGCTGTCGCATCGCGACGAGATCAACGAACGCCTGCTGCGGGTCGTCGATGCCGCGGTGTCGCCGTGGGGCGTCAAGGTCAACCGCATCGAGATCAAGGACATCGTGCCGCCGCACGATCTGGTCGAGGCGATGGGCCGGCAGATGAAGGCCGAGCGCGTCAAGCGCGCCGAGATTCTGCAGGCCGAGGGCCAGCGCCAGTCGGAAATCCTGCGCGCGGAGGGAGCCAAGCAGGCGCAGATCCTGCAGGCGGAAGGCCGCCGCGAGGCTGCATTCCGCGACGCCGAGGCGCGCGAGCGTGCGGCGGAAGCCGAAGCCAAGGCGACGCAGATGGTGAGTGAAGCGATCGCTGCGGGCGACGTCGCGTCGCTGAACTATTTTATCGCCGACAAATACATCAAGGCGTTCGGCCAGTTCGCCGAATCGTCGAACCAGAAGGTCATTATGCTGCCGATGGAGGCGACGAGCCTCCTGTCATCGCTCGCGGGCATCGGCGAGATCGCCAAGGCGGCGTTCGGCGAGGGGGCCACATCTTCGGCGGCGCGACGCACATCGAGCGTGCCTGATACCGGCACGCCGCCGCGCAAGCCGTTCGACTAGAGTCTTTCACCGTTTCACGGAAACGATAAAAGACTCTCGATTTATTTTGACGCGTTTTCTTTACGCGAACCGGTTTCCACTTCGCTGAAAACGCTTTGAGAGGCGATCATGATTGATCTTGCGATCAAGCTCGGAAGCTGGAACTGGCTCATCCTCGGCGTTCTCCTGATGGGGATCGAGGCGCTGGCACCGGGCGTGTTCATGCTGTGGCTGGGCTTGGCCGCGCTGATCGTCGGCCTGCTGTCGTTTCTGTTCGTCGCCTCGTGGCAAATGCAGGTCGTGGCGTTCGCGCTGATTTCGATCGCGATGGTGCCGCTGTGGCGGCATTTCGCGCGGCGCGAGGCGGTCGACAATAATTTCCTCAACCGCCGCACCAAGGGCCTCGTCGGTCAGGTCGTCACGCTTGAAAGCGCGATCGTCGATGGCGTCGGCAGCATCCGGCTTGGCGACACAACATGGCGCGTCGAGGGTCCGCCGCTTGCGGCCGGCACCAAGGTACGGATCGTGGAGGCCGATGGGGCGCGGCTGCGCGTCGGCCCCGCGTAAGGCATTTCATGGTCTTACGGCATTGCGCCGCGCATCGGGGAACACGGGCGCGCTGCTGCCGTTAAGCTCACGACAATTGGTGAGCATCATGAAAAGCAAATTGATTTATGAATCGGACGGGCAGCGGACCTATGCCGTCGTGATGGCGGCGGGCGACGAGGCGATGTCGTGTCTCGAACAATTCGCGCGCGAGGTCGGGCTTTCCGCTGCGAGCCTCACGGCGATCGGTGCGTTGCGCAGCGCCGAGCTCGCCTATTTCGATTGGGAGACCAAGCGTTATCTTCCGATCCCGGTCGAGGATCAGGTCGAGGTCGCCTCACTGATCGGGGACATCGCCATCGGGCCGGACGGCAAGCCCGCGATCCATGCCCATGTCGTGCTGGGCACGCGCACCGGCAGCGCCATTGCAGGCCATCTCAAGAAAGCGAACGTGCGGCCGACGCTTGAAGTGATCGTCACCGAGTCGCCCGCGCATCTGTGCAAGCGGCATGATCCGGCCAGCGGCCTTGCGTTGATCGATCCGGCGACTTGATAAAGGCGATTGTTACGCCACGCCCGCGCGCAAAATGTCGTGCAGGTGCACGATGCCGACCGGCGTCTTGCCGCGCGTCACGATCAAGGCCGTGATCTTCGAGCTGTTGAGGATTTCCAGCGCTTCGCTTGCGAGCAGATCGGGGCTGATGGTCTTCGGATTTCGGGTCATCACATCATCGACGCGCGCCGTCATCAGGTCCGGGCGCATGTGACGGCGCAGGTCGCCGTCGGTGACGATGCCGGCGATCTCGCCGCGGCCGTCGATAATGGCAACGCAGCCGAAGCCCTTCGAGGTCATCTCCACCAGCGCATCCGACATCGGCGTGCCGAGCGGCTTCACTGGAATGGACGCGCTCTCGTGCATCAGGTCGCGCACGAATTTGAGCATCGCGCCCAACTTGCCGGAAGGATGCAGCACGCTGAAATCGATCGCGGTGAAGCCGCGACCCTCGAGAAGCGCAATCGCGATCGCATCGCCGAGCGCGAGCTGCATCAGCGACGACGTCGTCGGCGCGAGATTGTTCGGACAGGCCTCGGGCGCTTTCGGCAGCGCCAGCACCACGTCGGCGGCCTTGCCGAGCGTCGAAGCCGGATCGGACGTGAGCGCGATCAGTTGGATGCGGAAGCGCCGCGAATAGGTGATGAGGTTGCGCAGCTCCGCCGTTTCGCCGGACCACGACAGCGCCATGATGACGTCATCGGCGGTGATCATGCCGAGATCGCCATGGCTTGCCTCGGCGGCGTGGACGAAGAAGGAGGGCGTGCCGGTGGAGGCGAAGGTCGCGGCGATCTTGCGGCCGATATGACCGGACTTGCCGAGGCCGGTGACGATCACGCGGCCCTTGGCGTTCTGGATCAGCGCAATCGCGTCGTCGAAGGCGGGCCGCAGCGTGGTGCGCAGCGCGGTCGCGAGCGCTGCGACGCCATCGGCCTCCGAGGCGAGTGTGCGCAGCGCGGAATCGACGGCGGGAGAAAGAGGCGCGGCGTGATCCGGGGCCGTCTGCGAGATAGGGGAAGCCATGCACGATGTCCGAAAGAGGCGGCCCGTTGCCGCTTCTTTTCTTTAGCACGCTCAATGACATCGGGCGATCCGGAACAGGCCGTCTTCAACGCCTCATTAACCATAGTTGTTTTAACTCTGTTAACGGCGTCCGGTTTGCGGGCGCGGTGTCGTTTGGCTGCAAGTCCTTGCAATTTCGTGTGTTTTCGGCTTTTGCCGGGAAGGTTTGAGGATGCCCTTGGGGCAGAGGGCGAGAGGCTCGCAAGGCCGCACCGCGCCGGGCTGGCGCGTGGCGCGGCTTTGCGCCGTGCTAGGCGCCTCCACTTTGCCTGTCCCCTGTTTCGCGCAGGCGCTCACCTCGTCGATGTTCACACCGTCGGTCGGCGGGTTCGCGCCGCGTGAGGATTCGCCGCTTCGCTCGGTCGGTAGTCAGGACGACATGCGGCCCACCTACGGCATTCCCCCAGCATCAGGTGCGGCCGGCAGTGGCTACGATTCGCTCAATCGGAAGCGGAAGGTGGCAAAGCCCTATCCGGGGACGCCGCACCCGACACCGAATCCGCCGTTGCAGGCACCGCGCGTCACCGCGCCGGTGTCGCCATCCTTCGCCGGCACCGCCGAGGGCGCACCGCCGCGCCGCCGCCTCAAGATCGACGACGATCCGTTCGGGCAGGTCGGCAATCGCGCCGGCAGCTTTCTGGTCAAGAGCGCTGTTGAAGTCTGGGGCGGCTATGACAGCAACCCCAGCCGCTTGTCGGAGCCGCGCGGCTCGGCGTTCTATCGTATCGCGCCGGAATTGCAGGCGACCTCGCTGTGGTCGCGCCATGCAGTGGATCTCGATCTGCGCGGTTCATTCACGGGCTATGGCACGGATTTCCCGACCACCTCGGGCGCCTCGTCGGTGCCGGTCGATATCGATCGCCCCGCTTTCAACGGCAGGCTCAGCGGCCGTCTCGATGTGACGCGCGACACCCGCGTCGTCTCCGCGGTGCGGCTTCGTCTCGGGACCGACAATCCGGGAGCGCGCGATAATATTATCCAGTATGGCCTGTCGAAATATCCCATCTACGCCACTTACGGCGGCACGGCAGGATTTGAGCAGGATTTCAATCGCCTGCAATTGCAGGTCAACGGCAACATCGACCGCACCGTCTATCAGAATTCCAAGCTCATCGACGGCACGTCGTGGAGCAATGACGACCGCAACTTCAATCAGTATGGCGTGCAGGCGCGCGCGAGTTACGATCTGACGCCGGGCGTGAAGCCGTTCGTCGAAGTCGTGGCCGACAAGCGCGTGCACGACACCCGGCTTGACCGCTACGACTATGAGCGCGATTCCACCGGTGGCTATCTCAAGGGCGGTACCAGCTTCGAATTCTCGCGCCTGCTCACCGGCGAGATCGCGGCGGGTTATGGTTGGCGCGATTATCAGGACCCGCGCCTCAAGCGCATGGACGGGCTGCTCACCAGCGCCTCGCTGATATGGCGCGCGACCGGCCTCACCACGGTGCGGCTCGATGCGGTGTCCTCAATCAACGAGACGACGCTGCCGGGTGTCTCCGGTTCGCTGTCGCGCGACTATACCGCCCAGGTCGATCACGCCTTCCGCCGCTGGCTGATCGGCACCGCGAGGTTCGGTTACGGCACTTCCGACTATCAAACCGCGGGCCAGGACAAGCGCTACTTTGCCGAGGGCACGCTGACCTACAAGCTGAGCCGCACCTTCGCGATCAAGGGCAGCCTCCGCCATGACTGGCTGGAGAGCGGCAGCGGCGGCGTGAACACGGCGGCGACGGTCGTCATGCTCGGTGTTCGGGTTCAGCGGTGAGATCGTACCAGTTTGCGTGGCGTCGGGCGTCGCTGAAAAAAGGTGGTGTTAACTCCATCGCAGGCGGCAAGCTGTTGCCGTAAGGGTCTGGCAAGGGTTCTGCGCGTACGACCAACCTCTTACGCGCGAGAAAGGCGGGGATCGTGACGGGCTGGGTGAGCTTCAAACGGTGGTGTTTTACGCCCCGGGCTCTCGTCGTCCTGTGTGCGCTTACGACCAGCGCGTTTCTCCTGATCTGCGGCAGCGTGCTGCTGGAAACGCGCCGCGCCGCCGGTGAGCTGGCCCGCAGCGCTTCCGCGAACCTCGCGGCCACCATCGATTCCGATATCGTCCGCAGCATCGAGGTTTACGATCTGTCGCTGCGCAACGCCGTCAACAACATGCTGACGCTCGACACCGAGCGCATCAGCCTGCCGATCCTTCATCTCATCCTGTTCGATCATGCCGCGACCGCGCAGCATTACGGACGCATCCGGATTTTCGATGAGACCGGCAAGCTTAAACTCGATTCCAGCACCTTGCATCCGGCGCAGGAGAGTTGTGCCGACAAGGAGTTCTTCAAGATTCATCGCGCCTCGTCCGATGCCGGGCTTTATGTCAGCGATCCCGAGGTCGGCACAGGCGCGCCGGCGCTGGTGCTGAGCCGCCGCATCACCGGCCATGATGGCCGCTTTCTCGGCGTGGTCGTTGGCTCGATACGATACAGTTACTTCCGCGACCTGTTCAGTCACCTGAAGTTCGGTGAAGGCGACACCGCCACGGTCTTCCGCAACGATGGCCGGGTGATGATGCGCCAGCCGTCCAATTCCGACACCATCGGCAAGGACCTCAGCAACTCTGCGGGCGTCCGCCAGATCCTCGCGACCAGGAGTGGCTCGGCCACGCTGCGAAGCACGCTCGACAATATCGAGCGGCTGTATGTCTGGCAGAACAGCGATCGCGCATTGGTCGTGGTGGTCGGCAAATCGCTCGAGAGCATCTACGGCCCGTGGTGGCGACAGGTGTTCATCATCGGCGGGCTGATGCTGATGCTGTCGGCGTTCGTGATCGGGGCTGCGTTCCTGCTCGCCCGCGAGATGGCGCGGCGCGCCGACGCCGAGCAGCGCCTTGCCCAACTGGCGACGACCGATGCGCTGACCGGCATCGACAACCGCCGCCGGTTCGACGAGCGCATGCTCGACGAATGGCGCCGCGGCTGGCAGAAGCTGCCGCTCTCGCTCCTGATGATCGATGCCGATCACTTCAAGACGTTCAACGACCTGTTCGGCCATCAGGAGGGCGATCAGGTGCTGGTGAGGATCGCCAAGAGCATTGCGCAATCCTCGCGCCGCCCGGCGGACTGCGCGGCGCGCTATGGCGGCGAGGAGTTCGCGCTGCTGCTGCCCGACACTGAACTCGACGATGCCATGCGGATCGCCGAGGAGATCCGCACCCGCGTCGAGCGGCTGTCGACGGAGAAATGGGCCACCACCGTTTCAATCGGCGTCGCCTGCGTCGTGCCCGACATGGCCGGCTCGTCACGGAACCTGATCGAGGCCGCGGACAAGGCGCTCTATCAGGCGAAAGAGCAGGGCCGCAATCGCTGCGTCGGGGTCGATCCCGACATGATCGTCAGGGCCGCGTGATCGCCGCGTAACAACGCCGCGCGATGATTGGTTTCCATCGGGAGCGATAACGCTCTAGGCTGCGGCTGATGATGGTTCCTTTCCGCTCGCTTCTCGCGTGCCTTTGCAGCGTGATCCTCCTGTGCGCGCCCGCCATGGGCCGCGTGCCCGAACCCTCGCCTGCCGAACAATGCCTCGCCGCCAACGAAGGGCTGTCGCTTGGCGCGGCGTTGCCGCGCACCGCGGGCATTCTCAAAAACGGCGCGCCGTTGCGGGTGGTCGCGATCGGCTCATCGTCCACGGTGGGATTGTGGATGACGCGCGAGGAAGACACCTATCCAGGCGTGATGCGGCGCGAGCTTGTGCGGCTCGTGCCGTCGCTGCAGGTCGAGATCTTCAATGCCGGGCGCAACGGCGACACCATTCCCGGCAACATCGCGCGCTTCGATCGCGACGTGTTCGCCCATCACCCCGACCTCGTGATCTGGCAGATCGGCGGCAACGATTTCACCTGGGGCGAGGAGGCGGCAAGCCTGATGCAGAAGATCGCATCGGGCATCGCGCTTCTCCGCGCGCAGGGCATCGACGTGATCCTGATGGACCAGCAATACACGCCGGTGATTCTTGGTACGCAATACGCCAAGATGCAGGGCGCGATCGCGACCGTGGTGCGCGAGCATCAGGTCGCCTACCTGCCGCGTTTCGACATGCTGCACAAGGCTGTGCAATCGGGCGTGTCGATCATGAGCCTCACCTCGCTCGACGGGCTGCATATGTCCGGCGAGGCTTACGACTGCGTCGGCCGTGCACTGGCGCGCGCGATCGTCGCGGGGGTGAAGTAGGGTGCGCTAATTACGTGTCCGCGTCATTCGTGCTTTCCCGTCGCCCCGTTTCTCGCGTCATTCCGCGAAAGCGGGAATCCAGCTTGTGAAGTCCGGGTCCCCGCATTCGCGGACGACGTTGATAGCGTGTGATTCTTGCGCGGCGTTTATCCGCTTCGTCCATGCCGCAAGCGGCAGCTCCCTGTAGCGGGAGCGGGCGGGTCAATCTCAGCCGCCCGGGTGGCCGTGTGTGTCATGAGCCGCGTGGGCGCCGCGCTTCACACCGCGCTATTACGGCTCCACAAGAACGAAGAAATAGGAACAAAAACCTATTTGACATGAAAATCAATCGAAAGAGTTTACTATCTGTTAACCATGATAAGAACAAACTCAGAACGATTCGTGGGAATGGCGAAATGCAAAATCGATCACATGCCGTAATGGCGCAGCGCGCGGAAGCAGCTGATAGTCCAGACGATTTTCCGACGCCGCCATGGGCAACGCGCGGGTTTATGGAGCATGTCATAAATGACTGCGGGCCATTTTCAAAAATGAGCGCGTTAGAGCCAGCTTGCGGTGCTGGCCATATGGCTAAAGTTTTGAAGGAGTATTTCGGGGAAGTGAGGGCTTCCGACGCATATGCATACGGATATGGTGCTGTGCGTGATTACTTAGACGTTCCTTACGAAGCCAATGCGGTAGATTGGGTAATAACTAACCCTCCTTTTCGCTTGGCGGAAGAGTTTGTTCAACGCTCCTTGATGGTGGCTCGTCTAGGAGTAGCGGTTCTTGTACGAACCGTATTTATCGAAAGTTCAGGTCGCTACCGATCCCTTTTTGAAAATATACCGCCCACGAAATTCGCACAGTATGTTGAGCGAGTCCCCATGGTTCGTGGACGGTTAGATAAAAAGGCATCTACCGCTACTGGATATGCTTGGCTTGTTTGGGAGAAAGAGAAAGTCGG
This sequence comes from Afipia carboxidovorans OM5, assembly GCF_000218565.1. Taxonomy (NCBI): domain Bacteria; kingdom Pseudomonadati; phylum Pseudomonadota; class Alphaproteobacteria; order Hyphomicrobiales; family Nitrobacteraceae; genus Afipia; species Afipia carboxidovorans. The sequence continues at coordinate 3,219,777 of NC_015684.1, read as the reverse complement.
CTTTCCAAGATTGATGTGGGTCCCACCCTGCAGAAAACAACTGGAAAGAGATCAAGATTATTCTTGATCGTATTCATGGGCGCTTGAAAGACCTTCCTCAATATTTGCCAATGCGTCTTCTAAAGCTGCTTTAGCTTGTTCGAGTGCTGCGACCGCCTTATGTGCTGATCGACCGGAAAGATAGGGGCCGGGCGGAGGAAGCTGGTCCTCCGATGCAGCAGATACATGCGAAAATTTAGCGCCGCTCGAAATTTCTCCTATTCGCCCTCCATTTACGCCGAACCAAGCTGCAATGTCGTGCTGGCGGTCACCTCTCGCAATCATTCCTTTCGCGATCGCGGCATCTTGGTTGTTTAAACGAATACCACTTGCCTCAGCTCGTGCCATACTCAGTTCCTCGAAAAGTTATGAATGCAATGTGTTCAGCGTCCAACATTGATGCAAATTTTGTCAAGCTTGCTGCTTTGTGCGAGGGGAAATTGTTTGCAAAAAATACAAAGAGGCCGGACTTTAAGAGCTTTGTTTTGGCGCAAAAAGAAGCTGATTTGGCCCGTGTAGCGTTCTGTTCTCAGATGGGCTCGGCATTTGTTATTTTAAACAAAATGGAAGACGCGATAATTGGAGCGATGGCTACATGCGATCGCATTAAAGTAACGTCCGTTTTGAAAGAAGATGCCGAAAAGTGGGAGGAAATGCTTGAAAAGCACTCCAAGTTACTTGAGTCAACGCTTGGAAACTTAATCAAAATTCTTTCCAAGCATCCAATTTTGCAGGACGACTTAAATTATCTCGGCTGGCTCAAGTCGAAGAGAGATTTTTTTATTCATAGGTTTTTTCGCGAAGGCAATTGGCCAGGTAATTTAGATCCGAGAGAATGCGAGTTTTATATTAGGCGTGCGCGCTATTTCGAAATTATTTTCAATAGAGCGAGTGTTCGTATTTGGAAGATATTCGCTCGAGCTGGTCTTTTCATTTTGTATGATCTGGGAGCAGACGGAGTGCTTCTCATGAATCCGGATATGTTTGCTCCGGACATCGAAGAGGAAAGCGGCGGTTAGTCCTCACACATACTTCTTCATCTCGCTGAGCAAATCGCCGCGCAGGTCTTCGCGGTCCATGGCGTAGGCGATGTTGGCGGCCAAAAATCCTGACTTCGATCCGCAGTCGTAGCTCTTGCCCTTGAACTTGAATCCGTAGAACGGCTGCTTTCCCGCAAGCGCGAGCATCGCGTCGGTAAGCTGGATTTCGCCGCCCGCGCCGCGCTCCTGCGTCTCGAGGATATTGAAGATCTCCGGCTGCAGGATGTAGCGCCCGGTGATCGAGAGGTTCGAGGGCGCGACTTCCTTCTTCGGCTTCTCGACCATGCCGTTCAGTTCGAACAGGTCGCCCTTCGACGGGCCGACGCCGACGACGCCGTACATGTGGACGTGCTCCATCGGCACTTCTTCCACCGCGATGATGTTGGCGCTGGAGGCGCCCGCGGCGGCGGCCGCATCGATCATCTGCTTCAGGCCGCTCGGCTTGTGCTTCACCAGCACGTCGGGCAGCAGCACGGCGAACGGCTCGTTGCCGATGATGTCGCGCGCGCACCACACCGCATGGCCGAGGCCGAGCGGCGCCTGCTGGCGCGTGAACGAGGTCGCGCCGGCTTCCGGCTGGTCGCGCTCGAGGATGTCCATTTCCTTGAGCTTGTTGCGCTCCTTCAGCGTGTCCTCGAGCTCGTAGGGGCGGTCGAAGTGATCCTCGATCACGCCCTTGTTGCGCCCGGTGACGAACACGAGGTGCTCGATGCCGGCCTCCAGCGCTTCGTCCACCACATGCTGAATCAGCGGGCGGTCCACCACGGTCAGCATCTCCTTCGGCATCGCCTTGGTGGCGGGAAGGAAACGGGTGCCGAGGCCGGCGACGGGAAATACGGCTTTGCGGATTTTCATGAGGCGGCTTCTCTTGGATGGCGAGGTCTTGGATGGCGAGGTCTTGGAGGGCAAGGACTTGTCCTGGAGGACAAGCTCCCGGAGGGCGAGGCGTAGGGCGGCCGGCACGCGACGCGCGCACCGGGGCGGAGGAGTCCGCCAATTTCACTATCCTGTTTGCACCCGACAACAAAGGCAGCAAATGGGCGGCGGTGCCCGCGCGGTGGCAAAATCCGCACGCGTGATTGCGTCGCGATTGTCGCGGACGGCGCCTCGTCCATGGGAAAACCGCCCTATGTTAAGGGAGTCGAAACCGTATCCGGGCCTGATAGCCGCGGGACGGAAGGGATTGGTATGGCGTGGGTCTGCGTAAAGAAGGCGGGGTTTGCGGTTGCGTTGGGAGCGCTGGTGCTGCCGCTGCCGGCTTGCGTCACCGAACAGGCATTGTCGCCGCGCACGGAACTCACCGGCGCGCTGCCACAGCAGCCCGCACCGGTGCGCCGCGCCCGCGCCTCGACCAAGGAATGGAGCGGGGAAGACGGCGCCTCCGGTTCGCCGGAGATGACGGCCGATGCTATCCGCCGTTCGGCCGCGAATTTCAGGTCGTGTGTCGCATCAATGGCGCCGGAAGCCGCGCGCCGCGGTGTCAGCCGCGCGAATTTCGACCGCCTCACCGCGAATCTCGAGCCTGATCTCAAGATTATGGACTTCATGGATTCGCAGCCCGAATTCACCAAGTCGGTGTGGGATTATCTCGATGTGCTGGTGAACGACACGCGCCTTGCCAAGGGCCGCGAGGTTCTCGCCAAATACAAGCCGCAGTTCGATGCGGTGGAGCGCGCTTATGGCGTCGACCGCTACATCATCGCATCCATCTGGGGCATCGAGTCGAACTACTCGACGCGGGGCGGCGACCGCAGCGTGCTGAATTCGACCGCGACGCTCGCCTGCATCGGCCGCCGCCAGAAATATTTCCGCGGCGAGTTTCTTGCGGCGGTAGAAATCTTGAATCGCGGCGATCTCACGCCGGACGAAATGGTCGGCTCATGGGCCGGTGCGTTCGGGCCGACGCAATTCATGCCGACGGTCTACAAGCGCTTCGCGGTCGATTTCGACGGCGATGGGCGGCGCGATGCGGTGGGCAGTGTGCCCGATCTGATCGCCTCGACGGCGAACAAGCTCAAGACCGATGGCTGGCAGGCCGGGCAGGGCTGGGGCTACGAGGTCAGCGTGCCGCGCGGCTTCGATTATCTGCTGGCCGATCGCTCGAAGGCGATGACGCTGGCGCAATGGGCGCGGCTTGGCGTCAGCCGTGCGAACGGTCAGGCATTTCCGCGTCCGGGCGATCATGCCTTCCTGCTGATGCCTGCCGGTGCGGACGGGCCGGGCTTCCTGATGCTGCAGAACTTCCGCGCCATCCTGCGCTACAACCCGGCGGAATCCTACGCGCTCGCCATCGGCCATTTTGCCGACCGGCTGCGTGGCGGCGGGCCGTTCGTGCAGGCTTGGCCGCGTTCCGAGCGGGTGCTGACCCGCACCGAGCGGCTCGAACTGCAGCAGTTGCTCGCACGCCGTGGCTTCTATCAGGGCGAGGCCGATGGCCGGCTGGGCAGTGAGACACGTCAGGCGCTGCGCTCGTTCCAGGCCTCGGTCGGCACTCCGGCGGACGGCTTTGCCTCCTCCGCGGCGCTCGATCGCCTACGGTCGCGCTGAGGCGTAACTCCCCGATGTCGTCCCCGCGCATGCGGGGGCCCGGGCTTCCCGACAGAGCTCAATTCCCGCTTTCGCGGGAATGACTGCCGCCGCCCCTTTTCGGGCCGTATTGAGCTTGTATAAGGGTCTCCCGATCGGAACCGGTTGAAGACCTGATGCGGCGATGGTGGCAGAAAATCCGGCGTGAAGGCGCGCTGCTCGCGGCGTTCGCGGTGGCGGGCGCGCTGGCGTTCGGCATGGCCGCGCCGGCTTCCGCGCAACTGTTCGATTTCGGCTTCGGCCAGCGCCGCCCGGTGCCGCCGCGCGGCGTGCCGCAGGGTGGCGGCGGAGGCGGCGGATTCTTCCCGTCCTTCCGTGATGGTTTTTTCGGCGAGCGCGCGCCGCCGCAGCAACCCGCGCAGCCGCGTGTTGATTACTCCCGCCCGCCCGCGCCGGAAAAGCGTGAGGTCGCAGCCGACCACAATGTCCTCGTTATCGGCGACGCGATGGGCGACTGGCTCGCTTACGGCCTCGAGGATGCGCTGTCCGAGACGCCGGAAATCGGCATCGTCCGCAAGGCGAAAACCGTCTCCGGCCTGATCCGCTATCAGCCGAAGGGCGAGCCCTCGGACTGGGCCGCTGCCGCGAAAGACATTCTCGCGACCGAACAGCCGGACGTGATCGTGGTGATGCTCGGCCTGCACGACCGCGTGCCGATCCACGAGAAGGTCGAGAAGCAGGACAAGGACAAGAAGACCAAGAAGGGCGCTAAAGGCAAACCGGACGCCAAGGAGGCGGACGCGAAGAATGCCGAGGCGCCTGCCGACGAGAAGGCCGCCGAAGCCGCGCCGGAGCCTGCCGCGTCCGAAGACGAGGAAGATGCCGCGCCGGCCGAGCGCACCGCACCGGCCGCGAACGGCATCGCCAATTTTCGCGATCCGCGCTGGGTCGAACTCTACAACCGCAAGATCGCGGAGCTGATCGGCATCCTGAAGGCGAAGGGCGTGCCGGTGCTGTGGGTCGGTCTGCCGGCCGTGCGCGGCACGAAATCGACCTCCGACATGCTGTTCCTGGATTCGCTTTATCGTGATGCTGCGGGCAAGGCGGGCGTCACCTATGTCGATGTCTGGGATGGCTTCGTCGACGATGCCGGGCGCTACATCCAGCAGGGTCCGGATTTCGAGGGTCAGATTCGCCGGCTGCGTTCCTATGATGGCGTATTCTTTACGAAAGCCGGCGCGCGCAAGCTCGCGCACTACACCGAGCGTGAGATTCGCCGCGTGCTCGCCTCGCGCTCCGCACCTCTCGCACTGCCGGACGAAGCACCTGACAACAGCGTATCGGTGAAGCCCGGCACGGTCGGTCCACGTCCGCTGGTGGGGCCGGTGGTGCCGCTCGTTGCGTCCTCGGTGAATTCTGACGAATTGCTCGGCGGCGCTGGTTCGCGTCCGGCCGCAGTCGATGCGCTGGCCGCACGTACGCTGGTGAAGGGCGAGGCGCTGAGCCCGCCTGCTGGCCGTGCGGATGACTTCAGTTGGCCGCGCCGCGAGATTGGTATGCTCGAAGCGCCGCCAACACCGCCCGGCGGCAACCTTGCCGACCTCGGCAGCGACAAGCCGACTGCGCCGAAGCCGAAGAAGCGCGCGCCGCAGGCCACGGCGACCGGTGGGCCGTTCGATTCGAACCGCCCGCAACCGCAGCGCCCACGTGCCCCGATCGCGCCGTCGTCTGCAAGCTCCGGCTTCTTCTTCCTCTTCCGCTGAGCAGTCGTGCCGTCTGCGTTTTGCGGGCGGATAAAAATATCGCCTCGCTGACGGAACTTGCATGCACCGCGCGAGCGCACCGCTTGCTGCGGAATCTCGTTTCCGTCACGCCTTGGTTGCGTCCTGATCTTCACATTGTCGCCGCATGCGTAAGGCGCGATGCACCGGAACGTGCGCTCTCCCTTGCCGTTGTCGGGCCGCATTGGAAAGAACACGAAGACAAGGAGACTGTCATGACGAAAATGGCTCATGCTGTTGTGGTTGCGGCCCTGGTGCTGACGCCTGCGATGGCCTCGGCACAGAACGTGGTTCGCGACAGCGCCCGCGATGGTGCGGAAGCGGGCGGCCAGGTATTGGGTCCGGTCGGTGCGGCGGTCGGCGGCACGGTGGGTGCCGCAGTCGGCACCGCAGTCGCGATCCCGGATGCGGTGATCGGCGCGGTTCGAAACGAGCATGTGCCCTCGGTCGTGGTCGAGGAGCGCATCGCGGTCGGCGAGCCGCTGCCCGATACGGTCGTGCTGCACGAGGTGCCGCGCTACAAGACCTATCGCTATGCGGTGGTGAACGATCAGCGCGTCATCGTCGACCCGCGCACCCGTCGCGTGATCCGCATCATCGAGTGATGCGCGATTGATGAAAGCCAAAGAAAAGCCCCGCCGTCGGCAGGACGGCGGGGCTTTTTGCGTCATGCGCAAACTTGATTGCTTCTCTCTTCACCTCTCCCGTGGGGAGAGGTCGGAGGCGGAGCGTAGCGAACGCCTCCGGGTGAGGGCGTACGGTGCTCAAGAGATGACAGGAGCCCCCTCACCCGCTCGCCATAGTGCGCGCGTAAACGCGCTAATGGCTCGCGACCTCTCCCCGACGGGGAGAGGTAAGCAAGAAGGCTGTTTCAAGCGAGTTCGCTCACCGCGGCAGGGTGGTCGCACCGGTGAGGAATTCGTCGATCGCGGCGGCGCACTGGCGGCCTTCGCGGATCGCCCAGACGACGAGCGACTGGCCGCGCCGCATGTCGCCCGCGGAGAATACCTTCGCGACCGACGTCTTGTAGTCGCTGGTGGCGGCGCGGACATTGCCGCGCGGATCGAGATCGACGCCGAGCGACTTCAAAAGCCCCTCGTGCAGCGGATGCACAAAGCCCATCGCGAGCAACACGAGATCTGCGGGCAACTCGAACTCGGTGCCGGGCACCGGCTGGAATTTGGCATCGACGTGCACGCCGTGCAGCTTCGCCACCTTGCCGTTTTCGCCGGAGAATTTTTGCGTCATCACCGCGTAGTCGCGCGTCGCACCTTCCGCCTGGCTCGACGAGATGCGCAGCTTCAGCGGCCAGAAGGGCCAGGTCAGCGCCTTGTTCTCATGCGCGGGCGGCTCCGGCATGATCTCGAGCTGCGTCACCGACGCAGCACCCTGCCGCACCGAAGTGCCGATGCAGTCCGAGCCGGTGTCGCCGCCGCCAATCACGATGACATGCTTGCCGGTGGCAAGGATGTCGCGCGCACCATCAAGCGGCTCCTGACCCACGCGGCGGTTCTGCTGCGGCAGGAAATCCATCGCATAGTGAATGCCGTCGAGTTCGCGGCCAGGCACCGGCAGATCGCGCGGCGCTTCCGCACCGCCGGTCAGCGCCACGGCGTCATAGGCCTTGATGAGATCGCTCGGGTCGACCGCGTCGGGCGACGAGCCGCCCACCGGCGTGTTGCAGTGGAACACGACACCTTCGGCCTCGAGCTGTTCGAGGCGGCGGTCGATGACGCGCTTCTCCAGCTTGAAGTCGGGAATCCCATAGCGCAGAAGCCCGCCCGCCTTGGCGTGCTTCTCGAACACATGCACCTCGTGGCCGACGCGCGCGAGTTGTTGCGCGCAGGCCAAACCCGCGGGGCCGGAGCCGACCACGGCGACCTTGCGGCCGGTTTTCTCCGTGGCGATTTCCGGCGCGAGCCAGCCGCTCTCCCACGCGCGCTCGACGATCGCATGCTCGATGCTCTTGATGGTGACCGGGCTCTCGATGATGTTCAGCGTGCAGGATGCCTCGCACGGCGCGGGGCAGATGCGGCCGGTGAAATCAGGGAAGTTGTTGGTCGAGTGCAGGTTGCGCGAGGCCTCTTCCCAGTTGCCCTTGTAGACGAGGTCGTTCCAGTCCGGGATCTGGTTGTTGACCGGGCAGCCCGGCGTGCCGGGCGCGACCGAGCCGGTGCCGTGGCAATAGGGCACGCCGCAATTCATGCAGCGCGCGGCCTGATCGCGCAGCTCCTTCTCCGACAGCGGAATGACGAACTCGTCGTAATTGGTGATGCGCTCGGCAACCGGCTTGTAGCCGCGGTCGTGCCGTTCGAACTCAAGAAATCCGGTGATCTTTCCCATGGCTTTCCAAATGCCCCGTTGTCTCATTCGGTCATTCCGGGATGCGCCAGCGGCGCAGACCCGGAATCTCGATCCTGTATCGGCTGAATTCCGGATCGGGTCCGCTGCGCGGCCCGTCCGGAACGACGCATGCAATGCTAGGCGCCGATCGCAACCGCCGGCTCGGTGTCTTTCTTCGCCTTGATCTCGCTGAGCGCGCGGCGATACTCGACCGGCATCACCTTGCGGAACTTCGGCAGATAAGCCTTCCAGTTCGCGAGAATGTCGGCGGCGCGTTTCGAGCCCGCATACTTCGCATGCCGCGCGATCAAGACCCGCAGCCGCTTGATGTCGTCGGCGAGGAGGTCCTCGAACACGTCGACGCGGCCGTGCGCTTCGAGATCGTCGTGCATGTGATAGGCGCTCTCGGCGATCGCTTCCTCGGCAAGCACCGGCTGGAGTTCGACCATCGCCATGTTGCAGCGCTTGGCGAAGCTGTTGTCCTCATCGAGGACATAGGCGATGCCGCCCGACATGCCAGCCGCGAAGTTGCGCCCGGTCTGGCCGAGCACGACGACGATGCCGCCGGTCATGTATTCGCAGCCGTGATCGCCGACGCCTTCCACCACCGCAACGGCGCCGGAGTTGCGCACGGCGAAGCGCTCGCCCGCGACGCCGCGGAGATAGGCTTCACCCTCGATCGCGCCGTACAGCACCGTGTTGCCGACGATGATCGACTCTTCCGGCACGATCGCGGACTGACGCGGCGGGCGCACGATCAGGCGGCCGCCCGAGAGGCCCTTGCCCACATAGTCGTTGCCTTCGCCTTCGAGATCGAAGGTGATGCCGTGGCAAAGCCAGGCGCCGAACGCCTGACCGGCGGTGCCCTTGAGGCTGACATGGATCGTGTCGTGCGGCAGGCCGGCATGGCCGTAACGCCGCGCGACTTCGCCCGCGAGCATCGCGCCCGCGCTGCGGTCGGTGTTGCCGATCTCGGTTGCGATCTTTACCGGCGCGCCGCGGTCGAGCGCCGCCTGCGCTTCCTTGATGAGCTTGCGGTCCAGCACCTTCTCGAGGTGATGGTGCTGCGGCTCGTTGTGATAGATCACTTGGCCCGGCGCTTCCTTCTGCTTGTAGAACAGCTTGGAGAAGTCGAGGCCGTTCGCCTTCCAGTGCGCGACGAGGCGTGTCTGGTCGAGCATCTGGCTCTGGCCGATCATCTCGTTGAAGGTGCGGTAGCCGAGCGAGGCCATGATCTCGCGCACTTCTTCGGCGACGAAGAAGAAGAAGTTGATGACGTGCTCGGGCTGGCCGGTGAAGCGCTTGCGCAGCACCGGGTCCTGTGTCGCCACCCCGACCGGGCAGGTGTTGAGATGACACTTGCGCATCATGATGCAGCCGGCCGCGATCAGCGGCGCGGTGGCGAAGCCCATCTCGTCGGCGCCGAGCAGCGCGCCGATCACGACGTCGCGTCCGGTGCGGAAGCCGCCATCGACCTGCACGCTGATACGTGAGCGCAGCCGTTCGCGCACCAGCGTCTGGTGCGTTTCGGCGATGCCGACTTCCCACGGTGAGCCCGCGTGCTTGATCGAGGTCAGCGGCGAAGCGCCGGTGCCGCCCTCGAAGCCTGAGATCGTCACATGGTCCGCACGCGCCTTGGCGACGCCCGCCGCAACCGTACCGACGCCGATCTCGGAGACGAGCTTCACCGAGACCTGACCGTCGGGATTGACGTTCTTCAGATCGTAGATGAGCTGTGCCAGATCCTCGATCGAATAGATGTCGTGATGCGGCGGCGGCGAGATCAGGCCGACGCCCGGCGTCGAGTGGCGCACCTTGGCGATGGTCTCGTTGACCTTGTGGCCGGGGAGCTGACCGCCTTCGCCGGGCTTTGCGCCCTGCGCCATCTTGATCTGCATCATGTCGGAGTTGACGAGGTATTCCGTCGTCACGCCGAAGCGGCCGGAGGCGACCTGCTTGATCGCCGAGCGCATCGAGTCGCCATTCGGCATTGGCTTGAAGCGGTCGGATTCCTCGCCGCCTTCGCCGGTGTTCGACTTGCCGCCGATCCGGTTCATCGCGATCGCGAGCGTGGTGTGCGCCTCGCGCGAGATCGAGCCGTAGGACATCGCGCCGGTGGCGAAGCGCTTGACGATCTCCTTGGCCGGTTCGACTTCCTCGAGCGGCACCTTCTTGCGGCTGTCATCCTCGGCCGACTTGATGCGGAACAGGCCGCGCAGCGTGAGGAGACGCTCGGCCTGTTCGTTGATCTGCTTGGCGAAGGCGCGGTAGCGATCCTGCGAGTTGCCGCGCACGGCGTGCTGCAGGGCTGCGACCGAATCCGCGGTCCATGCGTGATCCTCGCCGCGGGTGCGCAGCGCGTATTCGCCGCCGAAGTCGAGCGCGCTCTTGTAGATCTGCGCATCGCCGAACGCCATGACATGACGGCGCACCGCTTCCTCGGCGATCTCGGCAAGGCCGACGCCTTCGACGCGGGTATGCGTGCCGGTGAAGTACTTCGCGATGAAATCGCTCTTCAGCCCGATGGCGTCGAAAATCTGCGCGCCGCAATAGGACTGATAGGTCGAGATGCCCATCTTCGACATGACCTTGAGCAGGCCCTTGCCGATCGCCTTGATGTAGCGCTTCACCGCTTCCTTGCTGTCGGGCGAACCCGGCAACTGGTCCTTCATTGCGATGATGCTCTCGAAGGCGAGATAGGGGTTGATCGCTTCTGCGCCGTAACCCGCGAGGCAGGCGAAGTGATGCACTTCGCGCGGCTCGCCGGATTGGACGACGAGGCCGACCGAGGTGCGAAGCCCGACGCGGATCAAATGATGATGCACGGCGGCGCAGGCAAGCAGCGAGGGGATCGGTATGCGATCGCTGCCTGTCATGCGGTCGGACAGGATGATGATGTTGTGGCCCTCGCGCACGGCGGCTTCCGCGCGTGCACAGAGTTCATCGAGCACCTGTTCCATGCCCGCCGCGCCGAGGCCTGCGTGGAAGGTGGTGTCGAGGATGCGCGACTTGAACTGCGAGTCCGCGATCTCCGAGATCGTGCAGATCTTTTCGAGATCGGCGTCGGTCAGGATCGGCTGGCGCACTTCGAGGCGCTTGTTCTTCGACAGGCCTTCGAGATCGAACAGGTTCGGGCGCGGGCCGATGATGGAGACGAGGCTCATCACCGCTTCCTCGCGGATCGGATCAATCGGCGGGTTCGTCACCTGCGCGAAGTTCTGCTTGAAGTAGGTGAACAGCGGCTTCGGCTTGTCGGAGAGCGCCGACAGCGGCGTGTCGGTGCCCATCGAGCCGATCGCTTCCTCGCCCATCGCCGCCATCGGCGACATCAGAACGGCGAGGTCTTCCTGCGTGTAGCCGAACGCCTGCTGGCGATCGAGCAGCGGCAGGTTCGGCCGCGTCACGCTTTCGGCCAACGGCTGCAAGTCCTCAAGCACGATCTGGCTATGGTCGAGCCATTGGCGATAGGGATTCTTGGCGGCGAGTTGTGCCTTGATCTCGTCGTCCGGAATGAGGCGGCCCTGTTCGAGATCGACCAGCAGCATCTTGCCGGGCTGCAGCCGCCACTTGGTGACGATCTGATCTTCCGGGATCGGCAGCACACCCATCTCGGACGCCATCAGGATACGGTCGTCCTTGGTGACGAGATAACGTGCGGGCCGCAGGCCGTTGCGGTCGAGCGTCGCGCCGATCTGGCGGCCGTCGGTGAAGGCGAGCGCAGCCGGGCCGTCCCACGGCTCCATCAGCGCCGCATGATATTCGTAGAAGGCGCGGCGTTCTTCATCCATCAACGGATTGCCGGCCCAGGCTTCGGGCACCAGCATCATCATGGCGTGGGCGAGCGAGTAGCCGCCGCGCACTAGGAATTCGAGCGCGTTGTCGAAGCAGGCAGTGTCGGACTGGCCCTCATAGGAGATCGGCCACAGCCGGCTGATGTCCTTGCCGAACAGGTCGGACTTCACCGACGCCTGACGCGCGGCCATCCAGTTGACGTTGCCGCGCAGCGTGTTGATCTCGCCGTTGTGCGCGATCATCCGGTAGGGATGCGCGAGCGACCAGGTCGGGAAGGTGTTGGTGGAGAAGCGCTGGTGCACCAGCGCCAGCGCGCTGGCAAAATCCGGCTCGTGCAGGTCAGGATAATACTTGCCGAGCTGGTCGGCGAGGAACATGCCCTTGTAGACGACGGTGCGGGTCGAGATCGACACCGGGTAATAGCCGGCAAGGCCGCGCTCGCGCCGCTCATAGACCGCGTTCGAGATCGACTTGCGCAGGATGTAGAGCTTGCGCTCGAATTCCTCTTCGGTGCCGGTGACGCTGCCGCGGCCGATGAAGATCTGCATATGTGCCGGTTCGGTCGGCTTCACCGTCTCGCCGAGGGAGGAGTTGTCGGTCGGCACAACGCGCCAGCCGATGAGCGTCATGCCCTCGGCGGCGATCTGGTCGGCGATGATGCTCTGGATGACGGTCCGCCAGGCCTTGTCGCGCGGCATGAACAGCGCGCCGACGGCGTAGTCGCCGGGCTGCGGCAGTTCGAAGCCGAGTTCGCGGGTTTTGCGGACGAAGAAGTCGTGGGGAATCTGAACGAGGATGCCGGCGCCATCTCCGGCGCGGGGATCGGCGCCAACGGCGCCACGGTGTTCAAGATTGCAAAGGATGCTGATCGCGTCTGAGACGATCTGGTGGGACTTGTGTCCCTTGATGTTGGCAATGAAGCCGACGCCGCAGGAATCCTTTTCCAAGGAGAGGTCGTAAAGACCTTCAGCAGGCGGGCGCCAAGTATGTTCGAGAGTGTGCTCGGGGGCGTGGGGGCTGGCCCTGTGTTGTGCTCGTTCAGGCTGGCCACCACCAACCTGAACCATCTCCGGTGCTTGGGCACCGCCTGTGTATCGTACGAATTGGGTCATCTGTTTATGCCTCGAACCCGATGGTCTTGTTGCGTCCAGCCGCACCCACAGCGGTTGCGGTAAGCCCGGCTTCGGCCGGGAAACCGCCCGCCAGCAGACGAGCTCACTTTCGATAAATGCAGGCTCGTCGGCGCCAGTCGGGGCGAGAACGAGCGGTCTTCCATGGAAGGACGGCGGAATGGTGTCGTGCCCCTGTCCGCAGCCTCCGTCCGGAACCCCGGCAAATATAGGACAGTACTACTGCCCTACTCAGACATTGCCAAACTTTTTTCTATCACACAAGCGGTATCGGAGTCCCCGGCACAAGCATCAACCGCGCAATGTATCGCCTCATTTGGCGGGCGGAGAGGCCCGGGCTTTGGCCGTAAAGAACCTCGTTCCGGCCCAAGCCTCGCCGAATTCCCCGGCAAGATGAGAGGGCAGGCTTCGACGCTCACACTGCGAACAGCGGGGAGGGACGACGAACAATGAGGTTACTCGCTTCAGTTTGCGCGGGAACGATGGTGGCGGCGGGGCTTTCCGCCGCTTCACCGGCGGTGGCTCAGGTGATCCGGCTGCCGGCCGCCTCTGCTTCCAATGGGTTTTCCCTGCGTGTGTTCGAAATTATTCGTATCGCCGACGTGCTCCGCAGCGATGACGACGGGCGCGGACCTTATGCGGCGGTGCCGGACGAGGCGCTGCCGGAGGATGAGGAGGCTTTTCTCGCGCCCGAGGAAATTCCGTCGCTGCTGCGCGAGCAGGGGTTTTCGCCGCTCGGCCCGGTGTTCCGGCGCGGCTCGGTCTACACCGTGGCGGTGCTCGACGAGAACGGTGAGGACGGCCGGCTGATCGTCGATGCGCGCACCGGCGAGGCGGTGCGTTTCATTCCGGCGATGCGGATGGATTCACGGCTGAGCGAAGAACTCGATCGCGTCTACGGGCCGCGCGGCGCGCCGCCCGCCGCCTTCGCCCGCAACCCGCGCGATGCGCCTTACCGGACGGCGCCTGCGCCGCGGACGGCGGATCATGCGCCGCTGCCGCAGTCACATCGCAGTGCGCCGCCAAAGCGTATCGCCAAGCCTGCCGCGCCCAATCCTGCTGCCGCACAGATGAAGGCTCAGAATAAGGCACCCGAGAACAAGGAGAATGCGGAGCGTTCCGCCCGTCTCGCGCAGCCGCCGGCGGCAAGCCAACCTCCTCCGGTGACGAAGCCTGCTAAAGTTGAGGCGAAGTCGGAAGCAGATACGGCGAGCGTCGAGTTGAAGCCGACCGGGCCGATGCCGCCGGTGCAGCCGATGGATTGAGACAGGATGAGGAAAAGGCGGCCAGACGACGGCCGCCTTTCTGCCTCATGGAGTGTTGTCTCAGGGCCGCCAGAAGCCGGCCTGCTGCTTGGTCGCGATGTTGAGCCGATTCCACACGTTGATGGCCGCGATCGTCAGCACGACGGAGGCGATATCGGTCTCGTTATAGTGGCGGATCAATTCGTCCCAGATTTCATCGGGAACCGGATCGGCCCTGTCGCTGATGCGCGTCAGCGCTTCCGTCATCGCAAGTGCTGCACGCTCGGCCGGCTCGAAGTAGGGTGTATCGCGCCAGGCCGCGACCGCGAACAACCGGTCATCGGTTTCGCCCGCCTTCTTGGCGAGCCGCCAGTGACCGTCGATGCAGACGCTGCAGCCGTTGATCTGGCTCGCGCGCAGGCACATCAATTCGAGGAACCCCTCGGGGATGTTGCCTTTCTTCGCGGCCTCATGAAACGCGCCCATCGCCTTCATCGCATCGGGCGCGACCATGGCGGGATTGGTCATACGTGGTTGCATGGGAAATCTCCGTCTTGAATCCGTCTTGGAGTTTGTCGACCTTCCGGTTCCGCCGGCTGTCACATCCGGCCGGATCGGTTCGTCAGAGGGGTGACGGAGCAAGCTGCGGAGATGTGACCGATGAGCGAAAATAATTTTCTGGCGGAGAGGTTCGAGGCGAACCGTGTGCATCTGCGTGCCGTCGCCTACCGGATGCTCGGCTCGCGCAGCGAGGCGGAGGATGCGGTGCAGGAGGCGTGGCTGCGGCTTGGCCGCACCGACAGCGAGGACATCAAGAATCTCGGCGGCTGGCTGACAACCGTGGTGGCGCGGATCTGTCTCGACATGCTGCGCGCCCGCAAGTCGCGCCGCGAGGAGCAACTGAGCCCGCTGACGCCCGAACCCGCAGCCGATAACGAAAACGGCGAAGAGGAGATTGCCGATTCCGTTGGCGCCGCGCTTCTGATCGTTCTCGATACGCTCTCGCCTGCCGAGCGGCTCGCCTTCGTGTTGCACGATATGTTCGCGGTGCCGTTCGAGGAGATCGCGCCGATTGTCGGTCGCGAGCCTGCCGCCGCACGACAACTGGCGAGCCGTGCCCGCCGCCGCGTGCAGGGTGCATCGGCAAAGTCCGAAACTGAGATGCCCGTCGCCGACCTGAGCCGCCAGCGCGAGGTGGTCGATGCGTTTCTGGCGGCCTCCAAGCTTGGTGATTTCGAGGCACTGCTTACCGTGCTCGATCCGGAGGTCGTGTTCAGAGCGGATGCCACGGCGGTGAAAATGGGCGGCCCGGCGGAGTTGCGCGGCGCCGAGGCGGTGGCCAACACCTTCAAGGGCCGCGCGCAGGCGGCGCAGCCTGCGGTGGTCGACGGTGCGATGGCGGTCGCGGTGGTGTTCGGCGGGCGGCTTCGTATCGTGCTGGAGCTTCGCATCGAAGGCGACCGGATCACGGGCATTCACGCCATCGCCGATCCGGATCGCATCAAGGCGTTCGACGTCGCGATCCTCGACACATGAAAAAGCCCCGGCAGATGCCGGGGCCAAGTCTCGTACAGCCTAGGGAGAAACGTTTATCGCGTCGCGATCAGGCAGCCTGTTTGCCGTCGGTCTCGACGGTTTTTGCCGTGGCGCTGCCGGTCGAGATCGGAATCTGCCGCGGCTTGGCGGCTTCCGGAATCTCGCGGACGAGATCGACGTGCAGGAGGCCGTTCTCGAGCGAGGCATTCTTCACTTGCACGAAGTCGGCAAGCTGGAAGGTGCGCTCGAAGGCCCGCGAGGCAATGCCCCGATAGAGCACTTCAGCCTGGCTGTTCTCGTTCGCGACCTTCTCGCCCTTGATCGTCAGCGTGTTTTCCTTCGCGACGATCGAGATGTCATTCGGGGAGAAGCCGGATACGGCGACCGAGATTCGGAAATCGTTCTCGCCGGTACGTTCGATGTTGTAGGGCGGATAGCCGTTCGAGCCATCACCCGACGCCTGATCGAGCAGCGAGAACAGCCGGTCGAAACCGACGGTGGAACGATAGAACGGGGTGAGATCAAAGCTGCGCATGTTAAGTCCTCCATTGAGCGACCGGCGCGTATGACGTGAGGCGGATTCGGCTGTCGGCCGGGGCATTCGTCTCACAGGCACAACGCGCGGCTCTTTTGCCAAAGAGCAGACAACCCGCCGGACTGGCCGGGTTTTCGTTCTGCGTACCGCCTAGAGAGGCCGGTACGAAACTGATATGGGTGGGTGCTTTCGGGCTTCAAGGGGTGATCGGCCAGCGTATTTTCGTCATGGCCGGGCTTTGTCCCGGCGAGAGAAGTTCATCGATGTTTTGGTTAGATTCTGACGCATGACGCTGGTTTCGATCCCCGCCAATCCCGTGCCCGAAGATGTCGTCTCCGGCACCATCAAGGCCCGCGATGGGGTGGAGCTGCGCTTTGCGCGCTGGGCGCCGCCCGCGGGCCGCAAGGGCACGGTCTGCATCTTTGCCGGGCGCGGCGAGTGCATCGAGAAATATTTCGAGACGGTACATGAACTGCGTTCGCGCGGCTTTGCAGTTGCGATGGCCGACTGGCGCGGGCAGGGGCATTCCGGGCGGCAGCTTGGCGATTACCGCAAGGGTTATGTCCGCAGCTTCAAGGATTACGAGGCCGACGTCGCGACCTTCGTCCAGCAGGTGATGCTGCCGGATTGCCCGCCGCCTTACTTCGCGCTCGCCCATTCGATGGGCGGTGCGGTGCTGCTGCGGGTGCTGCATGGCGGCGCGCGCTGGTTCGACCGCATCGTCATGACCGCGCCGATGATCGACCTGCCGGGACGCACCACCTCGTGGCCGGTGCGCACGCTGATCCGCACCCTGCGGTTCGTCGGTATGGGCGGCAGTTATGTGCCCGGCGGCAATGACCGGCTGGTCGGCAGCGCACCGTTCGCGGACAATCCGCTGACCAGCGATCCGGTGCGCTATGCGCGCAATGCCGCGATCCTGGAAGAAGAGCCGACGCTCGGCATCGCCTCGCCGACCATTGCGTGGACCGACGCCGCATTCCGCACCATCCTGAGTTTTCGCGCGGCGAGTTATCCTTCGCGCATCCGCCAGCCTGTGTTGTTACTTGCGGCGGGCCATGACCGCGTGGTCTCGACGCCCGCGATCGAGGAGTTTGCCTACCACCTGCGCGCGGGCTCGCACCTGGTTATCGCTGGCGCGCGCCACGAGATCCTGCAGGAGCAGGACCGTTACCGGGCGCAGTTCTGGGCCGCCTTCGACGCGTTCGTGCCCGGCACGCCGTTGTTCTAGGGCGTTTCATTCTTAATGGAAGCGGGATCTGTCATTGCCGGGCTTGCCCCGGCAATCCATCTTCTTGAAGAGATTCTTTTTTTGTAGATGGATGCGCGGGTCATAGGCGAGCGGAAGCGACGCCGTTCTTCGAACGGCTATGCCCGCGCATGACGATTCCGAGTAAACTTAAAACGCTCTAAATGATCATCTACAGCAGGTGCAACTGCGCGATCTTGTCGATCGCAAGATAGCTGCCGAGCGCGATCATCGAGAACAGAAACCAGCGCCGGAAGGTTTCGGGCGACATCCGCAGCCGCAGCACCTGACCGAGATACATGCCGATCAGCGAGGCGACGAGGCCGAGCGTCGCCGGGATCGCGATGTCGGCGGTGAGAAAGCCGCCATTGCCGAGATTGAACAGCATCGCCACGGTCGAGGTGGTGAAGAACACGCCGAGCGCCTGAATGAACTCCTCGCGCTCGAGCCCAAGCGAATGGATGAACGGCATCGAGGGGATCACCTGCACGCCGGTCGCGGCTGCGATCAGCCCGGAGAGATAGCCGCAGATCGCGCCGATCCAGCCTTCCTTTTCCTTCGCAACATGAAACTGTGGCCGCCTCAGCGAGACGACCGCATACACAATGAGAAGAATGCCGAGCAGGATGGTGCCGTAGGGCGCATACGGGCCGGAGAGGAAGTCCATTCCCGACCAGACGCCGAGGCAGCAGGCGAGCAGCAGCGGCCACATCCGCCGCACGATGCGGAAGAAGTAAGGCCCGCCGAATGTCTGCCAGAGATTGGTGATGATCGCGGGGCCGATCACGAGCGCGATGGCGTGCGCAGGCGCCATCCGCGTTGCGAGCAGGCCAATGGCGACGGTGGGCAGGCCCATGCCGATCACGCCCTTGACGAACCCGGCAAGCACGAACACGGCAAGCATGACAATGAGCGCGACATCGATCATGGTGCGCAGATTGACCGCGCCGCCCTCCGTGCACAAGATCAAGCTTCCGGAGAAAGCCTTCGGATTTAACGAAGGCTGAGGAAACGGAGGGGCCGATGCGGCCGTTCGATCTCGTCGATCTCAATCTGTTCGTGGCGGTGGCGGAGACCGGCAACATCACCCGCGCAGCGACGCGCACCGGCCTTGCGCTCGCCTCCGCCAGCGCGCGCATCAAGCGGCTCGAGGGCGCACTCGGCGTTGCGCTGTTCGCGCGGCAGCGGATCGGCGTCAGCCTCACGCCTGCGGGCGAGAAGCTTCTCGATCACGCGCGGCTGGTGCTGCATCAGGTCGCCGAAATGCGGAGCGAAGCGGGCTCCTACGCGGGCGGCGTGAGCGGCCACATCGTGGTGCTGGCGAACACCACGGCGGCGAGTGAGCATCTGCCACGGTTGCTGGCGCCGTTTCTTGCGAGCCATCCGGCGCTCAGCATCGAGGTGGTGGAGCGCAAGAGCGCGGATATCGTGCAGACGCTCGCCTCAGGCAGCGGCGATATCGGCGTCGCGGTGGAGAGCACGATGGGCGAGGGGCTCGATCATTTTACGTTCTGCGACGATCCGCTGGTTCTGATCGCCGCCCGCACCAGCGACCTCGCGCACCGGCGGCATCTGCGTTTTGCCGAGATCGCGGATCGGCCTTTTGTTGGCCTCTCGGAAGGCTCGGCGCTGCAGGATCATCTGGCTGCGCACGCCGCGCGGCTTGGGCAGCGGCTCAATCTGCGGGCGCGGATCAAGACGTTCGACGCGATCGGGCGGCTGGTTGAAGCCGGCGTCGGGGTTGCGATCGTCCCGGAGGTCGCGGCCCGGCGCTGCGCCCGCGTGATGAAGATCAAGGCGGTGCGGCTCACCGATCCGTGGGCACGGCGGCGGCTCGCGGTGGCGGTGCGTGCCCATCATGCTCTGCCGCGCGCGGCACGGGAGCTGGTGGATCACCTGAAAAAGGTGGCGCGCGTGTAGAGCGTTTCGAGCGAAGCATGTCCTCGGGCTTGACCCGAGGATGGAAACCGGCCTTCGCCGGCTATAGCCGGCTTCGGTCGGCGGCGGCCGGTTCGCGTGAAGAAAACGCGTCAAAATAATAAGCTGGCGCTTATGCAGTGAGCATCTTCAGCACGGTGTCATGCAGGCGCTTGTCGCCGCTGGCGACGATGCGGCCGCCCCTTTCCGGGCCGCCGCCTTCCCATGTGGTCATGATGCCACCCGCGCCGTGGACGATGGGAATCAGCGCCGCGACATCATGCGGCTTGAGTTCGGTTTCGATCACGAGATCGAGGTGCCCGGCCGCCAGCATGCAATAGGCGTAGCAATCGCCACCATAGCGCGACAGCCGTACTTCTTCCTCGACCTTGGCGAATTTCGCACGGTCCGCCTCGTTCATCAGGCGCGGGCTCGTGGTGAACAGCGTCGCGTCCGCAAGCGAGGCGCAGCGCCGCGTGCCGAGTTTCCGCCGGCCGGTACGGCCCTGATAGAACGCCGCGCCGTTGTCGCCGGAAAACCGCTCGCCGATATAGGGCTGGTGCATCATGCCGTAGGCCGGCACGCCATGGCGCATCAGCGCGATCAGCGTGCCCCACACCGGCATGCCCGAAATGAAGGATTTGGTGCCGTCGATCGGGTCCAGCACCCAGACATATTCGGCGTCCGGCCGCTCGCTGCCGAACTCCTCACCGATGATGCCGTGCTGCGGGAAGTTTTCCTTGATCATCCGCCGCATCACCGCCTCGGCGCCGCGGTCGGCTTCGGTAACGGGATCGAGGTCGCGCCCGGTGTTCTTGTTGTCGATGCCGAGCGAGGTGCGGAAGAACGGCATGATGGCTTCCCCGGAGGCCGAGGCCAGCCGTTCGATAAAAGCGGTGAAGTCGATAACCGTCACGGAAAAGTCTTTCGCCTCTCGAGGATTGCGCCTGCGGGCGCTGGTCTGTCTGAAAATTCAACGCCCTGCGCGAAAGGTCCAGCCCCGGAGCCGAATGGGAAGGGATGAAACACAGAAATCTACTTTTGGCCGCATTCAATGACTGGAGATTCTCTTAAAGCACTGCAACATAAAATGCCGTTGCTAAACTGACATATAAATTCATATTTTGGTCTGGTGATTTGGAACAATTGAAAACGTTAATTTTATAAACGTTTGAATTTTCGTTGTGTAATAGGAAACAGATTTCAAAATGTAACAGAAAGCCATGCGTTCACAGCATGGTGAACTGCAATTTTAGACTTGAATTCCGCTGCGTCGCGATGCATATTGATGCAGTGCGATACCGCGATGCGTTATCGCTGCCCTCCTTGGGCGTTTCCTCCCTAGACTTAGGCCACTCGTTCGCGGGTGGCCTTTTTTCTTGCCCGCATGTTTTCAGGCTGAATAAACGGGTCCCCATGGGGTGGTGGGTAAATGCTCACTCAAGTCGCGCGCAAGCTCGGCCTCACCGACTCGCTGAAGCAAAGCGAGCAGGGAGCCGAAGAATCTCAGGCAACGGAGGTAAGGCGGCGGTGTTTATTCCGCGGCCGCCTGGAAGGGCCCCGACGAATCGAAGCGCAGCGCCGTCAATGCTTCCGCGAGGGCGGAGAAATCGGCCGCCACTTTACGGAATTGCGGGCCGCGCTCGCGCCGTCGCTCGTCCATGTAGATCGCGCGGTTGAGTTCGATCTGGATCGCGTGGATACCGCTTGCGGGGCTGCCGTAATGCTCGGTGATGAAGCCGCCGGCGTAGGGCTTGTTGCGGCCGACGCTGTAGCCGAGGCCCGCGAAGGTTTCTTCCACGATATCCGCAAGTGTGCCGGCGCAGGAGGTGCCGTAGCGATCGCCAAGCACAACGTCGGGGCGGCGTTTGTCTTCACGCGAAGCGCCGACCGAGGGCATCGAATGGCAGTCCGCGACGATGGCGAAGCCAAATGTCTGCTGCGCCTTGGTGACAAGGCGGCGCAGCGCGCGGTGATAGGGCTTGTAGAGCATGTCGATCCGCGACAGCGCCTCGTCGACGGAAAGCCGCTCATTATAGATGTCCTGGCCATCGCCGACGACGCGCGGAATGGTCCCGAGGCCGCCTGCGACCCGCATCGAGCGCGTGTTGGCAAAGCTCGGCAGGCGATCGTCGAACATCCGCGGATCGAGTTCGTAAGGCTCGCGGTTGACGTCGACATAGCAGCGCGGGAAATGCACCCGCATCACCGGAAAGCCCTCGTCGGCGAGATGGCCGACGATCTCGTCCATGAAGGAATCCTCCGAACGGCGCAACGCCTCGAGCTCGAGGCGCGACGCAGCGAGGAAGTCCGCCGGGTAGACGGAGCCCGAATGGGGCGAGTTGAAAATGATCGGGGCGCGCCAGGTCTCCGGTTCGTGAATGTCGAACGGGGGGGAAACAGCGTCGTCAAACTCGTCGATCATCGGGCTCCTTCGGGCTGGCATCGTCCGGCACGGCGGCCGGGGATGAACCCTTGTTCTTCTGGGCCGCAATTGTCCATAAAGCCTTCCCCGGGGGCAAGAGCGGCGCCACCTTCACTTGAAATTTACCCTCTGCCGGTCAGATGGGGAACCAACGAAGCCGAAATCCGGATACCTGCCTGTCATGACGATCCAGCATAAAATTCTCCTGGCCGAAGACGATAACGACATGCGCCGCTTTCTGGTGAAGGCGCTGGAGAACGCCGGATTTCAGGTGTCTTCCTACGATAACGGGCTTTCAGCGTATCAGAGGCTGCGGGAAGAACCCTTTGAAATGCTTCTAACCGACATCGTGATGCCGGAAATGGACGGAATTGAGCTGGCGCGTCGCGCCTCCGAGCTCGATCCTGACATCAAGATCATGTTCATCACTGGATTTGCCGCGGTGGCGCTGAATTCCGATTCGGAAGCGCCGAAGAACGCCAAGGTGCTCGCCAAGCCCGTGCATCTGCGTGAATTGGTCAGCGAAGTAAACAAACTGCTCGCTGCCTGAGATCTAGACCCGGATCAGCACCACACCCAGCACGAGCAGCGCGCAGCCGAGCAGGCGCGGCAGGTCGATGCTGTGCTGGGGCACGCCGAGAATGCCGTAATGATCGAGCGCGACCGACATCAGCATCTGACCGGTGACGAACAGCGCGAGCAGCGTGGCCGCGCCGAGCCGCGGCAGCAGCAGAATCGCCGCAACCACATAGACCGCGCCGAACAGCCCGCCAAACCAGGACAGCCATGAGGTTTTGGCGAGATCGGCGCTGGTGAGCCACGACGAACCGCTGACGAGAACGAACACCGCCATCGCGAGCGCGCCGCCGACATAGCTGATGAGGGCCGCCCACGAGGCGGAATTGAGCGCCGCGCGCAGATCGGCATTGACCGCGGCCTGGAAAACGATCGACGCCCCGGCGACGATGGCAAATGCCGCCAGAGTGAGAAATTCCACAATTCCCATGCTTGAAGCCCCCGCAGATTCCGCCGATAGGCCTATTGTGGCCCTTGGCTGCGGTATGGGGCTAGGCGACTTTTGGACATCGCGGCTTGCGCGGCTGTGGCCAAATCGATATAGGGTCGGCTTCCCGAACAGATAGCCGGTTTGGACCGGGCGCGTAGCTCAGCGGGAGAGCACTTCCTTGACATGGAAGGGGTCACAGGTTCGATCCCTGTCGCGCCCACCATCCAGTCTACTGTTTTGTCATTGTATAGAGACGGATAGGAAAGGCCCGCCGTTGGCGGGGTTTTCGGACCCTGGTTTTGTGGGTGGCTGTCTCCGTTCGTGGATGTGTCCGTTTATCGGCCCCTGTCTCTGGTCCAAAAATTCCCGTTCCTGGCAGGGTTCCATTCAGCTCAGAATAGCGGCCTGCTGCCGGGCGTCGCGCAGATCCCGGCGCGTGACTCTGGCCCTGGGATGATGCCAGTTGAGTGGTCATTGCGCACGGATTGGTATTTGTTTTGGCGTGAGGAGAACTGTTCTTTTGACGCCTCGATCGCTTCGTCGGATTGCAACCACGTCTGCATGGTCCGGCCCGCTTTGGTGATCTACCAAGCTTGGCGGGATACGAAGGATCGGTTCTGTGGAGGAGGCGTCGGTTTTGGGATTGAGAGCCGCAAGCCGCCAACGCGGAGCGCTGCACTCACGCGAGGACAGCATTGCGAGGTCGCGTTTGATCGTGTCGACGGTCGCTACGGCCGTTCGGGTGCGCAGACAGCACCTTCAACACGCCAATCTGAAACGACACCAACCCATCCACGCAACGTCGCCACATAGAGATGATTGGGGAGACGATTCGAACACCAAAGGTGACGGGGTTGGTAGGTGCAGCCGCCGTTCCGACGATCATAACTGAAGCATGGGCAATCCAAGCTTCACATACTGTTTCGACCATTCGGGCGGTGCATCGCGTAGTTGCGCGATGCCTATGCCACGGGGCAGGCGACCTTCGATTGCGGCCTTGACCAATGGCGGCGCGAGGAAAGCCATCGACAGCGTCAGATTGATTTGCCGAACGCTGCATTTTTGCCTGACCGCAATCTCTTCGATGGTCAATCGCCCGGAGGTGATCTCGTCCAACCATTGCCGACCCCGCGCAATGGCACGGATCAGGCCTACGCGACGCTCAGCGCGGATCGGTCGTGTTCGCCGGGTCGAAGCGGATGCGGGTCGGATCACGTCTCGGAACTTGCGCATCGGCGGCTTGGTCCATGGAATCACGATAACCATGCCAGCATCGTCGCGTTGAGCCAATTCGTGATCGTAATGTGGCGTCGGATCGGTCGCCTTAAGGGTAACAGCCAATTGTTTGGCACGAACCTCGACTTTTGCGATATGGGCTGCAACGGCATTTTGCTCCGAGAGCGACTGTGACCATTTGCCAGATTCCGTCAATCGGTCTCGTACGGCGTTGGTGACCAGCACCTCGATCTGGTCTGCGGGGGCGCGAGATATGGACCCCACCGGATCATCGGAATGACCGCGTTGCAGCGGTTGGGAAATATAGTAGCGGTAGCGCACGCGGTTCTTCGTTGCATGAGTTGGGATCATTCGGTTGCCAGCATCGTCGAACAGCAATCCCGTGAGAAGCGCTTCGGATTTTTGCCTGGCCCTGGTTCGATGGGACCATTGCTCGGTGAGCTTGGCTTGGACGGCCTCGAACAGGGATCGCTCAAGCAAAGGCGGTTGTGGTCCGGGCAGGACCTCGCCCTTGAATGTAACCTCGCCGATATAGAATCGGTTGCGCAGTATGTAGAACAGCGGGCCTTGGGTGAACGGAACGCCGCCCCGGATGGCGCCGCTTGAGAGTTTGCGAATTTTGGAGGTCAGTCCTCTGGTCTTGAGATCAGCGACCAGGCGATTGGCGCTGCCCAGTTCAAGGTAGCGTTCGAAAATGAGCCGAACGGTTTTTGCTTCGTCCTGGTGGATGGAGAGCTTGCCGTCGCTCAGCGCGTAACCGAGCGGAACCATGCCTCCGACCCACAAGCCCTTGCGCTTGGAGGCGGCGATCTTGTCGCGGATACGCTCGGCTGTGACCTCGCGTTCGAATTGGGCAAAGGACAAGAGAACATTCAGGGTCAAACGACCCATCGATGTCGTCGTATTGAATTGCTGGGTCACCGAGACGAATGACACGCCATGAGCGTCGAACAATTCAACCAGCTTGGCAAAGTCGGCCAGCGAACGTGTTAGGCGGTCGACCTTATAGACGACAATGACATTGATCTTGCGTGCCCTGACATCATCGAGCAACTTTTGAAGGGCAGGGCGGTCGGTTGATCCGCCCGAGAACCCTCCATCGTCATAGCGCCTCTTGATCAGCGTCCAGTTCGCATGCGCCTGACTGCGGATATAGGCTTCGGATGCATCATACTGGGCGTCAAGCGAGTTGAATTTCTGATCAAGGCCGGCATCGGTCGAGACGCGGGTATAGATCGCACACCGGACGGATTTGCCAGCCGACGTCATTATTGTGGCACCGCAGGCTGCGGTGCTGCCCGCAGGCCAAAGAACCGCGGACCATTCCATCTGGTTCCGGTGATGGCAAAGGCGATCCTAGACAGGCTGTCATAAGTTTTGCCCTCAAAGCCAAAGCCATCGGCGAGCACCATCACTCGATGGTCATGTCCATTCCATTCGCGAGTTAGGATCGCGCCCGGCGCGAGTCCCTGGTTACGCCGATCGACCTTGTCGGTCAGTTTGATGATCGCAGCTGCGTCGCCTGATCCAACGGCAGCCTTCAATATCTGCACCATCTCCGCATCGAGATCGCCGAACGCATCGCTCTGGATGCGATACGCGAGCATTGCGAACAGTAGATGTTTCGGTAGGTGAACGGGCGCCGAGCGACCCGTCACACCCAGCCATCGAAGGCGCAGGGCCTTAAGATCAAGATCGCCCAGACGCGCGATCTCGATCTCAAGAGAGGTCGCATCGATTGTGCGACGTGATTGTCTTCGAGGCGCCATCGGTTAGGCGACCTTAGTCGATTTGCTGACTCCATCCGCTTTAGGTGTAATGCGATAGCGTCGGACCCCGTCAACGAGCTCGGAATCAAGATCGAACTTCAGTTTCTTGCGAACGACACCGGCAAAGAACCCACGCACCGAATGCTGCTGCCAACCCGTCGCCTTAACAATGGCTTCGATCGTGCAGCCGTTTGTCGATCGCAGCAGAGCGAGTACCCGAGCTTGCTTGGAATCGGCGCGAACGCCTGATGCTTTTGCTGGCAAGGCGGATGGCTCGGCGGCCGGCAATGCTTTCGATGCTGCTGACTTTTTTGTCTTGGGGCCAACTTGTTTGGCTTTCATGGATCGGGTAGCAGCGAATTTTGAGGCAGGTTGTCTCGTCGCTGCTGGCTGCTTTGCTTTGGCCTTCGTCATGAGGATCTCCGTCGTTGCGGGGCTCCATCGCGCCCCACCGCCGCAGCCCCGCAGTGGCCAAAAGCCGGCGGGGCAGGATCCTGACGAGCCTATTCGCTCGCTATACCAGCCATAGTAACGCCCCGTTGCCGTAGCAAAGCCAGTCCTTTCTGAACAATCTTGTTACTCGTTTTTCGGATCAGCGCCGGGTGTGAGGGGTCTCGAACGAGAATCAGACTACGAATCTGCAGAGGTTCGAATCCTTTCGGGCGCGCCATCTTTATCGAGTCGGATCAGGCGCTTAGGTCGACGGCCGGCTCGACCTCCAAGACACCGCTCAGAGCAAGTACCGAATAAGTACCGTTTTCGGTGCCTGGACTCTGTGCCCTGCTGTCAGCCGCCACCCGTGCAGCGGTTCTGTAAACCGAAGGTCGGGAGTTCGACCCTCTCCGCCGGCACCATTCCCCCACCGGGCATAAAAGCCCAGGCGTTGGCCTCCATCACACCGTGGCTTGTTGTCCCTGAATTCCCCTGAAAGCCTCCGTCTGCTCTAACGCTGCGCTACGTCGATCTCCGAGGTCGATCAGGGCGTCCAACACTTTCAGAAGCTCCTGCGCGTCTTCAAGCCGTAGGGGGAAGTTCCAGTCGGCTTGCCGCTGAACAACACCAGCCAGTTGGGCGGGCAGCATTGTGCCGGTCCAACCTTCTTCGGCATTGCCAATGGCTAAAAGCGCTGCGTTCGCTTGCTGACCAAATCTGGCGATGGGGTAGGCGCGGCCCGCGCGTTTGCAAAGAGTGAGAAACTTTCCCATAACGAATGCGGACCAACCGATTTGCCTGACCATCCGGTCGATGATCGGCATCACGCCTTCAATCTGCGACCAGTCTCCGTTCGCAAAGCGGGCGGCCCCCGGCGCTTGCCCTGTGAAGTTCACAAAAAGAAGTGCCTTGATCAGTTCGGGCATATCGTAGCCGTTGACCTGCCCGGCTCGCCAGCCATTCGGTTTGAAGGTTGGATTTCCCACGACGCACGAGGCACAATCCTCCAACAAGGGGATTGTGTTTGCTGGAATGGTAGCTGCGTCACAAACATGACGAAGAACCACCTTGTCCGCGAAATTCGCGAGCACAGACAGCGCATCTTCATCATCGGGAAGGAATGGCTTAACGAACGAGTTGCGCGCGACGTCGAGAGAGACGAAAGGGACAGCTCGGGCCATGAGGTCGGCCAAAGTCCTATTCCATTCCAGCAATTCGGTGTGTCGATTGTCGCGACGCCTGTCGTCCTCCGCCTGCCATGAGGGCATGATGCTTTCGGTCGTCCATTTCACAAGATCATGCAGGAACGGTTCGAACAATGGACGGTAGGTTTCGGCCCCCATCCATGCCTCAACGGGCATTTTGGTGAAGAGCTTCGACGCCGCTTGAGCTTCGAAGAACACATTCGGATGCTGCCACTGATCCTCCAGCACTCTTCTTCTGCCACGGGCTTTGCCTTTCACCCAGGCGGGCGGCAGCCTAGGCATGGGACCGATTTCATTTTTTTCGAGTGCCGCAAGCGCGACAGCAAAGCTTTCAGCGCGCGCTCTTTGGCTTGGAACAAGATCCCATCCAGCGTCGGTGAATTCTCCGCGATGGACGATGCAAAGGCTTACGGCAAGCTGGGCTGCAACCCAGCGAAGATGTTCGTCCTTGTCCACGAAAAGAGCATCGAAGGCGAATTCGGACACATTATCGAGCGGGTGAAGCGCCAGCTTAAGCAGCCGGGCCGCGCTATCGGCTCGGGGTGAGGCAGAACGCCTATCATGGTGAAGGGCAATGACAAGGCGGGTCTTCGCATGCCAAGCAATCTTTGAGCCGCCGAACACATCTTCGCGTTCCGTCATGGCTTCGACACGCGCCATGACATCCCACGCCCATTTGAAATCCCCGCCTTGCGGATCGCCGAACCGGATCACGCAAGCGGCAACACTGGCCACGACGGTCTGCGGGCCGGACGCGTTCTCATTGAACGTGTCGAATGCGTCCCTGGTATCTACGCTCTTTGCGTGGGCGACTGCCTGATCGAGCGTCAACCCATCGGCAATCTTGTTGGCTTCGAGTGATTTCACGGCCCAGCCAACGATGCTGAAGCCCTTGAGCGAGGTCGTGCTTTCTTTGAGCCTTTTCTGATCCTTGTCGGTCATGGGTTTCGGAGGCTCATAAGCAATCGCTACACGAGTCTCGTCGTACTGCGTTTGCTTGTAGTTCTTCCGATCACCCAAGCCGACCCACCGTTCGGCTTCTTCCTTCCAGTGAGCACTATATTGGCCACTCGTCTTTTGCTCTTCCAGCTCGTAGGGCAAATCATCGGGGAACCGCGCGAGCGCCTCCTTGAACTTCTCACTAAGGGTGTTGTCGTCGCTCAACGCAAAGAGCATTGCAAGGCCCCTGATCTCGCGTGTCCGGCTCTTACGCTCGTCAAGAAACTTCTTGGCCTCGGCTTTTTCTCCCGTCAGCCGCGACAGGAAGTTCATGCCAAACAGATCAATGTCCTTGTTCGGCTCCTGCACGGACCGGGCAATGTCATGAGCCCAGAGACGGTGGCACGTCGCTATGGCGAGTGTTGTTTCTGTGGTCTCCCAATTTTCCAGCGCGAGCCTTAGCGCGATGCCTAGGACCGCGTAGCATTCGTTCCCTTGGACAATATCCTTGATGACATCGCTGGCCGATCGGCCAGCTTCGAGCTGCCTGAAGGCCCAGTAATTCAACGTCAGGAACGCACATTCCAAAGGATTAGGCGCGAGCTGCCCCCAACCCCAACCATAAACGCGCCAATCACCCCAAAATTGCTGTGTGCACCAAGAGAATGTCACAGAGACAGGAACCGGGGTTCCCATCTTCTTTCGATTGATGGAATGGATTTGCCGCCAACCCTTGGTCGCGTGGTTCGCCAGATTGCGCACCAGTCTCAAGGCAACATCTGGCTTGACCGCGAACAGGCTCTTGAAGGGCTCGTGCAGAGCTGACGTGGGGAAGTAGAAATTGTTGTGGCTATCGATCCCGACGTGATCGAGATCGTACCGGTCGCTGCCCATGGCGTGAAAGAACGAAGGATGTTCCAGCATCCTTTTTTGGTTCTCGGTCAGCTTGTCCTCGGGAATGGCGCGAAGCGCTTCGAGGCGCTTGTAATAGTCCTCGCGCTCCTTTTCTTTTCGGATGAGTTCGTCTTCTGGCAATTCGTCCAGAAGTTCTGCCTCGGCCAAATCGGCCACAAGCTCCGGATCAACTTGCACCATGATTGGAGAGAAGGCGATGAGGTCGGCATAGAGCGCCTGCCGCCGATCCTTGTCCACAATAGCCCGCTTGAATAGGTCTTTGGCGTAATCGGGATAGCTTCGCGCTGATCGCAGAACGATGCTGCGAAGCGACTTGGCAAGGCGCGAGCTGTCGTCGCGGCTGAACTTCCATTGCTGTTCTTCATCGATGTCAGACTGATCGCGCAATTCCCCCTTCTCAAACCGCAAGAGCCACGTGTTGGCAAGTTTCAGAATGCCCGTGGATCGTCCGTTCTTCAGGTCGGCCGCCACATTTTGCCAAACATCGAAAACTTCGAGAATTCTCGGGATCAGCCGGACAGGAATGGAATCAGCTTCACTGATGATCCAATCGATCAAGCGGCCCCATGCAGCAAAATCGGACGGCCAACCGAGCATGTCGGCGATCGCCAGGTTGTCCAAACCCTCAACCGGGTTTTTGATGCTGCCCAGAACCAAGGGACTCGGAATTGTGTGTTGCGCCTGAAACCAGACAAGCACTTTCTCGAAGAGCGCAAAACCGTCAGCCTTAAGCAGCGCGGCAAATTCTGGTTTGCCGCTCTCGAATGCGGGCGTAAAAGGAGGAGCCGTCAACCACTCGCGTTGCCATTGCCGCCGCAAATTCTTGCTGGCAAGCGAATTGTATCCGGCACTCCAACGACCATTCGTCATGAGCGATTCTTGCGCCATGAGACCAACAACGCGGCCGAGCAAGGGCGGCTCTCCGGCCGCTATCAACGCGTTCGTCCAATCATCTCCGAGTTCGATTAGAAGCCTAAAGAACGCCCATTCAAAAAAGATATCGTGGGTGAAAGCGAGGAACGCGCCTTCTCGTTCATCTCGGATGATTTGGTCGGTCTTGAGTGCTGCGATGTGCACCATCGTTGCATCTTTCAAATCTCGGGCGGGAATGCCCTTCCCGAGATTTCGGGCGCCTTTCTCGGCGATATCGATGAGCGCGCGCTGCCGCTGCGGAATGGAATCGGCGACGGCATCGTGGCCCGCCCGTGCCCACCATGTAGCGATCAAATCCACTTCGGTTTGAGGTTCCGTGCCTTCGGGGATGGAGCGAGCAAGTACGGCTGCAAAGAACGGGCGGCGCGCAATATCTTGAACGGGAGGACTGCCGAACAAGAGCTTGCGCAGATGCGGCTTTGACTGCGCTAGCTTCTCAGCCTCCTCTTCCGAAAACTGTTTTACGAGGACATCGCCGATCCCGGTATTGGTATACATGACGGGAGGGAACCACGCCCGAAACGCTTCGAGGCCCTGATCGCGCGAGCTGACCAGCACCTTCCAATGGCCAAGGCTTGGGTCGCTGTTAATCGCGTTTACAAGATCGACGACTACGCCGTGTTGATCCGGACGGATGCGGTCGATTCCGTCGACGAAGAGAATGGGCGTTCCTGCCGACCCAATTTCCTGGAGCAACTGAACGATATCGGTATGCGCCAAGCCCAGGCTCGCCGCAAATGTGCTCCATCCCGTGCCGCTAATCCGGTCGTTCTTCAAGAAAAGGATTGGCCCCGATGCTGATGCTTTTTGCGCAAAGCGCTTCAGTACCGCCGACTTACCGCATCCGGGCAAACCTCCAATGGACACGACACGGTGTTGACCAAGCTGCGTTGCAACGTCTTGCTGAAGTCCCTCGCGTTCGACGTGGAAGTCATCCACCTTCTCCGACACAACGTTCAGCGCTTCCAGCGAATAGGCGTTAAGACGATCGATGTCGTCGCCGAGATAAGGAATGACTTTGAGTCGGACGGCGCCACGAAGCTGCGCCAGCAGCGAGGCGCGGGTCCACTTTGTCGCCTTTCCTGATCCTTCACGTGCAATTCGGCAAAGACGGTCGAACAGCAAAACATCCTGCCCGTCTTCATTTATCGCGATCAGTTCTTGCAAGCGATTGACAACTTCCGTTCGCAGCAAGCTGCCTTCTTCAAGCCCATCGATGCGGAAGGCGACGAAATGTTTGTAAAAGGTGAGTTCCTCATCGGCGTTTGCCGCACCGATGACAGGCTTCAATGCGGCCCGGAGATTGCGTTCTGTCTGGGCGGCAGCTCCCGTCGGCAAAAACCGTTCCTCAAACTCCACGCTTGTCGTGCTAGCTACGGCCCAATCAATCAGACGCTTGAGCGCGCGCAGCGTGTCAGGCGTTACGTGCTCGACGACAAAACCGCATTTGTCAGCGTCTTTGGTGCCAGAGCTTGAGTTTTCGCTGCTGCTGTAATTATTCCACGAAATTCCTCGTTGGATTCAGCGCTGCTGATTGTGACAGATCGTTTGATTTGAAGACCGAGAACACGTTTGGTGCCTACGTCATTGAATCCGACAACCATGTCATCCATGGGATTGCCATGGCCTTGTTGCTGAACAGCGACGCTCGTGACGAAACCTGCTTGGCCAGCAGCGCGTTCGCGGCGCAAGAGTTGTGCAAGGTAGTAGGCAATAACAGTGTCCTCGTAACTAAAGCCTGCACCGCCGGTCAGTTCGGTCGATGCTGGTTTGCTTTCTGATGAGGAAGTCACGGGGCGCTCCCGCTTTCTTTCGTGAGTTGAGAAAATGTTGCGCAGCAATATCGCGCACCGAATCGATGTATTTTACGTTTCATTGGCCTCAAACAACACGCTGCACGTCCGGTGACCATGCTGTCGCGGTTGCCCCCCCATCCGCGAGCCGGGCCGGAGGGGAAAATTTCAAGGCTCGATGGCGCGGGCGCGGTCCTCGTCGGTGACGGCCGTGGCCAAGAGTTCGGCGGATACCCGCTTGAGGAAGCGCCGGTGCCGGCCGTCCGGTGCGAAGGACGCCGCCAGCATGTGGTCGCCGATCACATGGAAGGCATGTTCGCCGTAGTGCTGACGATAGCGGGAAGCGGCTTGCCTCACGTCGGCATCGGATGGCCCCCGCCTGCGGTCGAACCGCTCGGCGATCAGGATCAAGACACCGCCGACGATCGCCGCCCCGTACCAGGTAGCGATGCCCGTATAAATCCAGGTCGTGGCGGTCGAGATGAGATCCAAAGGCGTCCACCGGCTCAACTTGCCGTCGAACGCTATCGCGCAATTTGACCGCCGCGAGCGGCCCGGTTGCGCTGACATTGCAAAGGAAGTTTTCAGCCAGGTACTCTGACCTGATCGTGGCAAACTGCTTTGATACCGGATACCTTGGTCGCGGTAGCTCGAATGACGCGCCCAAATACTCGATTTCTTGAGGCCCCGCATATTTTCGTGCAAGACGAGGCAAGCATCATAGATGCCGATTTTGGATTCAAGTTCGTCTGTTTGGCTGACCGGATTTTGGGGATTCTCCCCTGAGGAAGAAGGTATTCTCGGATTCACCGATCCTCGAGACCGGGATCGATTGTTCGATCTAATCGAGGAACGACAGCTAGTCTGCATCTACGGCGCCGCCAGCCCCGAGACGGATAGCAAAATTGTTCATCACCTGTTGGGAGTGCTCGAAGTCGAACGCACGCCAATCGATTCTTGGGACAAGATGTCCGATGCAGCAAAGACCCGAAACATTGCTCTGGGACGACAAGAAAAGTGGCGACATGCCATGCCAGTTCGCCGCGCTTGGCGCACCAATCATACCTTGGATGTAAAGCAGGTATTTCCGAAGAGCTACGATCCGAAAAATGGCAGGTACATCGCCAAGTTCGGCACTTGGCTGGTTCCGCAGGAAGCGCGTTGGCTCCTTGAGAAAGTCCCGTTCACGCAAACTAATGTGTTCGGTGAGACACCCATAGCGCCTTTGAATGATGACATCGCAAAAACCGGTTCAATATCAAGTTTTCTAAAGCCGTCTCGCGGCGTCTTCGGAAGTTTTGGCGACCGATCGTTTGAGGTGCAAGACAAGCCGCACAAACTCTACCTTGCCCTCTTTCCCGCCTCTCCCGAGCTCCTAGCGGGGAGGCCTGTTCCGAGAGGAACGGGTTTGGTCAAGATCGGGATCAGTGGAAATATAAAGAGCCGATTAAAAGCGCTTAACCTGAGCTTTCCGCAGACCGCAACGATAGGCTGGAAGATTACCCGAACGGCGCGATTTTCAGATCGCTCGTCCGCAGCCGACGCGGAAGCGTTGTTCAAGTGTCAAGCGGTTGAGGAATTTGGGGCGTCTTCGCTGGGAAAAGAATTCTTCGTCATGGATCTAAGCAAGGCGGAAGCTCTGTTCAACAGGTTATCGCCAGCAACTGGCCTTGACCTTCGGATCACGACGACAACCGTGAGATGATCATCGATACTCATGCTGCCGGGCTGATCCGGCTCAAAGCATCGAGGTCTTCCCTCCAAATGTGACTGCGGCCGTGGGTGCCATCCGCCATCGGCCGATAGCAGAGGATAAGGAGCAGGTCCACGGTCTCCCACTCGGCATCGTTGGTAAAGGCGTAGGCCTCCTGGAAGTCGGGCATCTCCTTGTCGCGCCGGCGGCACCCCGAATAGGCGTCGAACAGGTGCTGTGGCATGACCAGCAGCTTGTATGCTTCGAACACGCCTACCGTCGCTCTGCCGGCCAAGCGCGTCATGCAGGATTTCGAGAATGCCTTGCCGGGACGCATCTCGTCGGGCCACGCGTCCGAGTGCAAGGTACCGTCGCTGCGGGGAAGCGGCAGCAGGCCAAGCGCTTCGGCTTCCAGACTCATGGTCAGCCCTCACAACGAATGGATGGTGTTAGGCCAGACCGTCTGGCTTGCACCGCCCAGCGGCGGATGACCGCGAACGACGAAGTTCGGAGCGGACGCAAGATCAACCACGGCGAAGTCGGCAAGGTCGCCGGGGCTGGCGCCGATGTGCGCCTCAGCGGCGGCGCGAGCCGCATCGGCATCGGCGGCGGTTACGATGATCGTGTTGCACCGGTCGGCGCGGCGCTTGTTCTCAGCGTCGGCGAATACGCAATAAGTGGCCATGGTCATTCCTCCTCTTTGGCGGTGGTGAGCGTGTCGAGGTCGGAGAGGTCGCCCCCGACCGCCTCCTCGTCGCGGCACATGAGTGCGGAATGCAAGTTCCGAGTCAGGTTCGTTCGGCCGGTCTCGAACGTCGAGTCGGCGTGCAGCGTCTCGATCGCGATGCGCTCCACTTCCATGACGGCCTTCGTCGCATTGCGGTGGCTCTCGCCGACCAAAGCGTCTGCCAATTCATACGACGAGAACGGCCGATCATGGACCGGCAGCATCGAGACGCGGGTGCAGAGCGCCGCTCCCAATTCCTTGTCCTTGGTGGCCGCGGCAAAGGCTGCGAGCGAAGCCAACTCGGTCGGGCCGGACTGCGCGATCTGGCCGATCAGCCGGCTTCGGCGCTCGCTGCCCAAGCTATCGCGCATCAGTATCTGCATCGGAGACTCGAAGTGCATCCGCACGGCGGCGACCTCGTCGCGGAGACGGCCCGCCTCACGCACCAGCGCCAGGCGCGCGTCGGCCGACTTGCGCCGCAACTCGGCGCGGTGGCCGTTGACGGCACGGGTTACGACCTTTGAACGCTCGTTAGAGGGAAGATCGGCCAAGCTGCGCTCGACATCAATGCGCCGCTGCGTCACCTGGCCTTCAAGGGTATTCAGCAATCGTGCGTGCTGATCGCGATTCTCTCTGGCCCGGCCAAGCCGCTGGATCACGTCCGTCACGGACAGCCAGTTGCTTGCAAGGGCGGCTTTCTTGACCGCCATGGTCTGCTCCTTTCGCTCCACGTCACGCGAAGGTCCATGAGCGAACAGGCGCGGCACAGCCGCCTTTCGTCACCGCCATCGCGGTTCAGGTCGATCAACATCGGCCCGGACGACATCACGATGCGACGCCTAACCCGAACGGGGAGCCGTCGTTAAAGTGTTTGTTGACTGGTGGCCTGTCTGTGCGAATCCAGTTCGTCACGGCAACGGAAAGGAGACCCCAATGGCTCTGCATGGATCGTGCGAAACCTGCAAATTTTTCATCGGCATCGAGGACCGGCAGAGGATGACCGAGCGTGGCGTCGGGCGGCAGTTTGGCGAGTGCCATAGAAGCTCGCCGACGGTTTTATATGCCGCCCCGACGGCCGAAGCGATCGAATCCGGTTTCGACGAGAACGCTTCCGATCCTTTCGACCCCGGCTTTAGGACGAAGTGGCCGATTGTCCCTTATGATGATTCCTGCGGCGAATTTATCTTGGCGGCATGACTGGTCGGGCGGGACAGTCTATCTCCCGTCATCGGTCGCCAGTGCTCGCTCGGTGGATGGCCTGATGTTCGGCGGCCATTGCTTCCCACAGCGCCACACCTTCTGGCGCCGCGCCGAATTCCAGGCGCCAGTAGCTGATACAGGTGATAATGCCGGAACCGACAAGCATCGACTGAGCCCCGCCATGTCGCCCGCAAGTCTCAGGCGCGGTCATGTTCAACCGTGCAACCAGATCTTCGACGACAAACAATCAGAATGAAACCAATGCAGACAAGTCTGGCTGGTGCAGCGGAATCCCCCAACATCGCTATGATCTGCAGGGCAGCGGGCTATTGTTCCGGCAATAAGGCGGCCTCGAAGAGTGCGGCGATGGTCGAGTCAGCGCTTACTTGCAAAGGGCGACCTTCGGAAAGGCTTCTGCTCGAGACCTGCTCCATGAAGGGGCGAAGTTCTAGATGCTGTTCCGAGATCAGTCTCCGCCGCCCTTTCAATCCAAAGAGGCGTAATTGCTATTCAAAGACTCTCACACAATCTCCACACAGGGAGAAAATCGATAAATCAACTAAAGGCGATTCGCACTTCGTCACCACGAACGCCGCCGTCTCGTGTAGATGGCTGCTATGGCGGCCCTTCGACAGATAATGGCGACTAAAGACGCGTACTCTTTCCTTCCCCTCTTTATTCTCCTGAAAAATACAACAGGATCCTCTTTGAGTAATCGAAGAAAGGTGCTTGTGAACGCAAAGTAAGTGGCCATCATCAATAAGCATTATGCATCGTGAGCAAGCTCGAACCTGTCATGTAATTCGGGTCAATTTGAATAAGATCGCGTCGGATTATTTCGAATTAGAGGCGTATCATTTCTAGTTTGGAATGGGATGCCTTGTGGGTTTCGGATTTGCGAATGCGGAGGCTGTCGGCGTGGAGATTAGTTTTCGCGCAACTTGGCCTCTCCGGTTTAGCAAGTGCCGACATGGATGTGGATCTGCCGCAATACAATTTGCAGTGGTCGCAAACCAATCCCATCCGAGGCGCGCTGAGGTGACGAGCGCTGGGCCCGGTAGTCGTTATTAAATAACAGGAGATCTAAATGGACGCGACTAACAATCCTTTCAACTCTATTCCCGATGTGAAGATTCCGAGCGCTGCATATCGTCCTTACGTTCTGCACGGAAATATCCTCCATATTTCCGGCCAGCTCCCTGTCAAGGACGGCAAGGCGGTATGGGTTGGACAAGTGCCAGATACGGTTTCGGTCGTTGATGCGCAGAATGCTGCGCGCCTGTGTACTGAGAATGTCTTAGCTTGGTTGAAGCATGCCTGTGAAGGGGATTTCGGTCGTGTTGACCGTTGCCTGCGGATCGCCGGTTATGTCGCGACAGGTGCTGAGTTCAAGGATGCACCTATCGTTGTCAATGCTGCCTCTGAGATGCTGACCAGCATCTTGGGCGCGCGCGGAGAGCACGCGCGCATCGCGCTCGGTGTCGCAAGTTTACCTTTCGGGGCGCCGGTCGAGATCGAAGCGCAATTTTCCCTGCGTTGAGACGTCGGATCAAGCGAAAGAACATAAGATGAGTGACGTTAAAATTCCCGATTACTTCGATAATCGCATGCGCCGCGAGGATCTCGCTTGGAATGATTGGCCAGCGATATCGAAATTTCTCGCGGATCAGATGGTTTGCCGCGTCGCAATTCATGATCAGCCTTTTCCCTATGTTCTAGGGCAGAGCTATCGCTTTGTGGATGGGCGGTTTCTCGTCCATTGCTCGCGCTTTGGGAAAATGGCTGATCTTATTCGGCGTAATCCGAATGTGACGATAGAGGTCGACCATCTCGTGGCCTTGCTAAAGGCTCCTAAGGGCCAGAACACAAGCTTTGAGTATTATAGTGTGCTGGCCCGATGCGTGGTCGAATGGTCGGAAGAACTTGAAGTGGTTCGTGCCCAGCAGTACGAGGTGCTCGAGAAGTATCGCCCCGAAAAGGACTACACGCCTATCGACGATTTTGCTCCGGCGCAAATTACTGTGTTCAAGTGCAAAGTTGTGCAGATGTCTGCCAAGAAGCGGATACTTGCCGATGGACAGTACTCACCCCCCGGGCAGCCGCAGGCTCCTTATTTGCGTTACCCATTTCCTCCTCCTGCGGCAGTATCCTCGCTTCCGCCTGAGGCTTTCAATCCAAATCGATTCTCGCCCTAGCTGGCAGGCCTACCTGGCAGGCCTACCTGACTAAAATAGTTTCGCTCCGATTTGCACAGTCGGGGCGTTCTTATATCCCCTCAAGTTTTCGAGCGTGGATTGTCTCAAAATACTCCGATGGGGCCACCCCGAGCGCTCGCCGAAACATCAGGCTGAAGGCGCTCGGGCTCTCGTAGCCAAGGTCCAGTGCGATAGTGGATATAGGTGTGCCCTCAGCCAGCATGCGAATGCCGCATTGTAGCCGGGCTTGCTGTCGCCATTTTGAGAACGTCGTACCTGTCTCTACCGGAAACATGCGTTCTAGCGTTCTTTGGCTTGCCCCAACGGTCTGCCCGAACTCCGCCAACGTGCTGTTGCTGCCAGGATCGGTCAAGATAGCCTGACACACACGTAGAAGCCGCCGATCTTGCGGCATTGGCAGGTCGAGCGGCAACACAGGGTCCGGATGAATTTCTGTCAGGATTAGACTCATTATCTTTTCCTCCCGACTGCCGTCAGAGAAGTCATTAGGAATGCGGACGGCCGCAACGATAAGTTCTCGCAAGAGGGGGCTGACCGCGACAACGCAACATTCCCGTGGAAGATGACTGGCTGCCTCAGGATCGACGTAGATGGTCCGCATCTCGACGGAGCCAGTCGTTCTCATTTCATGCTCCACTCCGCCAGGGACCCAAACTGCACGCAGAGATGGAACGACCCAAGTACCATTTACTGTTGTGACAGTGATCACGCCGCTACAACCGAAAATGAGCTGTGAGCGAAAGTGGCTGTGCATCGGGATCACAAACTTATCCGGTAAATCCCTCGCCATCGCTGCAACGACGCGCGATGTGTGCTGATAGTCTTCTCGGTTTTCGCTCTTACCAAACATCGTTTCTCCGAATTGAAACTGGCGAATTCTCGTTAAGGGTTG
This sequence comes from Afipia carboxidovorans OM5, assembly GCF_000218565.1. NCBI lineage: Bacteria > Pseudomonadati > Pseudomonadota > Alphaproteobacteria > Hyphomicrobiales > Nitrobacteraceae > Afipia > Afipia carboxidovorans. Next base: position 3,181,264 of record NC_015684.1, on the reverse strand, counting down.
GCGAGGAGACGGGATCGTTGAAGTAACGAACTGAGCTAGAAGCAAGATAGCGAAGAACAAGATGATGAGAGCAAATTTATGTCAGTATATAGAGGTTTCACACAAGATGAGCTTGACTCCCAGTATAATGTGCGGAACGGAATTCCAGACTATCTTGATATTTTTGAGAGATGGGCCAGGGAAAGCGCGGAGTTTCGTGCACAAGCCCGACATTATTTTGAATTAACTTACGGCAGTAATCCGGCCCAGAAAATCGATCTGTTTCTCTCCGGCCGAGACAATGCACCGCTAGTGGTCTTCATCCATGGCGGTTACTGGCACTCTCTTGATAAGAGCGATTTCAGTTATATTGCTCGCCCCTATATCGATGCCGGTCTGAATTTTGCGACGATCAACTATCGACTCGCGCCATCCGTAAAAATGGAAGCGATTGTCAGCGACGTTCGCAATGCGCTGCTTTTCCTTCACAATACTGGAGGCTGTTACGGTTATGCGTGGAAGCATATTTACGTGACAGGGAGCTCTGCCGGCGGGCATCTTACGGCCACTGCACTGTCGACCGATTGGGTGCGGTATGGTGTCCCCCCGGACCTTGTGAGGGGCGGATGCGCTCTCAGCGGACTTTATGATCTCGAGCCGATATTGCTTTCCTACCTGAACGATAAAGTTCAACTCGATCGTCAGGATGTAAGGGACTTCAGTCCGATACAAAATCTTCCGCGGAAGGCGTCACCGCTTCTGCTTGCTGTCGGAGGAGATGAATCTGATGAATTCCAGCGTCAACAAGCGAACTATTTTGCGGCGTGGCAATCTGCTGGATTGAGTGTCGAGGTCATCGAGCAGACAAATGGCCATCATTTTGACATGTGCGATCGCCTCGGCGACCGGGACAATGTAATCTTCAAGGCGGTGATGGCGATGGTTAATGAGGATAAAGCGAAATCGTCTGGCACTGATTTTTCTGAACAGCCGGCGGAGTAAATCAGTTTTTTATTGTCTCGGATGCGAAGGTCCGTTGATTCTAATCGAGATACGACTCCTGGCTTCTGAACTTAAAAACTTCGATAGGTGTTTTATTTTGCCGAACGGGTATCGGAAACACGAGTCTCATTTCCCTTTCTGGTAGTCCGTACCATCGGTGTTTCGTTAGCCGTGCCATCCATGTGAACTCAACGAGCTCCTATGAATACGCCGAAGGTGTCTGAGCCTGGAGCCAGACTAGTGAAAACAGCAGTGATCCGGGTCTCGGGAGAATCTTTTAGCGCCTCCGAGACGGGAGTGGATTTTTCGCTTTCGAGGGCGGTCGCAGCCAGAGCGATTTTACGCGGGTAGGGGCCGGCGCCCCTATCACTGGCCTGGTCTCATCGCTATTAACATCGCAGACGAGTTTCGCGACGAAACGGCGATGCGAAGTCGGCTCCGGCAGCTGACCTCACCTATTTGAGGTGGTCGACTTGGGGCTATCCGCCCAGGATGCTAGGCGGGTTCTCTCAATATATCGTCACGCGGAAGCCTGAGAATATCGGTGGTCTATAGCTCATGGTGCCGGAGGCGTCTGGTTGCGACGACGTTAATGTCGTGCAGCGCCCGCGGTTTCTATTGCCCATTTTATCCAGCCTAATCGAATAGTTCTCCGAGAAGGCATGAGACAAATTATCGCGCTGGAAAGGGAAGAGATCAAACATGAAACCGTCACACAGCACGCTGACTCCATAGAAGAATAGTCGCTTCTGGGCCAAGGCCTGGATTAGCTCCGCCCCGGGTCATCCAAAAATCGCGCAACCATGAGCGCAAAAACCTACATCTTTAGCTTTGATCCGAGCCTCCTCAGATGGCGAGAACAAGACGATACTAGGCGGGGGCACGCGAGCCGATAATTTGAACGCACCGTAGGATCGTTTCGGTGTTGCAGTCGTAGCTGCGCAAGGCTCGTTAAGGATCGCAAATGGCATGCATCCCCTGTCTGGGTACATCGCTGCAGACGATGTTTGCACGCTTGGTGGCGGCCATCACTGGTAACGGCGACGGACTTATCTTGCTTAGGCTGTGCTTGATGCCTCTACCGCCGTATTGGGAGTTATAGAAAGCGGAGGCATTGACCGGTTTTCGTTGAGCTTCTGTCATCTGAATATCGCTCAACCAACAACAGAATATTCACGTAAGGAGGAAGCAGATGTTTATTCGAACAGGACTGTTGGCCATTGCTCAATTGGCTCTTGCTACGCAACTTGTGAGTGCTGCCCAGGTTTGGGACCTTTCATTGGAATACCAGCCAAACTCGCTTCCGGGAGAGACCAGCCGAGTTTTTGCAGAGAAGCTCTCCGAGTTATCTGGTGGTGCCATCACAGTGAAAATTCATTATGGCGCAGCGTTGGGCTTCAAGTCCGTTGACCAATTTGATGCGGTTGGTGACGGAGCACTGAAGATCGCGAGTAGTTTTATGCCGACATGGAGCGGGATTGATCCCCTCTTTCTGATTTCAACACTACCTCTACTCGCCCAGTCGCCTGAGGATGCTGCCCGGCTTTACTCCGCAGTTAAGCCAGCTATGTCGAATGTGCTTGATAAGAGTAACCAAGTAATGCTCTTCGTCACGCCTTGGCCAAATAACGGGATATGGGCAAAGAAGGCCATAGACGACAAAGCTTCGCTCAAGGATCTCCGCGTTCGAACGTTTGATCCGAATGGAACCTTGACCTTTCGTGCCGCGGGAGCTGCACCGATCCAGCTGAGTTGGGCGGATGTATTGGCTCAGCTCTCAACGGGCGGGATCGATGCCGTCCTGACATCCGCCGATGGGGGAGGAGCAGCGAAATTATGGGAGTTGCTGTCTCACTATACCGAGGTTCCGTATGCGAGCCCATGGCAGATGGTTCACATGAATAAGGGCATATTCGGCAAACTAAGCGATCAGGAGAAAGCGTGGGTTCGCAAAGCGGCTGATGAAGCAGAGCGTCATGGATGGAAGGCAGTGACTGTACGCGTCGAGCATAATTACGCCGAGATGCGGAAGCACGGCATGACCGTCATTGATAAACCGAATGACGCTGCCGTCGCCACTCTCTCCAAGGCTGGCGCCGAGTTGATCAAGAGATGGGAGCAAACTGTCGGTCCTGCTGGCAAAGAAGCAATTGCCCGATATCGAGGCAACAAGAATTGAAATTAAAAGAAGGGGTACGCGGAAAGCGTACCCCGCACCTCGGGGACGAAACACTTATGCGACACGTGCAAAGTATTATATTTTTGGTCTCACGGTTGTCGGGAATTCTTGCAGGATTGCTGCTCGTTGCAATGGTCGGGCACATCATGGTTGAGATTATTCTTCGATCATTCTTTGGGTCATCGACATATGTGCTCGATGAATTCGTTGGATACGGCGTTGGTGCAGTGACGTTCTTGTCGCTCGGCTACACGCTCGAACATGGCGAGCTTATTCGGGTAAACCTGCTGCTTTCTCGCCTGGGCGCCCGGGGGCGTCGATTTGTTGAGTTGGGGGCTTCGCTAACTTGTCTTGCAGTGCTTACGTTCATCTCCTGGTTTGTCTTCCTTCGAGTTTTCAGACATGTGAGCAGAGGGACTGTGAGTAGTACGCTCGCGGAAGTGCCGATGTGGATACCTGAGGGAGCGATTCTGCTGGGGCTATCTCTGTTCTGGATTCAGATGTTTGCTTATTTTTTGAGAGCGGCAACAGGATCTGAATCAGACGTTGGCCCTCTGGTCAGAAACCCCAACGCAATCCAGTACGAGTGAGGACGCGTCGATGGATATTATTCTTGCATTCTCACTGATCGGTAGCTTGATCGTTCTTCTTTTCTTCGGGTTGTGGGTTTTTGCGGCAATGCTTGCCGTGAGTATCGGTGGCCTTGCCCTCGGACTCGGGATGCCGATTCAGCAGATTGGTTCGCTCATGGCGAACGTGATTATCCGCTATTCAAGCTCATGGGAGCTGGCTGCAATTCCCATGTTTATCTGGATGGGTGAGATCTTATTTCGGACGGATATTTCGAACCGTTTGTTCCGCGGGTTGAATCCACTCGCTAATCTCATCCCCGGAAAATTGATTCACACCAATGTCCTGGGTAGCGCGCTGTTTGCCTGCATATCCGGCTCCAGTACGGCCACCACTGCTACTGTCGGCAGGATCACGACGAGTGAGTTGGCTCGCAGAAAGTATGACGAATCCCTCTCGCTTGGTTCTCTAGCTGGATCCGGAAGTCTTGGACTTCTGATTCCGCCATCGATTGTCATGATTATTTATGGCGTCCTTGCAGAGGTATCGATCGTGCGACTTTTCGCGGCTGGCATCCTCCCTGGCCTGGTCGTGGCTTCTCTTTTCAGCGGATACATTATTCTTAGCACCACGATCAGTCCGGAGAAGGTCCCCGCGGATACGTCCTCTCTCTCCCTACGAGAGCAGATGAAAGAGGTGATCCACCTTGCTCCCATCGTATCGCTCATGATTGTTGTTCTAGGTTCGCTCTATACGGGGTTTGCGACACCGTCGGAAGCTGCTGCGTTGGGTGTTGTTGCGGCACTGGCCATTGCCGCGGCCCTTCGCCAACTGACGTTCGCTGTCTTTCGAGACTCGTTGATGGGCGCTATTCGCACGTCGTGTATGGTGTGTATTATATTGATCGCTGCGGGAACGCTTTCGACGACAATGGGCTATATGCACATTCCTGCTAATGTTGCTGAATTTATCGGAAGACTCCATCTATCGCCTATCGCATTGCTCATCGTTCTCTCGCTGTTTTATGTAGCGCTGGGTTTGGTCCTTGATGGCTTTTCGATGATCGTGATGAGCGTTCCTATCACTCTGCCTCTGGCGATGGCTGCAGGGTTTGATCCTGTGTGGTTCGGTGTGTACCTTGTTTTGATGACTGAACTTGCACAAATTACCCCGCCAGTAGGATTCAATCTTTTTGTGATCCAGGGTCTGACGAGAGCGCCAATTCTTCGGGTTGCTCTTTATGCTGCGCCGTTTTTTGGCCTTCTCTGCGCAGCAGTTATTCTAATAACGGCTTTCCCAGATATTGTCTTGTTGTTGCCACGAGTATTATTTGGTTGACGGGCTTACTTCGTCGAAATGCTTTGTGGATGGTGGCGTGTCGTCAAATGACGGCGCGTCACTTGTCGATTTTACTCTAAAAGCCAAACTTGCTGAGCTTTCAGCCTTAGCTTCTTTGGAGAGCCAAACCGGTGCGATTTAAGAACGAGGTTGGGCATTCGCGCGACTTTATTTTGCGCCTGCTAGCGCCTCAAAGCAGATTGCGTTGTTTGTAGTTTATATGCTCGAGGGGACCTCTCAAAAGTGCTTCAGATATACGGCCATGGCAGGATCGTCCGGCGCTGTGCCGGAAAACGTCAATAGCTCGGCAGCCCAGACCTCATTCATTCTCCCGCTGATGGTCGGCATGGCGTCTTGCAAGCGGCATCCCTACAGCGGCGCTCTCGCTGGCGGCTCGTCGATTGCTCGCGATACGCTGGTTGCCGAATCTGGACTCGGCTTCGCGGGATGGCCCGCAGCGTCTCGCTTGGCGTCTTCCGGATGCTCGGCAACGATGCGCCCGTCCTGACGGATTACGATGCGCTCGTCATCGGCATGGACCTCGACCGGGCGCCCGACGGCGCTGGCCGCGACCGAGTATTTGTTGTTGTCGAAGCGCACCAGGCAGGTCTTGGAGACCGATGCCGGCACCGCGTGGAATCAGTCGAACCGGCCGGCATAGGGAACGAGCTTCGGCCGTTCGACTTCGAACACGTCCCAGATCGTCTGATCGGCCAGTTCCGGATTGGTGATGAGCCTTGGCGTAGGCAATGCATCTGTCGAGCAGCCAGGCGTTGAGCTCGTCCAGCTTTTTGAACCGCAGCCGCGGCGTGAAGAAGCGTTCCCGGACCGGCTCGACCTGGTTCTCGACCTGGCCCTTCTCCCAGCTCGACGCCGGCGTGCACGCGACTGGATCGGCCAGGTAGTGGCTGCACATCTGCAGGAACCGACGATTGTAGCGACGATCCTTGCCGACGAAGATCGTCTCCACCGCCGTCTTCATGTTGTCGTAGATGCCGCGACTGCAGGTGCCCTTGAACAGCGTGAACGCCCGGTCGTGGGCGTCGAACACCATCTCCTGCGTTTCGCGCGGATAGGCCCGAACAAACAGCATGCGGCTGTGACACAGCCGGACATGAGCGACCTTCACGAGCACCGTCACGCCGTTGAGGAGAACGATCTCGTGGCTCCAGTCGAACCGGTAGGCTTCGCCCGGCGCAAAGCTCAGCGGGACATAAGCCGCCGCGGTCGATTGCCCGCGCTCCTTGCTCCAGCGCCTGGCGTAACGCCGCACGGCATCGTAACCACCGTCATAGCCGCGACCGCGCAACTCTTCGAAGATCCGGATCAGCGTCAACTGCTCGCGAGCGGATTTGGCCGCGCTCGCCGCCAGCAGGGCGTCAAGTTCCGGCGCCCATCGTCCGAGCTTGGGCCGCGGCTGCACCTGACGCTCATACTCGAACGAGGTCTCTCCTGACCTCAGCACCTTCCGGACCGTGTTCCGCGACACCTTCAGGTCACGGGCGATCTCCTTGATCGTCTTGCCCTTGATGAAGTGCTCGCGCCGTATCCGCGCAATCGTCTCCACTATCAGCATCCCCGACACCTGCTTCATGACAAACAAAGCAGGCAGCGCAACAGTCAATCTATAGGGGATCAATTTTGCATGCTGAATGACACCTGGTCGAAGGATTACCGCGTCGAGTGGCATTACATCGCACCGGGAAGACCAATGCAGAATGGCTATGTCGGATCCTTCAACGGTCGGATGCGAGACGAACTCCTGAATGAGACCCTGTTCTTCGGCCTCGATCATGCCCGCAGCGCCATTGCCGACTGGGTGGCGGATTTCAACACCGCGAGACCACATTCCTCGCTCGGCTACCAGACCCCGGCGGCCTACGCCGAGGTCCTCACCGCAACCGGCTCCAGCGCTGCGCAAGATGACGGCTCCGCGCCTCTGCCGGTTGCTTACCCCGCGCCGAACGGCGTAACAGAAAAGGCCGAGGCTCTAATCGCCGCCGGATGAAAGATCAGTGGCAGGTCAGAGCGAAACGAAAACCCTCTTGTTTGCTACCAGTGGCGGTGCGTCAAGAGCAGATCGGAAAGTCGACTGATAAATGAACCTTCTTATCTTCTGTCGCGATTATCGTAGCCTGAAACAATCGCAACGTGTGGTGAGGAATTGACCTTGCCTCTGGGCTTTATCCAGTCCTAAGTTTTCTTCGGCTGTTGAATTTGCCATGTTGGGCAATGGGAACGACGAAGGCTGGCGCAGCGTGAATCCGGTCTTGAGAATGGCAAGATCTAGGCCATTCGTAACCTCTTCCTGAGTTCGCGGCATCTTTGCGTTGGATGTCATGACACTTGTCGGGCGATGACACGCTTGCTGCCCCCTGCGATTTACCGTGCTTTGACTAGGTATGCTCGGTCCCAGCCTCTAGGTGTTTAGTCCCGGGAATTGGTGGAGCGGGTTGAATCTGAATCGTTCTGGTTGGGAAGTCCAGCACTTGCAGATAAACTCGTAGGGTGTGAGGCCTTTCAGGGTCTTCAGCCGCCGAGCATAGTTGTAGGCGGTGATGGAGTCGCAGAGGTGAGCGCGCAACCGATCGTGGTCATCGAATGGAAGCGCTTGACCGTGGCCTCCTGGCGGTGCAGTCCATCCCTTCGACCTGACCATTGGTCCATGGGTGGTTGGGCTTTGTCAGCCAAGGGTTGATTACTGGACTGAACGCGCGCGCCAGTGATCTACTCCGACCGACTTTTTTCCGATTTTCTTAATGACAGGATGCCCCTGTTCAACGTATGAAAAATGCACCTACTGTTCATGCTTGCAAATAGGGGCCTATTTCCCCCACCACTCGGGCCATCTGACTTTGTGAGGATTGCGAGTGGCCTTCATTATGGTCCGCTGATCAGCGGCATCGAGTTTTGGACTTCGAGCGAGCGCGGCCTCGACCAGCCAGGGTTCGAGCGCCATCCGTGCGGTTTCCCGGTAGGGATCGAGTTTCTTTGCCATTCGTAGGTATTCAAGCGCACGTGTGACACTTCCAGGGACAACTATTGTACGAATAATGGCAGTGGGAAAGTGCTGGTGAGCGCCAGGCCGTTTCATGGCTTTCTCGATGACGGCCAGAGTCGCGCGAGCTGCGGTTCCATCGCCTTCGAGAGCGTGCTTGGAGAGTTGGAGCAGGAATGCCTCGGCTGCCGTGACGTGGCGCTGTGCTCCACCTTCGCGGATGGCTAGCGTTTGCCCGAGGACCGCCTCATAGGGCGCTTCGCGATGACGCTCTCGGGGACGACCGGCCGGGTTGCCGCTCTGGCCTTTGGCAAAGCGGTCGATCCTCGGCGGTTGGCGATATCCGATGGCGCCATTGTTATCAATATCTTTCGGCGGATTGTCCTTCGGCTTCATGTGCGGGTCCCCCGGGGCCAGTGCAGAGAGAAGCTCTGACGACGATATAATGTTCGGCGAAGGCGGCAACGATACGCTGGTCTTCAATACCAATAGCGGCAATTTCCAGGTCGACGATTTCACCGACGGCAGCGACAAGATCGATATGCGTGGCACCGGTGTGACCCTTGCGACAGCCGCGCAGAACATCACCCTTAGTGAGTATACTGAGGGCGGTGTCCTGGTTGAGTATGGCTCGTCGCAGATCTGGCTCGCCGACATCATGCCAGGGCATGTGACCTTCGCTAGTGACTTCATCTTCGATAGTAATCAAGGCAGCCAGCAAACGAACGGATCCGGCGTCGACCAGCAGCTGTCTCAATTCGTCCAAGATATGTCGATATATTCCACAGGAAGTTCGGGATCTGAGATGGTGGGGTCGAGTCAGGTGGGTAACGACACCAATTCGTTACAAAACGTTCTTGCTCCTGCTTAGGAGGAGTAACCTGAAGGAGCCGACGGGGCGGCAGCAGACGTTTGTGCGACTGGTGTTTTATCGGCAGAGGATCTGTCCGCATTTTCCGTGGCGATCTGCTAATGCTGCGGATGGTAGTGGTCGGTGTTCGCCTTCAGCGCCCTTGAGACAGATTGAGGAACTTTCGGAAGGGAGGATTTCTGGTTCATCGTAGCCGTAAGGAGCGCAGATGAAGCAGAAATCCGGGCCGGGCAAAGCGCCGGCAGACCAAGTACTGAAGGACATTCGGCGTCAGACCCGCCGGCAGTATTCGGCCGAAGAAAAGATCCGCATTGTGCTGGAGGGATTGCGCGGGGAGGAGAACATCTCCGAGCTCTGCCGCCGGGAAGGCATCGCCGCCTCGATGTATTACGGCTGGTCGAAGGAGTTCCTCGAGGCCGGCAAACGCCGATTGGCCGGTGACACGGCGCGTGCCGCGACCTCCGGCGATGTGAAGGATCTTCGTCGTAAGGCCACCGCTTTGAAGGAGGTCGTGGCCGATCTCACCCTGGAGAACCGCCTGCTCAAAAAAGCCTGAACGGAGATGGGGAGGACGACGCATGAGATATCCCGCATCCGAGAAGGCCGAGATCATCCAGTTGGTCGAGCAATCGCATCTGCCAGCCAAGCGCACACTGGACAAGCTCGGCATCCCCCGCGCCACGTTTTACCGATGGTACGATCGCTATCGTAACGGCGGACCTGAGGCGCTGGCTGACCATCGCTTCCGACCGGACCGCGTCTGGAATTGGATTCCTGACGATGTCCGCTGCCAGATCATCGACCTGGCGCTGAAGGTTCCAGAGCTGTCGCCAAGGGAGCTGGCGGTACGCTTTACCGATGAGAGAAAGTACTTTGTCTCGGAGGCATCGGTCTATCGCCTGCTGAAGGCGCACGACCTCATCACCAGTCCGGCCTATGTGGTGATCAAGGCGGCGAACGAGTTCAAGGACAAGACCACCGCCATCAACCGGCTCTGGCAGACCGACTTCACCTACCTCAAGATCACCGGCTGGGGCTGGTACTATCTGTCGACCATCCTCGACGACTTCTCGCGCTACATCGTGGCTTGGCGGCTGGGACCCACGATGTGCGCCTCCGACGTCACGGCCACGCTCGACCAGGCATTCGCGGCTTCCGGTCTTGACCGGATCACCGTCTCGCACCGGCCGAGGCTTCTCAGCGACAACGGATCGAGTTACGTGGCTGACGATCTGGACAGGTGGCTCGAACACAAGGGTATGCGGCATGTGCACGGTGCACCGTATCATCCCCAGACCCAGGGGAAGATCGAACGCTGGCGCCAGACTCTGAAGAACCGCATTCTGCTCGACAACTACTACCTGCCTGGCGACCCCGAACGGCAGATCGGCGCCTTCGTCGAACACTACAATCACTCTCGCTATCACGAGAGCATCGACAACCTCACGCCCGCCGACGTCTACTTCGGCAGGGCCGAGACAATCCTGACCGAGCGTCAGCGCATCAAGCGCGAGACCATCGCAAACTGTCGCTTGCAGCATCGACTGCAGGCCGCATAAACTCTAACCCAGATGAACCAGACCCTCCCTTCGCAGAACGCCTGAGCTGTCTCAAATTATCTGACGACGGACAGTAGTGGTCGGATGAGATTGGGCTGAAGTTACGATGTTTTTGATAACTGTCGAATCTGGTAGCTTGATCGCTAATGTTAGTAAGACGGAGGGCTTACGATCGAAGCGGGTGCGTGCATCACCATCGGCTCAAAGTGCTTGCCAAGACTCTCGAATAATACAGGGATTTCAATTATATAAGAGTTCGCGGTTTTGTCCGGAATGGCGCGCCACTTCGCTATATTGCGATTGATTTCATTCGCCTTTTTCCTCCGAATTGTCTCTCGATTTTTCGAGGGGAGACAATATTCGCTCGGATTTCGGCCTCGCCGGTACTAGCTTCGCCATAGCCGTGCTCGCCAGTCGCCGCCGTTGCGCCTCCTTGGTGTATCGCTCGACTTCCTTAAGAGACTGGTGGCCGGTAACTGCCATGATCTCATGCACCGTTGCTTCCCCGTTCGGCTAAGGCTGTTGCTGTGGCCTTGCGGGTTCCGTGAGCGGAGCAGTGCGGCAAGTCCGCTTGGCAGCACCAGTCCTTGAACTTGTTTCCAAAGCTATTCGAGGTGAACGGCTTCCCGAACGTCGTTATCAGGAAGGTGTGGGAGCCGTTCGCGGTTGCCGCAATGCTTGCCGCCGGGGCGGGGTGGAGCGGGGTATCTACATCAATAGGTTTGCGGTTCTCATTCTTGGCTTGTCGGTACTGCACCCGATCATTGCGAATGTTATTAGGGCCGATGCGCACGACATCCTCACGGCGGAATCCGATGAACCGGAGAAGGTGAAACGACCGCCGAGACCAGATTAAGCCCCAGTTTCTTCTTGATCGCGCCTGCGAGGAAACCTCGGATGCTGTGCTGCTTCCAATCAGTCGCCTTCATAATGGCGTCGACTGTCGTGCCGCTTGGTTCGCGCAACATGGCTAGAACTACGGCCTGCTTCGAAGTGGGCGGCGCTTTGGTCTCTGAATGAGCTTGTTTCTTTCGAGGTGCTGGCTTCGATGTTTCTGCCAATTCTGTGCCAGCCGGTTTTGGCGAGGAGGCCGACGCGAAGCCTTGATTTTGGTGGTTCTTCGCTTGAGAGAAGGCATCTGAATCTCCTTGCAGGTTGACGGCATCCTTCGCCGCCACGACCGCAAGCCTGCCGTTACTTGGCGGGCGGAGGAGATTTGTGTGGTTGGCCTCAGTTGCTCGGCAAACGGTTGAGCAATGACATTGCATTCTGAAGCCGGCCCGCCTCATAGATCAGCTGCTCGATGTCTATCGATTCCAGGCGTTTCGTCATCAAGCGCACCGCCCCCGGCGATGTGCTCTACGTCACGACGCTCCACCGCATCAAGCCGCGTGATATTCTGCGGCTCCGGCGTCAGATCGAGCGGAAATTGGCGGAAGGGGAAGAGTGACACCGGGGAGGTCGCTACCCCTCCGCAGCCCAAGACCGGTTGAGCGGATGACTCCAGCGTCACGGCCTCCAAAATAGGTCATTTTCCCGGAATCGCAAAATCGGCCACAGGCTGCTTTTATCGCCCTCGGTGGGACCATCGTAGCCAATCGGCCGGGAAACGCCCACACGGACTTGAAAACCACTTGAGCGGGGCCGCTGAGGCACTCCGGAAGCGCGTCGCCACAGTGGTGCCGTCGTCGACGGCCATCGAGACTTATCCGTGGCTCGGCCAGTTGCCGCGCACCCGTGAATGGATCGGCGACCTCGTGATCCGCTCGATCACCACCGAAGGCTATCAGCTCACTAACAAGCCGTTCGCGCAGACCGTTGAGGTGCCTCAGTCTGCGATCGAGAACGATACCCACGGTATCTATTCGCCACTGATGGGGGCGAGGGATGTTTCGGCTCGCGTGTTCCCGGGCGAGCTCGTGTTCAACTCGCCAATCCAAGTGCTACGAGCAAAGGTGCGATGGGTGGTGTGATGAGATTTCGTGCTGCCGGGATACCGAGTTCTGTCCACTCTTCTCGGAGTTGATTTTTAAGTGCAGCCATACGCATTGTTTCAATGCGTGATATACGGAAAAGAAGGTGAGCATCGTCGAGTTGCATCCGCTTCGGCAAACACGCGTTGATATGAGTTGCAAAATATTCGGAAACGAAGATAGGGAGAGGCTGCTTTGGGTTCTCTTTCCAAAAGGTTCGTCGGTCCTTTTCGGCCTGAAGCATGAGAACGTCTCTAAATCGGGTCATTAAATTTCGATTCTGTGCTGCGATAATTGGATCTCCACCCTTTAACATCACGAATTCACCTTCTTCGAATACGAGATCATCCGGATGCGGCATATCCTCCGGCAACGGTTTCCTCGCCTTGTGAAAGGTTTCAACGCATTCGTTGTAGGTGGCTACGTAGTTCCTCCAGGCCGTATGATCATTCTGTATTTCCGTAGCTTGATCTTTCCGGGCTCGATACACTAACTCGACAAATGCCTTCTGGGCCGGAACACTGCCTTTCATCGCCGTGACAGCCATGGTCTGAAGAACGACATCGATAGTGGTTAGCTTCGCAGAGGTATCCCCATCGCGAACTGTAACTTTACGCCGTGAGACTGTGAGAATGCTCTCCATTGTCGACTTATCGACGAGCGGTTCTGGGAGCGGCTTTTTCTTTGGTGGCCGGCCGCGAGGATTTCCAGACTTTCCTTTAACGAAACGCTGGCTCTTGGGCGGCTTTTTATATCCGACATCATAAGGCGGTGGCCAAAACGGATCGTTCTCGTCGTCGCTCATATGTGAGCCTCCGGCATGATAGCCGGGATGGAGACGCCAGACCCTCGCCGCTCGGCAGTATCCTCGAAGGTTTCACCGGTTTCGATAAACGTTGCATGCTTGCCTGTTAATCGTTGTCATCGCGTAATGATCGTGTCGCAATAGATGGGGTCGTATTCGATAAGCCGTGCTCGGCGCCCGCAGGTCTCGGCAGCAATCAAGGTGGTGCCGGATCCGCCAAAGATATCCAGCACAGTTTGGCCGCGCTTGGTGCAGTCGCGTATCGCATCGGCAACCAGCGCGGTCGGTTTCACTGTCGGGTGCATCGCCTGGTCCTCACGGCGATGTGCGCTCATGCTGCTGACCCCGGGATAATCCCAGACGTTGGTCCGATAGCGGCCGGTATCTCCGAGACCAAAGGTACAGTTCCCACCTTGAAGACAAAGACCAGCTCGTGTTTGGAGCGATAAAATGTTCCCATACCGCCATTCGTCTTGTTCCAGACGCACATGTTCTTCAACTCGGTGAAACTGGCGGCGCCAGCCTCAAGCAACTCGCCCATGTGCCGCCAGTCTATGCAGATGAATGCTATCGCGCCGTCCCGGCAGACGGAGGCAGCCAGCGACAATGTTTGTGTCAGGAAGTTCGTAAACGCCTCCCGAGACATCTCGCCTGAGGCCATGGCGAACTCGCGATGTCGCATGGTTCCTAATCCAGACACATGCCCGTCGATGGGGACGTTGTAGGGCGGGTCCGTAAAAACCAAATCCACAGGCTCGTTCCCGAGAAGGAGACCATAGTCGGTCCGGCTCCGAGCATCTCCGCACAACAGACGATGGCGACCTAACGACCATAGATCGCCCCGACGGGATACCGGCGTGGCTGGCGGCTCGGGAACGACATCGGCTGGCGCGACCTCTTCGGCCGATCGTTCACCGGCTTGGTCCAGGACGAGATCCGTTTCTGCCAGAGAGAAGCCCGTCAAGGAGACGTCGAAGTCGACATCGATCAATGCTTGCAACTCAATGGCCAGGATTTCACTGTCCCAGCCAGCGTTCAAAGCGAGTTTATTGTCTGCAAGCACGTAGGCGCGCCGTTCGGCTGGGGAGAGGTGGGATAGTTTGAGCGTTGGAACAGTCGAGAGACCAATTTCCTTGGCTGCCATAACTCGGCCGTGCCCCGCGATAATCTCACCTTCATTGCTGACCAACACCGGATTGGTAAAACCGAAACGTTGGATGCTGGCCGCGATCTGTTTGATCTGTTTCTTGGAGTGGGTGCGTGCGTTGCCGGCGTAGGGCTTGAGAGATGAGATAGTTCGCATCTCGATCTGTTGTGTGTTGGAAATCACGCGTACACTCCCGATATTTATACAAACAAAGTTCACGAGCATGCCAAAAGAGAATCGACAGCTCTCGCGTAGCGTGAACCGCAGTCTGTAAATGAATAGTTTCGGTGTTTCGGCTTGGGTGTGATCGTGTTCATCGGGATAATTCGGGATCCCACTTAATGACGTTCGAATCCCGGTTAGCGGCGTTAGCATCCCAGATAGTTGTCACTTGATAGCAACTGGCGACTTAAAATCTCGCTCTCGTCTTACTCTCCGCTTGTCGTGCAACTTTGATATCAAAGCACGGAGTGCTCAAGCTCCAATGCTGGTAGCTCATAAGAAGAGATCGGAGGTGATAGATGTCTTTGATTCTCATTCAGTTTCGCACTTAATGCGCGAATTCTGATTGCTTTTGCCTTGTTCGCGCCGATCGAAAGGCGCATCACGTCGATGGATGTTAAAAAAATTTAGATATTGGACATTGAGATTTTCCCTGTTTCCACTCCAAATTTCCCTGTTCCGTCGATAATTTTCCCTGTTATCCCAGATAGGGAATTTTGCTAAAAGCACCTGCGACACAGCGCGCGCTTGGCCTTAGCAGTCGTCAAAAGGGCGCTGATCTCTGTATTTTCTCTGTTAACAGGGAATTCGCACCGAAGACCGGTTCGCACACGACTGCGTCCGCCACCACCCACCGTCATAGGTATCGAACCTGTGACCACTGGCAGTGATTTTGCCCGCGACGGTGGCCCGAGACAGCAGGACATCGTCCGGCTGTTGATCGCCGCAGGTGCCGATCCGACCATGACCGACCAGTGGGGCGTCTCTCCCCTGCAGCACGCGCAGCAGAAGGGTTACAACGAACTTGCCGATATTCTTGCTCGGGCTTTGACCTGAGCGCTTCTGTCTAGGAGTCAAAAAAATCCCGCCATGTCTGGCGGGATTTTGACTGCAGTCGGCATCTCCGGCACCAGCTACGTATGCGGGAGGGGCAATGACCTTCAGGGCACGCGATCGTTCGCGACAATGCCACCTTCACATTCGAGCTGAGCAATCCGCTCCGCTGCGACGTTGCTGAATTTCAGCCGTACGCCATGGCCGGCCCCGTTCTCGGGAATGAAAACGGCTCCGAGTTCTTCCAGCGCTCGCTTCACGTCTTGCATCTCGCGTTTCACAAGAGACCCGGTGATGTTCTCGAAGCGCTCAATCGAGATCAAATCGACACCCGCGCGCTTGGCGAGCATGCTACGCGAAATCTCAACGAGTGCGCGAGCGGCGCGACACTGCGATCCGGTAATCATCGACAGGCCTCCTAGTAGTATTTTCGTTTTCTTCTTTCGCGAGACCACAGGTACCTATGCGCGCCGCCATCAGGGGCGTAGAGCCAAACAAAGGCCGCCCAGGCCAGGAGCATCCCTCCAACCATAATCAGCATCATATCGACACACCTCGCACGACTTTGCGCCGCACCGACGCAATCAAGCGTCGTAACGGCGTTCATGTTTCACGAACGGGGTTTAGCTCTGTGCCATCGCAAGCGATGTTCGTCGGTCAGTAGATCAATGACGTTGCCAGAGCATGATCTGTATATGGGTCACAAAACTTAAAAATTCAATTAGCTGCGACATAATGGGCCTTTTGTGAAGCCCTGTCGCCTCACGTCCGGATTCATAGAGGTGATAATCGTGACAAACGAGAGCGAGTCCACGGCAGAAAAACGTAAGGCCCGGTTCTGTCCGGGCCTTTATTATTTCTGGGAGTCGTTTTTTAGGCGGCTTCTGCCTCTGCGTTGACGACAGACTTTGCGAGGCCAGTGAGCGTCTGGTCGGTTTTCTTTTCCTCGGCCAGGGTTTCTTTCAAAAGCTTGCTGGCTTTCGACAAGCCGAGTTCGTCTGCCCAGGTAATCAAAGTGCCATAGCGCGAGATTTCATAATGCTCGACCGCCTGGGCCGCAGCGAGAAGGCCCGCATCGAGGGCAGGGGTGCCCTTGTACTCGGACATGA
The DNA here is from genome assembly GCF_000218565.1 of Afipia carboxidovorans OM5. NCBI lineage: Bacteria > Pseudomonadati > Pseudomonadota > Alphaproteobacteria > Hyphomicrobiales > Nitrobacteraceae > Afipia > Afipia carboxidovorans. The sequence continues at coordinate 3,164,678 of NC_015684.1, read as the reverse complement.
TCTCTTTGCCTTCATCGAGAATGCCCATGATGGCATCGCAAGTCTTGCCACGTGGTGTTTCACCAATCTCCTGGAACACCGCGTCCAGCCGCTCGACCTGGCCTTCGGTCTCCACCAGATGCTTCTCGAAAGCGGCCTGCAACTCATCGTTCTGAGCAGCCTTTGCCATCTTGGGCAGAGCGCTCATTATTTTCTTTTCAGCAAAATAGATGTCCTTGAGCGTATCATGAAACAGATCGCTCAGCGTTTTGGCTTTTGCCATGGATGCGCGCCTCTCTTAGCGGTGAGAACAGAAGCGCTCACGCCAAGAACAGGTTAGATGTCAGCGCGTACCGATGCGTTGATGTCGCGACCAGAAGCCGGCAAAATAGCCGCGTCCATCGTCCCTGTTACGGCCGGTTGTCACTCGGCGTGAGCGTCGGATAATGCGCGTCCATCGATAGGGTTTCGTCGGGTGAAAAAGATCGGCCTCCCGAATGGAGGCCGGCTTACCTTGGTGACTTGCGTAGAAGGATTACGCGTGAGCGGCCTTTTCGGGCCGGTGCGTCTCGCGCTCGTTAAAATTCAGAATCACGATGCCTTGCCGGGCAGCGATTGTCCGGACATCTGCCACTGTTCGATCGAGCGCTGCCGCGATGCGGTAAGCCGAACATCCGGCCTCGGCGTAAGTGCGCAGCTTCCGTAGCTCGATTTCGGTCCAGCTATTGCTTTGTAATGTTTGCATTGGAGCCACCCTTGGTTCGCGTTGAAAAGGAACGGCCTCGCGCCATGCAAATCCTGGCGTACTTCGCCGGGTATCCGGCTGGAAAGAGCCGGCGCTATTCGATGGTCGGCTCAATGGGAGGCCGGTTACCGACCAATCCGCTTCCTTGAATAAGGTTGCATGCAACATAAGGAAACTCGGGATTCCTGCATCCGAGTTCCCAAGAGTTCAAACGGGCAATGTACGAGGTGTGGTTTTCAGCAGTCGTTTTGCGTGAAGACTGCTATTGGCGAGTCGGAACCGGGGGACGATATGAAATCGATCGTAACAGGCGCTCCAATCCTGATCTTGTCGAACGGCGTATCGACGATGTTCGACATGATGACAGGGCCTTCCTCAAGTTCGATATAGGCCATTACATAAGGTGGATCGGCGCGATGCATGACGCTGTAACTGTAGACAGATCCGCGTCCTGAAGCTTCTTCCCAGTCGAGATTGCAGCCAAAACAGAAAGGGCAGTGCGCGCGAGGATAGTGATGAGCCTTGCCGCAGTCCTGGCAGCGATGCAGCAAAAGCTTGCGTTGCGCTAGAGCGTCCCAATAGGGGCGCGTATCTGGGGTTGTCTGGCGCTTGGGCTCGCTCTTGAGGTTCACCATCCTATTCGCGCTCCAGAATAAGCGTACCGCTGACGTGGCGCGTGCCGAGGCGGCCTCCGGTAGCTTGCACCAAAGCCAGATCGCAACCCGGAACCTGCACGGCAGGATGGGCTTCACCGCGTAACTGCCGCACGGCTTCAATAATCTTCGTCATCCCGCCACGATTGGCGGGATGATTGTTGCAGAGGCCGCCGCCATCCGTGTTGAAAGGAAGCTTGCCGACACCGGAGATCAGGTTGCCGTCCGCGACAAACGCACCGCCTTTGCCCTTCTCGCAAAACCCTAGATCTTCGAGTTGGATCAGCACGGTGATCGTGAAGCTGTCATAGATGGAGGCGTATTTGATATCCGTCGGTGTGACTGCGGCCTCGGCGAAAGCGATCGGGCCCGAGCGTGCGGCTGCCGATGTTGTCAGATTAATGCGGCCACCCATCTGATGCTGGATGGCTTCGCCTGCGCCACGAAGTTTGACCTTCGGGCGCCGCAAGGATTTCGCGATATCGGGATGAGCGACAATGATGGCACCGCCGCCGTCCGACACCACGCAGCAATCGAGTTTATGGAGCGGCGAGGCGACCATTGGTGAAGCCAGCACGTCATCGACGGTGACAACATTCGGTAGCATGGCATGCGGGTTATGCTGGGCGTGGTGGGAGGCCGCAACCTTGATCCAGGCAAGCTGCTCCGAGGTGGTGCCGAATTCGTACATGTGGCGCATAGCGCACATGGCGTAGAGATTGCTGATAACCGGTCGATAGGGATGTTCGAACGGAACATCCGGCGCATCATCCGTGAAGACATGCGGGACGGTGCCAATGGTGGATGCCTGCGAGCGCGGGCGGCCGGCCAGCGTTATGAGGGCGATCCGGCATTTGCCCATCGCGATGGCTTCGGCCGCATGCGCGACATGAAGCAGATAGGATGAGCCGCCGGTATCGGTCGAATCCATGTGCCGGACATCAAGTCCAAGATAGTCCAGCATGGATAGAGGGCCGAGGCCGGAGGCGTCGCCTGCGCAGAAATAGCCGTCAACGTCGTCCTTGGTCAGGCCGGCATCGTCGAGCGCGCCCTTTGCGACCTCCGCATGGAGTTGCCCAAGCGATTTGTCGGGCGCTTTGCGGGTGGGGTGTTCGTAAGCGCCGACAATATAAGCTGCGCCGTTGATGCTCATGCTGTCTCCGCTAGAAGCCGCGGGGCTCTGCTATGCAGCGTCCGTTGCGATGACCTTGCTGATAACAGGCCAATAGTATTCGCCAAGGCCTTTTTCCGAAGCGCTCGCCAGAATCTTGTCAGCCGTGCGTGCGCCGGGCAGCGGAACACCGAATTGCTCGCCGAGCGCCAGCGCGTAGGAGATATCCTTACGAGCGTAATCGGTCGAGAAAGCCCGCTCCGGGAAATTCTCCGGCAGCACCGATTTCATGCCGTGGTTGCGCAGTGCGAAGCTGTCAGCCGAACCCTTCATCAGGGTCTTGAACAGCATCTCGCCATCGACACCGGCGCGGCGGGCGATGGTGATAGCCTCAGAGAGTGCGACGACTGTTTCGACGAGCACCATGTTGTTCAAAATCTTGACGACCTGGCCCGCGCCGACATTGCCGCAGTGCGTGACGTCGCTTGCGAAGCAGGACAGCAAAGGCTGTAGCGTGGCGTAAGTCTCGGCATCGCATCCGACCATCACACTCAGCCGCCCTTCCTGAGCGGCTTGGCGGGTCCGAGCGATAGGTGCATCCGCGTAGCGTGCGCCTTTTGCCTGGAAGCGTTCCGCAAGGGCGTGCGTGAGCGTCACCGGAGACGTCCCGAGATCGACGACGATCTGACCCGCGCGCGCGTTAGGTAGAATGTGGTTGTTGCAGACATCCTCAACCTGAATGCCGCTCGGCAACGCCAAAAAGATGATGTCGGCTGTCTGCGCCATCAGATCGATGGTCTCACAGGCTTCGACACCGAGAGCTGAGAGCCGCTGCAGCGGTTCGGTCTGGCGGTCATAGATAATGACCTTGAATCCACTTTTCTGCGCCAGATGCCGACACATCGGCTCGCCCATAGTACCAAGCCCGATGAAACCGAGGGTCTTTATGCTCATTACTTTACTCTGCTTGTGTGTGCCGGCACTGCCGCTGGTGAACTAGAGGTCGAAATAGATGCTCTTGGCGAGCTGATAGAGCCGAAGCCCCTCGATGCCTTTCTCCCGGCCAAGTCCGCTGTCCTTGAAGCCACCGAACGGCGTAGAGATGCTGAGTTGCTTGTAGGTGTTGATCCAGACCGTACCGGCGTCGATCTGCCGCGCGATCCGCCAGGCGCGACGGTAATCCGCCGTCCAGATACCGCAGGCGAGGCCGTAAGCCGTTCCGTTAGCCTGCTCGACCAGATCGTCTTCGTCTTCGAACGGCAGGATACAAAGAACGGGGCCGAATATTTCTTCACGGCAGACCGTTGCCGAATTCGGCAAACCGGCAATCAGCGTGGGAAGATAGAAGGCGCCTTTCGCCAACGCTTCATCGTCCGGGCGTTTGCCGCCCTCAAGAATTTCACCACCTTCAGCCCGCGCCGATGCAACAAGGCCTTCGACCTTCTCGCGATGAGTGAAAGAGGCGAGCGGCCCCATCGTGCTGCCGGGTTGATCCGGAAGTCCGACCTTGATTTGCCGGACTTTTGCGCGAAGCCGCGAAACTACGTCGCCATAGACCGCGCGTTGGATAAAGAGGCGCGAGCCCGCCACGCAGGATTGTCCGCTGCCTTCAAAAATGCCGCCGATGATGCCGTCAACGGCCGCATCGAGATCGGCATCGGAAAAGACGATGTTCGGCGATTTGCCGCCCAGCTCGAGTGCGGCGGGGATTAGACGCTCCGCGGCAACGCGTCCGATCGCACGGCCGGTCTCGGTGCCGCCGGTGAACGACACCATGCGAACCTTCGGATGCTGGATCAGCGGCGCACCCGTGTCCCGCCCATAGCCGGTCACAACGTTGAGTACACCAGCCGGCAAGCCGGCTTCGATCGCGATCCTGGCGACTTCAATCGCCGCGGTGGGCGTCACCTCTGATGGCTTGACGATGACCGCATTACCGGCTGCCAATGCGGGCGCGATCTTTTGCGCTTCCATCGTAAGAGGCGAATTCCACGGCGTGAGAGCTGCAACCACGCCGACCGGCTCGTGGATTGTCATCGACAGATAGTTGCCGCGCGGGGGCGTAACTGCACTGGGCAGAGTTTCGCAGACGCCTGCATAATAACGAAAAGTTGCAGCCGCGCTTGCCGCCTGCGTGCGGCATTCGGCGAAAACCTTGCCATTCTCGCGCATCTGGATTTTTGCGAAATGCTCGGCTTTCTTGACGATTCCGTTGGCGATCTCGTGCAGGATACGCGCCCGCTCATGCGGACGCATGTTGCGCCACTTCTGATCGGATGCAGCTTTGTGCGCACTTGCGACAGCGTGCTGAACATCGTCGGTGCTGGCTGCGGAGACATGGTAGTTGATCTCGCCGGTGGCAGGATTGACCGAAGAAAATGCCTGGCCTGTTCCCTGAACTGCTTCACCGTCGATAAAGAAGGGGAGAGGTTGGGACGCGCTCTTGGGTTGGGAAGACGCCGGACTGCTCACAAAAATTTCCCTTGCATGTTCTGTCTAACAGAACGTATATTCTCTTTTATAGTACGATAAATGACGCTCCCTGGTTTGGCAAGGTGAGCGATGGGAAGAGGCGGGGATGGCTGTGGTTGATAAGGATACGAATGGATCGCATGGCGTGGCTGCGGTAGAGCGGGCGCTGTCTATTGTGGAAGCCGTAGAGGCAAGCGCGGAACCGCAGACATTGGCGGAGATTGCACAGCGCACCGATCTTTATAAAAGCACGATCCTGAGGCTCCTCGTCACCCTTGAAGGGCGCGGCCTGATCGTGCGCTGGAGCGACGGGCGATATGCGTTAGGTCCCGCGGCGTTCCGGCTCGGTCTTGCCTATAATCGTTTCGATCAGCTCCGAGGCCACGCCATTCAGGTTCTCCATGATCTCGTGAATAAAGGATCGGAGTCGGCCTCGATTCATATCCGACACGATGCAACGACGCGGTTGTGTCTTTGCCGGGTGGATTCGAAGCATTCAACGCTCGACCGTATCTCCGAGGGCGATCTTTTGCCGCTGGATCGGGGCGCTGCGGGCCGGCTCCTGCTGGCGTTTGAGGGCAAAAAGGGTGCGGCATATGACCGCCTGCGATCGGAATGTTTCGCGCTTTCCACGGGCGAACGTGAACCGGGTTGCTCTGGAATGGCGGCGCCGATCTTCGGCGTGGAGGGCGTGATCAAGGCAACGCTGTCGCTTTCCGGCCCGGGTGAACGCTTTACGAAAGAGCGGATTGCAAGCATGCGGAAATTGCTGATGAAGGCTGCGGCCACGATCACCGCAAACCTTGGCGGCACTTTTCCTGGTGAGCACGCCGGAACCAATCGTCGCGCAAAATAGCTTTCGGCGTCGAAAGACCGGCTCTGGGGAGTTGACTCGGGGGCGAAAGTCAACTCAATCTATAAAAATACAGAACAATCGTTCTGTTAGACAGAACAATAAGAAAAGCTCTGCTTAAAGCTTGATGTCGCGGGAGTGAGGGATGCTGGAGTTTTGCAAAGTCGAGCGGGACGAGCATCTTCTTCTCGTGACGCTCAACAGGCCGGATGTGATGAATGCGCTTCATCGGCCGGCGAATTTGGAGCTTGAAAAAGTCTTCAACGATTTCTCGACAGACCCCGAGCTGTGGGTTTGCATCGTCACCGGCGCCGGCGACAAAGCGTTCTCCGCCGGAAACGATCTGAAATATCTTGCGGCAGGAAACGATGCGACGGTGCCGCCGAGCGGCTTCGGCGGTTTGACGGCGCGCTTCGATCTCGACAAGCCGGTGATCGCTGCAGTGAATGGTTTGGCTCTCGGCGGCGGATTCGAGATTGCGCTCGCCTGCGACATCATCGTCGCTGCGGAGAATGCAAGCTTCGGTCTGCCGGAGCCGCGTGTCGGATTGGCCGCCACGGCAGGCGGGTTGTTGCGGCTGACGCGCCAGATTCCAGTCAAGCAAGCTATGTCGATGATCTTGACCGGGCGCTCCGTAACCGCGGAGGAAGGCTTGCGGCTTGGCTTCGTGAATGAAGTTACCCCGGAAGGCGCGTGTCTAGAGCGGGCAAAGAGTCTCGCCCGCGAGATTATCGCTAATTCGCCGCTCGCCGTCCGCGCCGCCAAACACATCGCATATCGCGGTCTCGACTGCGTCGATCTTGAGACGCTGTATCGCGCGCAGCGAAATCTCCCAGTCGCTCAGACTCTTTATGGAAGCGCTGACGCCCTGGAAGGACCAAAGGCCTTTTCAGAGCGGCGGAAGCCGGTCTGGCTGGGACGATAGTTTTATAAACATATCGGGCATGGAGGAGGAATAACAATGAAGCGTGGAATAGGCTGGTTCGTAACCTGTATCGCGATGCTGATGGCCAGCGTCCAATTTGTGTCGGCACAAAATCTGCCGCAGCAGATCAAGATTATCGTTCCCTTCCCGCCGGGTGGGCCGACGGACGTTCTGGCTCGTTATATCGCGCAGGGCCTCTCGGAGAATCTGAAGCGCACTGTCTTTGTTGAAAACCGCCCTGGTGCCAACGCGACGGTTGGCGCTGAGCAGGTCGCCCGCGCCGCACCGGACGGCTCGACTTTGCTGTTCAACGCCACGCATCAGGTGGTGACCCCGGCTCTCTTCAAGAAATTGCCTTATGACACTGAGAAGGATTTCACAGCTGTCGGTCTTGCGGCCACCGTTCCGAACGCGCTGGTCGTCAATCCGAACTTCGAGGCCAAGACGCTCGCCGAGCTGATTGCTTTGGCCAAGAAGGAGCCGGGCAAGCTGTCGTATGGCTCGTTTGGCGGCTCCAATCAGCTCGCCGCCGAACTTTTCAAAAAGATGGCGGGCGTGGACATCGTCCACATTCCCTACAAGGGGCAGGCTCCTGCGATGAACGACGTCGTGGCAGGCCATCTGCCCATGATGTTCGATTCGCTGCCGACGTCTCTTCCGGTGGCAGAAGGCGGGCGCGCGCGCATTCTCGCTGTGACGAGTGCCGAACGGTCGAAGTCACTCCCCGATGTCCCGACGATTGCCGAAGCGGGAAATCTCCCCGGCTATGAGGCGAATGCGTGGTTCGGCCTGTTCATGCCGGCTGCTGAAGGCTCGGCTGTTCAGAAGGATCTCGCCAAGGCCATGGCGGACGTGCTCGCCCGCAAGGACATCCAGGAGAAGTTTATCGCGCTGGGAGCGACGCCGGGCACACTGATGGGTGACGACTTCACCAAGTTCGTTCACGCCGAACTGAAGAAGTGGCGGAAGGTCGTCGACGACGCCGGCATCGAGCGGCAATAGCCCTCGTCCGCCTGGTTTCAATGAGGCGGTCCAGCCGGCTTGCTGGACCGCCAAAATATCGGTTTCGAGGGAAGAAGAATGGCCGCGGATTCAGAGCGAGCAGGGTTGATTAAAGGGCCGCGTGAGTTCTTTAGCGGCATCGTGCTGATGGTCATCGCCTGCGGCACACTGTGGGAGCTACGGAATCTGCCCGGCATCCGGGGATTCTCCCTTGGTCCCGGGACCGTGCCTACGATCTATTCCGTCATTCTGCTTTTGCTCGGCGCGGCGATTCTCGGAATCGGTCTCGTCAAGCGAGGGTCGCCGCTCGACCAGCCTTCGTTTCGTGGAATGGTTTGCGTTGCTGCAGCCCTTGTCCTCTTCGCATTGTGCATTCAGCCGGTCGGCTTGATCATTGCGTCCATCGCATCATTCCTCACGGCTGCGCTCGGCTCCGCCGAAACGCGGTGGAAGGAAACGATTCTGGCGTCGGTGCTTGTCACGGCGTTTTGTTGCCTGCTCTTCGTTTATGGCTTGGGGCTGCCTTTCCAGTTGCTCCCCCGGATTGCGGGGTAACCAATGGATATTCTTTCCAATCTCGCAATCGGCCTGCAAGTCGCCGTATCGCCGACCAACCTGCTGCTGTGTTTGGTCGGCGCGTTGGTCGGTACGCTGGTCGGCGTGCTTCCCGGTGTCGGTACGATCGCGACCGTCGCGATGCTTCTTCCGGTCACGTTCGGCATGCATCCTACTGGCGCCATCATCATGCTGGCGGGGATTTATTACGGCGCCCAGTATGGTGGATCGACGACATCGATCCTCGTCAATATTCCCGGTGAAGCGACGTCGGTTGTGACGGCGCTGGACGGGTTTCAGATGGCGCGTCAGGGCAGGGCAGGCCCTGCGCTTGCGATCGCTGCCATCGGTTCGTTCTTCGCTGGTTGTGTCGCTACTATTCTGATTGCGGCGCTGAGCGTTCCGCTGATGAATCTCGCCTTGGCGTTCGGGCCCGCGGAATACTTCTCACTAATGACGCTGGGTCTGATCCTGGCTGTGGCTTTGGCACGGGGATCGGTCCTCAAGGCCGTTGCCATGATCGTTCTTGGTCTTCTGTTGGCAGCCATCGGCTACGACATGGAAACCAATGTTCCGCGCCTGTCGTTCGGAATCGGAGAGCTTTCGGATGGATTGAGTTTCGCAACGGTCGCGCTCGGCCTGTTTGGCTTTGCCGAGATCATCCGCAATCTGGAAACCCAGACCAGCGAAGATCGCAAACTGGTGCAGGATAAGATCACGGGGCTGATGCCGACACGCGAGGATCTTCGTGCGTCCTGGCCGGCCATTCTGCGCGGCACCGGTCTCGGCTCGGCCCTCGGTATTCTGCCGGGTGGTGGCGCGGTTATCTCCTCGTTTGCATCCTATACGCTGGAAAAGAAGCTCTCTAAGCACCCGGAGCGTTTCGGCAGAGGCGCGATCGAAGGTGTCGCCGGGCCGGAGAGCGCCAACAACGCGGCTGCCCAGACATCGTTCATTCCGCTCCTGACGCTCGGAATCCCGGCGAATGCGGTGATGGCGCTTCTGATCGGCGCGATGATGATTCAGGGAATCGTGCCGGGCCCGCGTATCATGCAGACCCAGCCTGATCTCGTTTGGGGCGTCATCATTTCCATGTGGGTTGGAAATCTGATGCTGCTGATCATCAACCTGCCTTTGGTTGGCATTTGGGTTCGGTTGCTGCGCGTGCCGTATCGCATCCTGTTTCCGGCGATCGTTGTTTTCTGTGCCATCGGCGTTTACTCGATCGGCAACTCGCCGGTCGATGTGATCATCGCGGGCGGCTTCGGCCTCTTCGGATATTGGCTGATGAAGAATGATTTCGAGCCGGCGCCGCTGCTGCTCGGAATGGTGCTCGGGCCGATGATGGAAGAGAACCTGCGGCGCGCCATCATGCTGTCGCGCGGCGATCTCACCGTTTTCGTCACACGCCCTCTTTCGGCAGCCCTGCTCGCCATCTGCGCAATCGTTCTGTTCCTCACCGTTCTTCCGGCGGTGAAGCGGAAGCGCGAAGAGGTGTTCGTGGAGGAATAAGACTCGAGACGATTTCAAGGATCGTGTCCGACCGGACGTCACTGACACGCACAGTTCGATAGAGGGAGACTAGAATGCAAATCTATACCGAGCTCAATCTCGGCAAAACCGATCCGGGTCTGCGCGAGCCGGACATTCCGTTCGACATCACCAAGGCGACGGAAAAAGCAAAGCTGATCGAGTCGCTCGGATTCGACGGTGTGGTTTCCACGGAAACCAAGGACGATTCCTACATCATGATGGCGCTCGCGGCCGACGCAACGACGACGCTGCAGATTGCGACATCGGTGGCAATTGCATTTGCCCGTGCCCCGTACACGACAGCGATGGCGGCGTGGCGCCTTCAGGCGCTCTCGCGCGGTCGCTTCACCCTCGGCCTCGGTCCGCAGGTGAAGGCCCATATCGTGCGGCGCTTTGGCATTCCCTTTACGCCGGCGGGTCCTTGGATGCGGGATTATATCGGCGCCGTTCGTGCGTTCTGGGATTGCTGGCAGAACGGCACCAAGCTGGATTACGAGAGCGAGCGCTACAAGCTCAATCTGATGGTGCCGTTGTTCGATCCGGGACCGATCGAATTTGCGCCGCCCCCGATCCATATCGCTGCGGTCAACACCTATATGGCGCAGGTCGCGGGAGAGGTGGCCGATGGCCTGCGTCCGCACCCGATGTGCACGCCGCGTTATATCCGCGAAGTGCTCATGCCTTCGTTCCAGAAGGGCGCAGCCAAGACCGGACGCGATCCGAGTGGCATCGCGATTGCGATGAAGCCGCTGGTCGCTACCGGCCCGGATGAAGAAACGCTGGAAAAGAAGATCCGGGACGTGCGCGCACGTGTGGCCTTCTATGCGTCGACGCCGGCCTACCGCCCTGCGTTCGAGATCTGGGGCCTCGGCGATCTGGCCGATCGTTTGAGCGTTCTGTCGCGCGAGCAGCGCTGGGAGGAAATGCCCGGCTATATCGACGATGAAATGCTGAACACCTACGCGGTGGTCGGCCTCTACGATGAAATCGCCGACAAGATCGTGGATCGCTTCAGTGGCGTCCTGTCCCATGTGGGCTTCAGCATTCCGGTCGAAAGCGAGAAGGACGCGGAGTTGATGAAGACCATGATCAAACGCGTTCAGGCAGGCTAGTCGGAACACACAAATGAAAGGCGGCGTCCCGGGTGGACGCCGCACCTTACTGAAAAGGGAATGGTGTTATGGACGGAGCGTTGTCGCACATCAGGGTTCTGGATCTGTCGCGTATTCTGGCAGGCCCGTGGTGTACGCAGAATCTTGCCGATCTCGGAGCTGACGTCATCAAGGTCGAGCGGCCTGGTGTCGGCGATGATACGCGGGGATGGGGGCCTCCGTGGCTCAAGGATGCTGACGGCAACGACACCCGCGATTCCGGCTATTACGCCTCTGCCAACCGCAACAAGCGGTCGGTGACGATCAATATTGCCGCGCCCGAGGGGCAGGCGCTGGTGCGTGAGCTCGCGAAGACCGCGGACGTTTTCATCGAGAACTACAAGAACGGCGACCTCAAGCGATACAATCTCGACTACGAGTCCATTCGCGCGGTCAACCCGTCGATCGTGTACTGCTCCGTGACGGGCTACGGCCAGGATGGCCCGTATGCCCAGAAGCCCGGCTATGATTTTGTCTTCCAGGGCATGGGCGGCATCATGAGCATTACCGGCGAGCGCGACGATCTGCCGGGCGGTGGTCCGCAAAAGGTCGGCATGGCGCTGTCCGACATCATGACCGGCATGTATGCCACCATCGCGATCCTGTCGGCCCTGATGTATCGCCAGCAGAGCGGCAAGGGGCAGTACATCGACATGGCCTTGCTGGACTGCACGGTCGCCATGGGCAGCAATCAGGCGCTTGCCTATCTGATGACCGGAAATATTCCGAAACGTTATGGTAATGCGCACGCAGCTGTCGTTCCGTATCAGCCTTTCGCGACGGCGGATGGTCACGTCATCATTACAGTCGGAAACGATCGCCAATGGCAGCGCTATTGCGAGGTGATGGAACGGCCGGATCTCGCCGCCGATGAGCGCTTCACAACGGCCAGCAACCGGATCGTGAATCGCGAGATTTTGTTGCCGGAGATCGCGCGCTCCATGCGAGAGCGCACATCCCAGGATTGGCTCGAGCGTTTGGAAGCCGCGGATGTGCCGTGTGGTCCGATCAACAACTACAAGCAGGTCTTCGAGAACCCGCAAGTCGTGCATCGCCAGATGCACCGTCTTGTTCCACGTGGCGATGGCGCGATGGTGCCGACTTTGGCGAGCCCGTTGCGTCTGACGGAGACGCCGCCGGCCTATCGGAAGGCGCCTCCGGCGCTGGGCGAACATACCGACGACGTGCTCACGGGCCTTTTGGGCAAGACGGATGATGAGATCCGCGATCTCCGTAACAGCAAGGTGATCTGATGGGCGATGGTGAAAACAAACCGGTCATCGCCATCATCGGCGGAACAGGTGACCTCGGCTCCGGTCTCGCCAAGAAATGGGCTGCTGCCGGTTATAAAGTGCTGATCGGATCGCGCTCACGCGAGAAGGCTGAGGCGATGGCGCAATCCATCGGTCATGACGCCGCTGGCTTTAGTTATGCCGATGCGGCCAGAATAGCGGATGTCGTTGTCGTCGCCGTGCCCTATGCCAGCCACGTGGAGACGTTGCACGAGATCAAGCCGGTTCTCTCGGGGAAAATTCTCGTCGATGCGGTGGTGCCTCTCGTGCCGCCGAAGGTCTCGGTGGTGCAGCTTCCAGCCGATGGCTCTGCCGCACGGCAGGCGAAGGATATCGTCGGTGACGAGGTGCGCGTTGTGTCGGCCTTCCACAATGTCGGCGCGGCGAAGCTTCACCAAGGTGGGCGCGCGGAATGCGACGTCCTGGTCTTTGGTGATGATCCGGATGCGCGGTCGCTGGTCATCGGCCTTGCGGGCGAAGTCGCGACGCGAGGCGTGGATGGCGGCGTGCTAGCCAATTCAGTTGCGGCGGAAGCGCTGACCTCGATCCTGATAGGTATCAACCGTCGATACAAGGTCGCCGGTGCGGGTATCCGCATCACAGGCCTGGATTGAATTGCGGCGCGCGAGGTTTGGTGCCTGCGGTGGAAGACTCTTTATGACGTGGGAAATTGTCGATGTTCTGATCGCTGGAGGTGGCAATGCCGCGCTCTGTGCTGCCATCTCTGCGCGTCGACAGGGAGCGAGCGTCCGCATCGTCGAGGTCGCACCGAAATTCTATCGTGGCGGCAATACCCGCCACACCCGCAACATGCGATGCGCCCATGACAGCGCCACTGAAACCCTGACGGGCCCCTATCCTGAAGAAGAGTTCTTCGAGGATTTGTTGCGCGTGACGGGCGGCAACACGAACCAGGAGCTGGCCCGGTTCATGATCTCCGAATCCAAGGAGATGTTGGATTGGATTACTGAGCAAGGCGTCCGGTTTCAGCCCTCGCTTGGCGGCACGCTGGGTCTTGGGCGTACGAACTCGTTCTTTCTGGGCGGCGGTCGCGCCATGCTGAATGCGCTGTATCGCACGGCGGAAGCACTTGGCGTTGAAATTCACTATGACGCCGAAGTTGTCGGGCTCGAACGGGATGGCGACGAGTTTCAGGCCGCCCGCGTGCGAATAGGAGAGAGCGTGGAAAACATGCCGGCGCGGTCCTTCATCGCGGCGGCCGGCGGATTTGAAGCCAATATCGATTGGTTGAAGCAGGGGTGGGGCGAGATCGCGGATAATTTCCTCATTCGCGGCACGCCCTATAATCGCGGCGGCGTTCTCCGATTGCTGCTTGATGCCGGGGCCCAGCCCAATGGCGATGTCACACAGTGCCACGCCGTCGCTATCGATGCCCGGGCTCCGAAGTTCGATGGCGGAATTATCACCCGGCTCGATTGTGTCGTGTTCGGCATTGTCGTCAATCGCAACGCCGAGCGCTTCTACGATGAGGGCGAGGACATTTGGCCGAAGCGCTACGCGATCTGGGGCCGGCTGGTGGCGGCCCAGCCTGAGCAGATCGCTTATATTATTTTTGATTCACGCTCATTGAAGCTGTTCATGCCTTCGCTGTTTCCGCCGATTCGGGCGGATAGCATCTCCGAACTTGCGGAAAAACTCGATCTCGATCCGCAAGCGCTGAACCGCACGGTGACGACCTTCAATGCCAGCGTTCGGGATGGCGATTTCGATTCAACTGTTCTGGACAACTGCCACACTGAAGGGCTGAGCCCGCCGAAAAGCCACTGGGCGCGGCGGCTTGAAACTCCACCCTATTATGCTTTCCCGGTTCGACCCGGCATCACCTTCACCTATCTCGGCACCAAGGTGAACCGGGAAGCGCGGATCATGATGCAGGACGGCCGGCCGGCCACGAACATGTTTGCAGCCGGAGAAATTATGGCGGGCAACGTCCTTGGTCAGGGCTATGCCGCCGGAATCGGAATGACGATTGGAAGCGTCTTTGGACGCGTTGCCGGAAAAGGCGCGGCCGATTATGCACAGCAGTGAGACCTTGAAAGAAGCTGATCGTCTGATGACGATCTGCAATTCATGCCGTTACTGCGAAGGGCTCTGCGCGGTGTTCCCGGCCATGGAACTGCGCCGGTCTTTCACCGACGGAGACCTCAACTATCTGGCCAATCTCTGCCATGCCTGCGGCGCGTGCTATCATGATTGTCAGTTCTCGCCGCCCCACGAGTTCAACGTCAACGTCCCACGCGTGATGGCCGAGGTGAGAGCCGAGTCGTATCAGTCTTACGCCTGGCCGCATTTTGCGCGCGGTATATTCGAGAGGAACGGCCTTGCGATTGCGCTTCTCACGGCTTTGTCGATTGCCGTGTTCATCGGCGGATTTGTGGGGTGGCATGATCCTGCGGTGATGTTCGGAAAGCACACTGGAGAAGGCGCGTTCTATCGCCTGATGCCGCATAATGCGATGGCGGGGCTTTTCGGCGCGATATCGCTTTACGTTCTGCTAGCGTTGTTTATGGGCTTCCGTGCGTTCTGGAAGGATATTGGCGCCGTTCCAAGCGTTACGCTGGATAGCCGGTCGCTCTTCACGGCGCTGCACGATGTGTTGCGATTGCGCTATCTCGACGGCGGGGGCGTGGGCTGTTTCAATAAGGATGAAAATCCGACCGACGGGCGCAGGCTGTACCATCACCTGACGTTCTACGGCTTCGCGCTGTGCTTTGCCGCGACATCGGTGGCCACGCTCTATCACTACCTGCTGGGTCGGGAGGCTCCTTACCCCTGGTACGATTTGCCGGTGGTGCTCGGCGCACTCGGCGGGATTGGGTTGCTCATCGGGCCGGTCGGCCTGATGAAAGCCAAGTTCCTGCGCAATCCAATGATGGTGGACAAGCCTCGCCTCGGCATGGATACGGCATTCATTGCGATGCTTTTTCTGACCAGCCTGACGGGGCTGCTTCTGCTGGTTCTGCGCGCCACCCCGGCCATGGGAACGCTGCTCGCTCTGCATTTGGGCATTGTTTTCAGCCTTTTCCTGACCATGCCTTATGGCAAGTTCGTTCATGGATTGTATCGGGCTGTCGCCCTGGTCCGGTATGCATGGGAATTCCGCCAGTTCAACGCACCTGCTGCGGCGGACGTTAAACCCAAAGAGAACATCAAAATTGCCGCATAGGGTGTGGCAGGCACGAAGGGATGATATCACCCCACGACGACAGCAAGGGTAGCCGGAATTTCCGATATGGATAGTCAGGTGAAACATATCGTCTCGGCAGGAAGGGTGATCGGTTGATGGTCAAGAGCGTCACATACACTGCGCTTCCCGGATTGCCGTTGGTTGAGCCCGGAGACGACCTTGGCAACATCATTGCCGAGGGCGTGCGACGTGCTGAGATTGTCGTGGCCGATGGCGATATCTTCGTGATCGCGCAGAAGATCGTTTCCAAGGCCGAGAACCGTTACGTTGACCTGAATGAGATTGTGCCGTCTGCACAGGCGCTGGAGCTTGCGAAGACAGTCGGCAAAGATCCTCGTCATATCGAAGTCGTTCTTTCGGAATCGACCGAGGTGGTGCGTTTCCGCCAGAACGTGATGATCGTAGCTCATCGGCTCGGCTTTGTTATGGCCAATGCCGGCATCGACGAATCCAATATTGCCCATGACGATGGAAAGGCACGCGTTCTGCTGCTGCCGAAAGACCCGGATGCAAGCGGTGAGATGCTCCGGCAGCAACTGCAGCGGACGTTTGGCGTCAAGATCGGTGTTATTATCAATGACAGCTTCGGCCGCCCATGGCGAAATGGGGTGGTTGGGGTCGCGATTGGAAGCGCGGGCATTCCGTCATTGCAAAGCATGATCGGCGCGCCCGATCTGTTTAATCGTGCCATGCGTGTCACCGAGATTGCGATAGCTGATGAATTGGCCGCCGCCGCTTCATTGGTGATGGGACAGGCCGCTGAAGGGCTGCCAGTCGTTCACATCCGCGGTTTTCACAGTGAAGCCGCGCACTCTCCGGCTTCGGTGCTGGCACGGCCGAAGGCGCAGGATATGTTCCGATGAGTGGGGCGATGCACATACCGCGTGAGGAGGGGCGTGTGGTGGCCCTGTGTGGCGGCGTTGGGGGCGCCAAGCTGGCCTTTGGGTTGCAGAAGGTGCTTGGCTCCAAGCTTCATGTCGTCATCAACATGGCAGACGATTTCGAGCATCTCGGGCTGCATATCTCGCCTGATCTCGATACGGTTCTCTATACGCTCGGCGGGCTCAACGACAGGCAGCGCGGATGGGGGCGGGCCGACGAGAGCTGGAATTTCATGGAAGCGATCGGACAGATCGGCGGCGAAACATGGTTCGCGCTTGGCGATCGCGATCTGGCTCTGCATGTCGAGCGAACACGCCGTCTCGCGAACGGTGAAAGCCTCACGCAGATTGTGCAAGATATCGCCCGGAATTTTGGCATCACCGCCCATCTCTGGCCGGTGACGGATGATCCGGTTCGTACTGTTGTCGTTACTCCAGAAGAAGAGCTCGCATTTCAGCGCTATTTCGTAGCACTGCGTTGCGAACCTGCTGTGCGTGCGATCCGCTTCGACGGTGCAGAGAGCGCACGCCTTGCGAAAGGTGTGAGGGACGCCCTTCAGTCTGAGGGATTGCGGATGATCATTATCTGCCCCTCGAATCCATTTCTGAGCATTGACCCGATCCTGGCTGCGCCGGGCTTGCGTGAGGCGCTGCGAGCTGCGGACGTGCCGATCGTGGCCGTTTCTCCACTGGTCGCGGGACAGGCTGTAAAGGGGCCGACGCGTAAGATTATGGATGAACTGCAGGTGGAGGCGACGACCGCCAGCATCGCCGCACACTATGGTGATCTGATCGATGGGCTGGTCATCGACGTGGGTGATGTCGCCGAAGGTGCGGCGCTGAGTGTCGCCGTGCATGCGGCGCCCACGCTAATGACCGACGATGAATCGAAAATAGAACTGGCGCGAAACGTTCTTGCCTTCGGAGACGCGCTCGCAAGAACCGCAAGGAAAGAGACCAGATAACATGGCCCGCTCGGATGCATTCGTGATCCTGCCGGTCAAGGCGTTCGTCGGTGCCAAAAGCCGCCTTGCGCCTTTGTTGAGCGTTGGTGAGCGGACGATGTTGGCACGGGTCATGCTGAACGATGTTCTCGATGCTGCCATCGCGGCCGTAGGTCCACAATCTGTTTCTGTCGTGACAAGCGCTGACGACGTGGCTGATCATGCGCGGCGCGCAGGTGTTGGTGTCATCGATGATGAAGGCGCTCGGGGCACGAA
Source organism: Afipia carboxidovorans OM5 (assembly GCF_000218565.1). Classification (NCBI taxonomy): domain Bacteria; kingdom Pseudomonadati; phylum Pseudomonadota; class Alphaproteobacteria; order Hyphomicrobiales; family Nitrobacteraceae; genus Afipia; species Afipia carboxidovorans. The sequence goes on along the minus strand of NC_015684.1, from coordinate 3,147,098 downwards.
TGCGGCCGTGAAAGTCGGCTTTGCCCGGATTGCCGCTCGGCGCCGCGGGGCCGTATTGACGCTATCAAGCGACATTCCAGGCCTCATCCCGTCCGATATTGTCGCACTCATCTCCGCTGCAGAACGCTCACGCGTTGCATTGGCTCCGGCCTGTGACGATGGTGGCACGAATGCCTTGGCTTGCGACGTGGTTGGTCGGATTCCGCTGTGTTTTGGGCCGGGCAGCTTTGCGCGCCATATCGCTGCCGCTAACGCGGCGGACGTCCGCCCGGCCGTTTTACTCAATCAGCGCCTCGGCCTCGATCTCGATGAGCCGCATCATCTGATGCAATTTCTTGATCGCGGGACTTCAACGCAAACCGACGCCTATCTCCGCGTGCTCCGGCTGAAGGAGCGGAAAGGGCACAGCTTCGTGGTTGCCGCGCAGCAAGCGACCGGCGCCAGACGGTTGGCAGTTTAGAGGCAAAGATGGAAGTCGAGCGGATGTTGACGGAGCAATTGAGCCGGGCGGATATCACCGGCGATGAGGTGATGAACCTCATTGGTCATGTGCCGCTGGACGAGTTGATGCATCTCGCTGCAGCCCGACGCGATCATTCTCACGGCGATAAGATATCGTATTCTCGGAAAGTTTTCATTCCGCTGACGCAGCTTTGCCGCGACGTCTGCCATTATTGCACCTTCGCGCATGCTCCACGCGAAGGCGAGCGTGCGTTTCTCACGCCGGATGAAGTGCTGGCTATTGCGCGCGAAGGGCAGGCGGCCGGCTGCAAGGAGGTTCTGTTCACGCTCGGTGACAAGCCGGAAATGCGTTACCGCGTGGCGCGTGAAGAGCTGGACAAGTTGGGGTATCCGACGACGCTTGCCTATCTGGAGGCAATGGCGTGGCTGGTATTCAAGGAAACCGGGCTGCTGCCGCACCTCAACCCCGGACTGATGGAGGCGGATGACATTGCCGCGCTTCGTAAGGTTTCGATCTCGCAAGGGATCATGCTGGAGAGTCTTTCTAAGCGACTGTGCGAGCGTGGTAGTCCGCATTTTGGGTCGCCCGATAAAGACCCACAGATGCGGCTGCGGACGATTGCGTTTGCCGGCGAGCAAATGGTGCCTTTCACCACCGGCATTCTGATCGGAATTGGCGAGACCCGACAGGAGCGGATTGAATCCTTGCTCGCACTGCGCGCGGTCGATGCGCAGTATGGCCACATCCAGGAGATCATCGTCCAGAACTTCCGGCCGAAGCCGAATACGCGAATGGCCGGTGTTGAAGCCGCACCGCTTGAAGAGCACCTGTGGTCGATCGCGGTCGCGCGGCTTTTGTTCAGGCCGGATATGAACATCCAGGCCCCCCCAAACCTCAGCCCGGGCCTTCTCGATCGGATTGTCTCGGCAGGCATCAATGATTGGGGCGGTGTCTCGCCCGTCACGCCGGATCATGTCAATCCGGAAGCGCCGTGGCCGCACCTCGCGCGGCTTGAGGCGGCGACACGGCAAAGCGGCAAGGTGCTGGTCGAGCGGCTGGCCATCTATCCGGCCTATGCGCGGCGTCTTGATCGGTGGGTCGATCCTTCGCTGCAGACCAGGCTGCTTGCATGGGTTGATGGCAACGGCTGGCCGCGTCGCGACAACTGGTGTCCTGGTGCGCTGATCGATCCTCCCACGCAGGATCTGGCGTTGTTGGGGAGTGGCGTAGCTGCACCTGCGAAGCTGAGCGCCTATGCCGGCGTCGTCGCACGTGCACAGGCCGGCCAGAGACTCGATGAGGCCGAAGTCGCAAGACTGTTTGAGGCGGAAGATTCTGATTTCATCGCTGTGTGCCGGGCAGCCGACGAGTTGCGCCGTTCCGTCAATGGCGACGCTGTCAGCTACGTGGTGACGCGAAATATCAACTACACCAACATCTGCTATTTCAAGTGTCAGTTCTGCGCCTTTTCCAAAGGGAAGCTGTCGGAGAACCTGCGCGGACGTCCCTATGACCTCGGTCTGGATGAGATTACTGGTCGTGTACGTGAGGCATGGGAACGTGGCGCCACCGAAGTCTGCATGCAGGGCGGAATCCATCCTGCATATACCGGTGAGACTTATCTTTCGATCTGCCACGCGGTGAAGAGGGCGGCCCCCGATATTCACGTTCATGCCTTCTCACCACTCGAGGTATTTCAAGGCGCGAAGACGCTGGGTATTCCGGTCGTCGATTTTCTCGGAGAGCTGAAGCGAGCCGGGCTTGGCACGCTGCCGGGGACTGCTGCGGAAGTTCTTGATGATGAAGTCCGTGCCGTGCTGTGCCACGACAAGATCAACACGGCGCAGTGGCTTGACGTAATGCGCACAGCGCATCGCGCCGGCTTGCGCAGCACAGCGACGATTATGTTCGGCCACATCGATCGCTATGATCATTGGGCACGACACATTTTGCGTATTCGCGATTTGCAGAGCGAGACGGGTGGCTTCACGGAATTTGTGCCTCTGCCTTTCGTGCACATGGAAGCGCCGATCTATCTCAAGGGGCGATCTCGCAAGGGGCCAACCTTCCGCGAGACCGTTCTGATGCACGCGGTCGCTCGCCTTGTCCTGCATGAGCGGATTGCCAATGTGCAGGCCTCATGGGTGAAGCTTGGTGAAGCGGGAGTACGCGCCTGTCTGAAGGCTGGTGTGAACGACCTTGGCGGTACGCTGATGGATGAGACAATTTCGCGTTCGGCTGGTGCAAGTCATGGCCATGAAATGACACCGCAGGCGATGGAAATGCTGATATCGGGAGCGGGGCGTACTCCCCGCTTGCGGACGACGCTTTACGCAGACGCTTCCAGCGAGCGCAGGACGACTGCATTTCGTGCCGCACGACAAAGAAATGAGATGGCTGTTGAGCGTTGTTTCGGATAGTTGCGGTGAATTTTTCGCTCTGGCTCCGTCGCCTCAGCCCGAATAAGCCCAAGGGGCGATGAGACCCGCCTGGGGTCGAAATCGTTTCAGGCTGCACATCCACGGGATTAAAGTTCCTTCCCAAAGATCCGTATGCGGAGGAGATTGACTGGTCCAAAGAAGCGGGTATATACCCAAATAATTGAGCTTGGAGAACTGCCCGGTGTTGGACGTGGATTGCTATTGCACATTGGCGCGCCGGTCGGCCCGTGCTCTTACGGAGTTCTATGATGCTGCGCTTATCCCATCTGGTCTGAAGATCACGCAGTATTCTCTGCTTCGGGCTGTTGAACGGCTTGAACAGTCATCGCTGACCGAGTTGGCCGAGGCGACTGGTCTTGATCGTTCCACTCTTGGCCGAAATCTTCGCGTCTTGGAGAGAACCGGGTTCGTTGTGCTCGGCCCCGCAAAGGACGAACGAGCCTGTGTCGCTAAACTGACGCTCAAGGCACGGCACGCCCTTAAGATCGCTCACACGCTCTGGACGGAAGCTCAGGCCAAAGTGGAATCTGCTGTTCCGACAAAGACCAAACAGTATCTGCGAACCCTAGCCAAAGTCGTCGAGGCCTGAGACCGACTGAAAGGACCTTAGTTCAATAGTGATCGCAGAATATGGGTATGTACCCATATGGAGTGGGTAAAATGAATTTGTCATCCAGAAGTAAGGCCATCCTCATTTGTGGCGCGGTCATCCTGTCCGTATCCCTCGGAGTTCGCCATACCTTCGGCCTCTTTCTTCAGCCAATCGTCATGGAGCAGGGCTGGGGTAGAGAAGTTTTCGCGTTTGCCATCGCCATCCAGAACCTTGTCTGGGGTATTGCCCAGCCCTTTGCGGGGCTTGCGGCAGATCGGCGGGGCGCCGGGCCGGTTATTCTTGTTGGAGGACTGCTGTTTGCGTCGGGCGTGGGGCTGATGTCCGTGGCGGGGTCCATCCCGATCTTCGTGATTGCGGCGGGTATCCTCGTGGGTTTGGGACTGTCGGGAACGACTATGCCCGTAGTCTTCGGAGCTATCAGCCGTGCCATGCCCCCTGAGAAGCGAAGCATGGCCTTTGGGATTGCGATGTCGGTCGGATCGCTCGGTCAGTTCATTCTGCTTCCCGGAGCTTTGGGGCTGATCGATCACGTTGGTTGGGCGTACTCGCTCATGCTGCTTTCGGCGCTGTCTGCAGTAATCCTGCCGCTGTCTTTTGCTTTGCGGGAGAATCGCAAGGACCAGGTCGGTACGACAAACCTCGAGGCGCACCGGGCTGCGAGACTGGCGCTTGGAGACAGAGGTTTTCAGCTCTTGAGTTTCGGTTTCTTTGTATGCGGATTCCATGTCGTCTTCATTGCGATCCACATTCCCGTCTATCTTCTTGACGCCGGTCTGAGCTCGACCGTTGGCTCGACGGTCCTCGCCCTGATTGGCCTTTTCAATATTTTCGGCTCGCTCGCTGCAGGATGGCTCGGCGGAAGATTTCCCAAGCCGCAACTCCTGTCGTTTCTTTATCTTGCACGCGCTGCAACGATCGCAGCGTTTGTCCTGCTGCCCCCAACGCCGACATCCGCATATGTATTCGCGATGCTGATGGGATTTCTCTGGCTGTCGACGGTCCCGCTCACGAATGGCATCGTCGCGTCAATGTTCGGGGTGACAAACATGGCCATGCTCGGGGGCGTTATTTTCCTTGCCCATCAAATCGGATCGTTCCTTGGTGGTTGGCTCGGCGGAGCCATCTATGACAGGTTCGGCAGTTACGACATTGTATGGGCTGTCGCCATCGGACTAAGTCTCGTTGCGGCCGCGGTGAACTGGCCGATCGCGGAGCGTCCCGTCATGAAGGCTGTGGCAACATGAGTGGAACGACACGTCAGATTGCGGTCACTGCGGCTCTCGTTGCGACGGGTAGTCTGTTGGTAGCAGCGTGGAATGGCTATCGCGCGGCGGCGCTGCTGCTCCTCTTCGACGCGTTACCCTTATGCGGTTAAGCGGTTTCTTGCTTCATTGCGGAAGATCCGTTGTGTAGCGGCATCCCGATTTTCTCAGCGCAACCTGAAGACTGTCGGTTGAAATATCGCGGACGGTGGTGTTTGAGCCAACCGCGATGCTTGCGGAAAGGCCGGCCGCCTGATCGGTAGCCATGCAGGCCGGCTAGGGAATTTCGTGGGCCATCAAAGCATCAAGGAAGTGAGAGTCCGCCTGATGCTGACGAAATGCGTGCATGTGAAGGGCGTAAGGCTGTGAGCCACGCTTACGGTCGCCCGTGGTTTCACGCCCGTAGACTCGCACAATTACACCTGAAAGTTGAAGGTGTTGGCGGGTCGGGAGTCTGCAAAAACCCGCATAAAATGCGGCTTTTGTTGTCTAATAGGCAACCTTTCTAAAGGTGTATTTTAAACATTCCTTATGAAATCAGTGGTTGTACTCATGCCCGAACTTTCCAGGGTGGTCTGACTTCCGGCCTCCTATCAAATTTACTTCGGAAATACTGCTGTGCCCGCCAGATGTGGCGAACAGGAAGATGAGCTGAGGCGCGAGGCCGTCGAGTCAGCGTTTCATCTCAAGATGTCGCGAGACGAGCATTCGCTGTTTCATTGAGTTTTTTCCGGCGAGTGCAACAGTTCCCGGCATCCTGAAAAGCGAGGGTTAAAACAGCACGCGAGACGACGTGCGAAGGCCTGTGTTTGTGCGGGCACGTTGATCAAGGGAGTTTTAATAGAGGAGGGAAGGTAACGTGAGTGGCGATGATCACGAGTTTATCAATCCGAATGACCCGCTCTATTACGCACCCCGCGCCATGCGCGACCGCGCGAGAGATTCGGAAGCCATTCCGACGGACTTCCGCTATAGCCGTAATGTAGGATCGTTATCCGACGAGATGTCGTCTCGATACGACGACCTGCGCGACTTGCCCTGGCAGGATAGATCTGATGCGTTTGCCAACGCTGTCGCTCAGGCACTCGAAGACAGGCGGCAGGCCGAGCGGGTCGAGGCGCCTCCCGCCCTGAGACAAAAATCCCGCAGCCCCATGCGTATTATTGTTCGTCTTGCCATCGCGGCCGCTCTGGCGACAGCGATCATAGCGCCCTTTGTCCTGCTTGGACCGGAGCTCTGACCAATCTGATGGCGCCACGGCTGCAATCTCCTCGATCGTGCAGTCGCTGAAAGCCTCCTTGTTTCCAGCGCCACCGCCGCGCCGAACGCCGCCCACACTTGCGGTTCAGGACGGTAGCGGCATTGTTAACGAACCGCTGAAGCTCGGAGTCAGCGTGACCTCGCCGCCGCCCGAGGCCAGCGTAACCATCAAGGGATTGCCGGCGGGTGCACGACTAACCTTCGGTAAGCGCATGGCGACGAACGAATGGCGCGTGGCAACCAGCGAGATTGCAAACACCTCGGTCATTCCTCCTGATGAATTCGTTGGCCAGGCGAACCTCACTGCAGAGCTTCGTGATGCCGACGGGACAACCCTGGTTAAAGGCGCGATGCGGCTCGCATGGGCGCCGGTGTGGCGGCCGGGTGCAGCGGCGGTTGATATCCATGCTCCTCCTACCGGTTTGCGACCCGTAGAAAGCAGCGTCCGCGCAATCACCCCGGCCGAAATCAATGGCTTTATCCAGCGTGGCGCCGAACTGTTGGAGAGCGGCGATTTGCTGGCGGCGCGATTGCTGTTCCAGCGTGCGGCGGATGCACGTGATCCGCGTGCCGCCCTCGCGCTCGGGAAAACTTACGATCCGCTCTTTCTCAAGCAATTCGGCGCCGGTGGACCGATCGCTGATCGGGAGCAGGCTCGTCACTGGTATCAGAAATCGAAGGAATGGGGCGACCCCACTGCCCAGATCCAACTGGATGCGCTCTCAGCGGCGCGCTGACCGATAACCACTCACTTTGCTGCACAAGATATTTGAGGACCCGAGATGAACACTCGATCGGCAATCAAGGCGGCCCTAGGCGCGATGTTGTCCGCCGCTATCGTGTTGGCTCTTCCCATCGCCAACACCTCGGCAGACGAGCGGGGTGAAGTTGATCCGGCTTCCGTCAGCGATGGGTTGAAAGCGATTTTCAGCTACTCGAGCAGCAATAAAGCCAACAAGGAACGCCTCAACGCAAACACCGTCACACTGATCTCAGGCACGATCGGTGGCACCTATGTCCAGTTTGGCGCCGACCTTGCATCGGTGCTCGACGATGGCGACCAGATGCGTGTGCTACCGATTGTCGGGCGCGGCTCGGTCCAGAGCATCGCCGACATCCTCTATCTGCGCGGCGTCGATATCGGGATTATCCGTGCCGACACGCTCGATTACCTCGAGAGGAAGGGCTTCACCGGAAGCATCAAAAATCAGTTCGCCTATATCACCAAGCTCTACAATGAGGAGATGCACGTAATCGCGCCGACGTCGATCCGCAGCCTCGCCGATCTCAATGGCAAGCGCGTCGCGATCGACTTGCCGAACGGCGGTACATTTGTGACGGCTATCACCATTTTTGAGAGGCTCGGGATCAAGCCGATCTACTCCTATACGGAGCAACGCATCGCTTACGACAAGCTGAAGCGCGGTGAACTCGATGCGGTGATTGCGGTGCAGGGCAGTCCGTCAAAGGCCGTCAGCCAGGTTCGGGGCGATAACCTGCACTTCGTGCCTATCCCTTATAGTGCGCCGCTGCAGGCTGATTACCTACCTGCGGTGCTCAAGGCTGAAGACTATCCGGCCCTGATTCCTCCGGGCGGTCGCGTCGATACGGTTGCGGTGCCGGCTATTCTCGCGGCCTATAACTGGCCGGTGAAGTCTGAGCGCTATCACAAGGTGGAACGCTTCGTGCAGGTGTTCTTCAACAAGCTCAGCCGCCTGCAGCAGCCGCCGTTCCATCCCAAATGGAAAGAGACCGTTCTCAGCGCCCCGCTCAAAGGCTGGACGCGTTTCCCCGCGGCACAGGAATGGCTCGATCAGCATGCGGTGGCGACCAGTGCCACGCGTGAGAAATTCGACAGCTTTCTCGCGATGCAATCTGGCGCGTCAGGTAATCGTACGCCTCGTACACCTGAGGAAAACGACGCGCTCTATCAGCAATTCCTGAAATGGCAGAAGGCGACAGGGCAGAAGCCTTGATGGCGGCTGGCGCTATTTCGAGAAATGTGTGAAGGGGCCGGGTTGTGCCTCGCGTGCATTTTATTTCGGCCGCGATGCGTCGTAGGTGCGTCGTCGCTTGAGATAGTAATCGAGAGGGAAGCGGATCGGGACGCCTTCGAGGGCTGCGGCCAGCATCTCCAGATGTGCATCGAAGCCGGCGCATGCTTTCGCTATGTCTTCGCTTGCCGGCAACCGCACGGTCAGCGTCAGTTGCGTTCCTTCTTTGACGGGGATGAGTTCCCAACATAACGGCCGCTGAGGTTGGTCGCCGCTGCTCCATGAATACTCAATCAGCCGCGGCGGATCGAACTGCAGAATGGTGCTCTCAATGACCGTTCCGCTGTCGGCGAAATCGATACGGACCGCACCGCCGGGACGCAACTCGATGGTACCCGCTGCAAGCCACTGACAAAGAGCCTGCGGTTCGGTGAGCATGCGCCAGACCGCATCTCGATCATGCCCGAGAACCCGCGCAAGCCGTGCCTCGAAGCCGTTGTCGAGGCGTGTGATTGCGCCCAGGGGAGCCTCTTCTTCCATCGAACCGTCCTCAGCACCCAAGCCTGTTGCCGGATTCGCCCGGCTGTTTTCATGACGAATTGCCGATTCTGATACAGGACCTGGTCCGGGACGACTTTGTCCTAACGCAACGTGGGGAAGGGCTTTCGGTTGACGCCGTCTGGTGCCAGCACGACAATTACAGAGGCTTTCGTAGGGAGTAATATCTTAAAACGAATCCGATGATTGATTGGAGGCCGGTATGGCAAAATTTGTCGTCGGCGATCATGTGAGCTGGAATTCCGAGGCCGGCCGTGTGACTGGCCGGATTATTCGCGTTCATCACGCAGACTTCGACTACAAGGGTTATCGGCATCGCGCGTCGAAGGACGATCCTCAATACGAAATCCAAAGCGACAAGACGGATCATATCGCCGCTCACAAAGAAGCCGCGCTGACGAAAATCCGTTAATGGCCGCGCAATTTACTGCTATCGCCGCAGCGGCGATTGGCTGATCCGCTTTTTTTCGTGCAAGAGTGATTACTTCCGCCGGGTGAGGCCGAGACAAAGCGCGCCGGCACCATTCCCGTTCCGGAAATGCGGCTCAATCAGTACGTAAGTAAGGATTAGAGTTTAGCGCTGATGGCCAAGCCCGATGCCAAGCTTCAAGGCTTTCTGGCGAAGTGAGCCTTCCGTGCGCTTCATCTGCTTTGCAATCTTTGCGACAGGCGTTCTGGCCTTCGAGTGAGCGCGCAGGGTTTTGATGTCGTCTTTGGTAAAGAGGCGACGGGCGCGCGTCTTCGCAACCTTTTTCTTGGCAGTCTTCTTTGCAGCTTTCTTGACTGTTTTCGCCATTCAACCTCTCCTGAACAAATGCCGGAGGCGCTTTAACACATCATCGGTCGAGATCAAGAAGTGGAGACCATTTCCGATCTCCACTTCAGGGCATTAAACGGCGTCCTTGGCAGCCTTGACCGGGCGCGCACGCACGATCTTGCGGGCGGGCTTGGCTTTGAACGTCATCGGCTCGCCGGTGAACGGGTTGGTGCCTTTGCGGGCCTTCGTTGCCGGCTTCTTGATCACGACAAACTTGGCGAAGCCCGGGACGAGAAACACCCCGTTCTTCTTAAGTTCTTTGTAGCCGAGGGTGGCGAGCGATTCGAGAACGCCCTTGACGTCCCGCTTCGAGAGTTCGTTCGTTTCAGCGATCTTTTCGATCAGCTGCGATTTCGTCATTTGAGTGGCCATGCTGACTCCATTGATTCGGATCGCCGAGAATACTCGATTTACCGCGTTTTTAGCGGTCCGCGGGACGTTACCCACTGTCATTGGAGGCTAATTAGGAGGCAGGTGATCCGATCGACGGGATTTTGAACGCAATCCGGAGCCGTGTAGGGAGGGCTCGGGGTTAACTGTAGCCACGTCCGCTCCCCCGGCTGGCGGGACCTAGTTTCCTGGCCGGGGTTCGGTGAAGTATTTTTCGATCTCGTAAGTCGGCTGGTTTGTCAGGTCTTTCTCGATTTCGGTAAGAACCTGCCTGCGAACGCTGTCGGCCAGCGTCCCGCGCAGATCGCCGATCACCCGCGGCGGTGCGATGATAACGATATTTTTGACATCCTCATCTTCGACATAGCGCTTGAGCGAATCTGCCGTCGTCTCGATGAACCGCTGTTCTTCGACGACGTGCCAGTCCGTCGTTTCGACCTGGCTGCGCCGCGATGTGCTGCTCTCGTGGACGCGCCCCGGCCGATCCGTTCCTTGCTCTCTGGTCGGGGGATTGTCGTCTTTATAAGCTCGCGCGACGACGAGGTTTGGAAAAACCTCGTCTCCAGCGTTTCGCAGAAACAGCGCTTTTCTGCCATCGGCGACGAGGACCAGCGCGGCAGGGGGCAGCTTGATTTTGCTCATGTGAAGCGATCCCTTTCTGTGACGGTCCAACGAGGTTGCCGAACTTACTTAGGCATGGCTGACCCGGGCGACCACCGTGCCGGGTTCCACGATGCTGTTCTGCTGCGCAAAGATCGTAAGTCGTCCCGTATCCGGTGACTTCAACCTCACGAGCTGATTTTCGATCCGCAAATCGACCAGCGGATCGTCCGACGCAACATCCGCGCCGTCGGCAACGAGCCATTTTTCGACGGTTCCTTCGGGCAGCATTCTGGTGACCCAGAAACCGGACGAAACGACCAAGTCGGCCATGATAGTGCTCCATCGTGGTAAGCCCCTGCCACCGCTTACCCTGATACGCGCATGGCCTGATTTCGCTTTGACGCCCATCAAGGCGCCAGCGGGTCGGAACACTAATCTCATAACAGTGATTAGATCAGAGCTGGCGCCGGGTGCTCCCTGAGAGCCACAAGCTGACGGGCGCTCACCTCTCGTGTTTTTCAAACAAGGGCTCACCAATGCTGAAGCAGATGTGTCTTGGCGCAATCCTCGCAGGCGGGATGATCGGTTCGGGCTGGGCGATGGAAGATCCTGCTGTTCAGCGGGGGAGGACGTTTGCGCGGGTCCGCTGCGCGCAATGTCATTCAATTGATCGTGTGACCGAGAGCCCGCTCAAAATCGCGCCGGCATTCCGCACCCTTCATACGAGATACCCCGTTGAGACACTTGCCGAAGCACTGGCTGAAGGTATCTCGACCGGGCATCCGACCATGCCGGAATTTCGGCTGGACCCCGATCAGGTCGGCGATTTCATCGCATTCCTGCAATCGCTGGAAAAGCCGCGGTAGGCCTGCGGCTGGCACCGGATGCCGTAACCCGCGGATGCTTTATTTCTGAGGCGGAAAAACCTGATTGCTGAACGGCGAGGCAGTCGGGACCTGCATGACGATATATTCGCGGCCAATCGCCTGATGGCAGGCATTGCAGGCAGCCGTCAGTGCTGCATACGCTTGACTGAACTTTCCGGCATCCTTGGCCTCTATCGCAGCGCTGATATCCTTGGTCGGCTCGATGAGCATTTCGACATCAGCGACAGGTACGTTCGGATAGAGAAGGGCGATGTCGCGGAAATTCTCCATCATCAGATCGACTTCATAGGATGCGAGAGGCCAGTTATTCGATCTGCCGGCGAACCACAGTTTGAGATGGCGAGTCTGCATGGTGCTCATGAGATCGCCGAGATGCGGAAAGTAAGCCTCCCGCGAAAGTATATTGGTGGAGCTACCCTTCGTTGCGCCCGGGGCCAGAATGGCTGCGAAGAGGACGACTGTCAGACCCGCTATCGTTCGTGGAACACGCATGATGGGCTCCTTTTTATCAGACGATATTTAGCCGGATGTCGGAATTCCAGGTTGATTTTACTCAATACGGGCTTGCTCTGCACGGGGAAGTCTCCGGTCTTTGCGCGGTTGATTGTATCGTATGGTTCGGCGAGCGTGCCAAAGTGCGACCAAAAGCCGGTGCGAACGGGCGATCTGCGCCGAGATGGCCATGCCGTTCTGTTGATCTGGCTCATGTCGTTCCGGTACCCTTGCGCGCATTTTCAGGCCGTCAGGATTCCGCTGAACCCGAGGGGAGGTCGTCATGAGCTACAAGTCGATTGGTGTCAGCATGGCGCTCGAAGCCTCCAACAGGGCATGCCTGACGGCTGCAATCGAGATTGCCGAGCGTTTCGACGCCCGGGTGATCGGGATGGCGGGCACGATCATGCCGGCGCCGCTTTATTTTACTGACGGCCAGTATGGGGAAGAGTTGTTCAAGCGCGAAGAGGTGCAACTCCGTGCACGTCTCGCCAGTGCGGAGGAGGAGTTCCGCAACGTCGTGGGTTGCCGCATCAAGCAGATCGAATGGCGCGCAGACCTGCAGATTGCAAAGGACTTCATTCCGGCTCAGGCGCGAAGCGTCGATCTCGTGATTGTCGCCGCGCAGCCGGAGACGGACGCCGATCCGTATTCGAGCACGAGCCCGTCCGATCTCGTGATGGAAACGGGGCGACCGATCCTGGTCGTACCGCCGTCGACGACGTGGTTCGACCCGCGCCGGATTCTGGTCGCCTGGAAAGACACCCGTGAGTCGCGGCGGGCTATTCTGGATGCGTTGCCGTTCCTGCAAAGGGCCGAAGACGTGATCGTCGTGGAGGTTTGCCCGGCGGCGGACGAACAGGCCGCGAGCGAGCGGGTCAAGGACGTCTCGGCTTGGCTGCTCAAGCATGGCGTGACGGCGTCGACCACCACGGTGACAGAGGTCAATGCACCGGACGATCTGGAGGCGCTTGCCTCCGATATGAATGCCGGCCTGATTGTCGCCGGCGCTTATGGACACTCCCGGCTGCGGCAATGGGTTCTCGGCGGAGTGACGCGACAGTTCGTGACGCGGCCGTCGCGGTGCGTGCTGCTGTCACGCTGATGGCAGCGCGCCGCGATTTTTGACTGAGGGCGATTTTGCCGAAGACGACAGCCCAGATTCTGCGCGACTATCGCGGCCCGGCTCTTTTCAGTTTCGGTTTCCGTCCGTTCTTTCTTCTGGCCTCGATCTGGGCAAGCCTTGCGATCCTGCTTTGGATGTTGCCGATGCTCGGCGCGGCCGAGGGGATGTCTGCGCTCCTCACCCGTGACTGGCATGTGCACGAGATGCTGTTCGGCTACACCGGTGCGGTGATCGTGGGTTACATGACCGTCGCCGGAGCCAACTGGACCGGACATTATCCTATCGCGGGTCAGCCGATCGTCCTGCTGGTCGCCTTGTGGATCGCCGGGCGGATTGCGATGCTGGCCTATCCCGTTCTTGGTCCGGTGGCTTCGCTCATCGACGCGGCTTTCCTCATCCTGTTTGCCTGCGCTCTCTGGCGCGAACAACTCGTTGCCCGAAACTGGCGTGGGCTTGCTCCCTGCATCGTCATATCCCTGCTGGCGATTACAAATGTCGGTTTTCACGCGGGCGCGGTTGCGCCGGATCTCGGCGTAATATCGGAGCGGATGGCCATTGGCCTCATCACTTTTCTTATCGCGCTCACGGGCGGACGTCTCGTCCCGAGCTTCACCCGCAACTGGATGGCGCAACGCGGTCTCAAGCCCGAGCCGGCGTCCTATGGGCCGTTCGATCTGATCGCGCTCGGCGTCGCCGGGGCGGGGCTTTCACTATGGATTGTTCAGCCCTCAATGCGGCCCGGCGGTGTGTTGCTGATGATCGCCGGCGTGAGTCTTCTTGTGCGCCTCCTGCGCTGGCGAGGGTGGGTCACCGTCAGTGATGGCATGGTGTTCATCCTCCACCTTGGGTACTTCTGGTGCGCACTCGGGCTCGCGATGCTTGGAGCCTCCATTCTGTTTCCGAGCCAAGTGCCCGGAACGGCCGCGATCCATGCTCTGACGGCAGGCGCGATTGGTGTCATGACCTTGGCTGTGATGACGCGCATCAGTTGCAGCCACACCGGGCGCGAGCGGCGTGCCAATAACGCTACGCTTGTCGTTTATGCGCTCGCCAACATCGCGGCCGCCACGCGCGTGGTTGCGCCGTTTGCCATGTCACATTATCTGGAATTGCTGGCGGTTTCGGCTGCCTGCTGGTCGTTAGCTTTCGGCCTGTTTGCGCTGGACTATGGCCCGACGCTCGTCCGCCCTTGGCGTAGAGTGTGAGCATTCAGCAAACCCAAAACGATTGATGGTGGCGTCTGTTTGCAGACGCCACCATCAAATTGCATCCATCGGATGAGAGTTACGGCTTACTGCTTCTTGCCGCTGGCGTCGAACTGCTTGAGGAAGGCGACCAGATCGTCGGTCTTCTTCTGATCTTTCAGGCCGGCGTAGATCATCTTGGTACCGGGCACCTTGGCCTTCGGATCCTTGATGTATTCGCGGAAAGTTGCCTCATCCCATGTGAGACCCGAATTCTTGTTGGCTGCGGAATAGTTGTAGCCGGCCACGCTGCCCGCCTTGCGACCGATGAGGCCATTGAGCTCAGGGCCAACGCCGTTCTTGGCCGTCTCGCCAATCTGATGGCAGGCCTTGCACGCTGCGAAAACCTTCTCGCCCGCGGCGGCATCCTGCGCCTGGGCTTGGCTGATACTCGCGCTGGCCAGAGCCAGCACAGTCGCAAACATGATCTCTCTCATTCTTTCTTCTCCCTTATGAGATTGCCCATCATGGGCTGGTTGATGGTCAGTTCTTCGGCGCACAGGCGAGCGGCGAAGATGTCACTATTTCAGGCGCCGTGCACAAGCGTTTTTCCATTTGCGTCGGTGAGATGGACCTGAATATTCGGCCGTGCCGCCACGATCTCACGAATGCGCGACGCGGGCAGCATGCTGAAAGCCGTCGAGAACGCATCGGCCTCGGTCGCGGTCGGCGCGATGACGCTGACCGAGCGATATCGCGACGGGCTCTGGCCGGTGTGCGGGTCGAACAGATGAGTAAAGCGGCCGGTAGGGCCGAAGCTGAATCCCGAGCCGGCCGTAGTTGCGACTGCCCGATCGACGAGCCCGATGGTTTCGCTCATCTGATCCGGTCTGTCTGGATCGGCAAGGCCGACCTGCCATGGCGTGCCATCCGGCTTTGCGCCGAGCGCGCGAATTTCGCCCATATTGACGAGAGTGGTCGAAAGGCCTGCCGCGCGCAGCGTCTCCGTGACGCGGTCAGTGGCATAGCCTTGCGCGATGCCGTTTAGCGTGATCGCGCTGCCGGGCCTCAGCAGGGCGATCCGGTCCGCGCTGACCTTGAGATGTCGATAGCCCACTTTCGACAACGCCTCAGCGACCTTGTCCGCTGACGGCCCGCCTGGCGCAGGGTGCTCCTGTGCAAAATGCGCCGCATACAAATTCCACAGCGGCTGCACGGTTGGATCGAACGCGCCGTCCGTCAGCGCGGCAAAGTCGAGCGCTGCTCGCAGCAGTGCGACCATATCGGCATCGGGTGATACCAGAACGCCGGTCCGGTTCAGCGAACAGATCGCCGAGTCCGGCCGATACAGGCTGAACTGCTGCTCGAGCCGGCGCACATCCTGCACGCACAGATGAACCAGCCGCTCCGCTTCCGTCCGATCCGGATGATAAATCTCGATCGAGACCTGTGCGCCGAGTGCCGATCCGGTCCAGCGGATCGGCGTATTTGCCACGGCGCAGCGGCTGCCAACCAAAGCGGCCCCGCTCGCCATCGCAGCAATGGTGATCAACCTCCGGCGCGTAATGGATGAGTGAGTCATGGCGCTGCCTTCAGTTTGTCCGCACGTCCGTAGGACTATGCCCGTTTTGCCCCAACGTGTCGCCACCGAGCACGTAGTCTTTCGGAATCTGATCGAAGCTGACGACGCGGCCGCCATTGCTGGTCACGAACGCATCTGCTGCCGCACGATTGCCGAACGGCACCGCTTCATCCGTTTCCATGCCGCTTCGCTTGCGGCTCTCGATCACGAAAAACGCTTTACGTGCGTCGATCCAGTTGGCGGCGCCAGGTTCTTTCCAACTCGGTGCCGCTCCCATATCGGACACATAGATCGCGCGGATATCGCGCGGTTGGTCCGGCATGAGCGTGAAGGCCACGGTGTCGCGAACCGATGTGAACCAGTAGGGATCGATCCGGCTCGCGGTGATGATCTGCCCCTTTGGGCCCGGATGCTCGAGCACGTTCATGCCGCAGAACACGCCCAGCGCATCGTCCTTGAGCGAAACGGGCGGCGGTGGTGTGGATGCCGACTGGTCCTGATTGCAGGCGGCAAGCGTAATCGCGAATGCCGCGATACAAAGCGCGCGCAGGATCATAATTCCCTCCGTGCGAAAGAAGCTGTCGCGAGACCGAGTGGGACCGTGATCCATAGCGCCATTCCGATGAGCAGCGCGAGGGTGCTCGCGCCCGCGCTGCCGGCAAGCCCGGCCATGCCGGAAAACTGGCTGACATTGAAGCCGGTGAGGTTGGCGAGACGATAGATGTCGGTCGGATTGAGAAAGAGCAGTTGCTCCAGCATCGAGGCGGAGACGGTCTTGCCCTGATCGACGACAAGCAGACCGAGCAGAGCCATGTCGAACACCAGCACCATGATCAACCAGACGCCGACCGAAGCACCTGCCGCGGTGCCGCGGTCGCGCGCGAGGCTGCTGATGAGATAACCGATCGCAACGAATGCCGCACCGAGCATGATCGACGTCCCAATCATCCAGGCGAACGCATACCAACTCGCCGCCAGCACGGCCGCGCCGCTGATGGCCAATGCACCGGCGGCAACGCCGTAGCCGATCACGGTGGCGAAGGCTAGGATCAGCACATGACCGCAGAATTTTCCGAGAACGATCTGGTATCGCCCCACCGGATAACTGAGCAGCAGAATCATGGTTCCGCGCTCCATCTCGCCGACAATCGCGTCATGCGAAATCAGCAACGCGATCAGCGGCAGCAGGAAAATGGTGAGGCTGGAGAGGCTGACGACGACAATATCCAGCGCACCCGCACCGACATTTCCAGTTGGTGCGCTGCCGAGAAAGGTGAGCGACAATGCGAGCGCGGCCAGCAGCAGCGTGGTCGCGAGCACCCAGCGGTTGCGCAACCCTTCCTGAATTTCCTTAGCTGCGATGATCGCGATGGTCCTCACTCCGCAGCCTCCCGCGCACGAAGGAAATGCGCATAAAGATCGTCGAGGGTCGGCGTCATGACTTCGATATTGCGCACCCGCGGATCACTGGCGGCGGTCCGCAGCAGCGCCATCTTGCGCTCATCGTCCGGTACCAGCACGACATGGCTTTCCGTGCCGGAAGCGTGGCCGTTTGCGAGCCAATCCGGCATCTTGTCGTTATCAGCAGTGAGATCGAACGAAACGCGGATCGGCAGTTGCGAAATCTGGCGCAATTCGGCGAGCGTGCCCTGGGCCACCAGCGTGCCGCGGTTCATGATGAGCACCTGTTCGGCACGACCTTCGAGTTCGCTCAGCGCGTGGGAGGAGATCAGCACCGTCGCGCCGTCGTCACGCAGTTCTTGCAGGATATCGTAGAAGGTCTGCCGCAGTGCCGGATCGAGACCGGTGGTCGGCTCGTCGAGGAGAAGAATGCGCGGGCGGCCAAGCAGCGCCTGCGCAAGCCCGAGTCGCTGCCGCATGCCCTTGGAATAAGTCCCGACCCGGCGGTCGGCGGCGTCGCCAAGGCCGACACGGTCGAGCAGGGGCCATGCCGTCGCCGGCGTGAGCTGTTTCAGTCGTGCATAAAAGTTGAGTGTCTCGCGCCCGGTCAGTGCGGTGTTGAAGGCGACGTTCTCCGGCAGATAGCCGAGCATCCGCCGCGCCGAGAATTCGCCCGCAGCCGGGTCTTCACCAAGAACACGGATGGTGCCGCCGCTCGGCTGGATCAGACCCAGCATCAGCTTGATCAGCGTTGTCTTGCCGGCGCCGTTGTGGCCGACCAGCGCGTAGATGCCTCCAGCCGGCAGATCGAATGACACTTCGCGCAGGGCGCGAATCTTGCCGTAAGTTTTGTCGATCTTCTGGATGGAGACGGTTGCGGTCATGGCAGACTCCGGCCTGCGTCCGGCCGTGGCGGCGGAGCAATCAGCGGATGTGTATCGACAACGCCTCCGGGATACAGCGCGGGAAACTGCGCCTGCGCCCAGCGTAATACCTGCACCGCGGGGCTGTTGATTAGAATTTTCGCAGACGGTGCGGTCCACAGCACACGATCGACCAGATCGTTGGGCCGATACGCAGTATCGGCGACACCGTCGCCGTTAAGATCGAAGGCCGGATTGTCGCTCCAGTAATTGCCGCGGCCGTCCTTCGACCAGTCGAGGTCGCGGGTGCCGACATATTTCACCTGATTGCGGTTTCCGACAAAGGCGTTGCCGGTGATCTCGTTGCCTTCCGAGCCGGCCGTGAAGTGCACGCCGATCTCGCAACGCTCGAACCAGTTATTACGGAACTGATTGCGGTTGGCATTGTAGATGAACACGCATTTGCCGGGGCCGCTGCGCACGCCGACCTGCGTCGAAGAACTCGCGGCCGGCAGCATGCCGCGCTCGTCACTCGCCACTTCCTGCGTGCCCGGTGTGTCGTCGCGTGGGCCGCCCGCGACGAGATTGCCCTCGATTTTTGCGAAGTTAGCATAGTTGAACAGCAGGCCGTGATCGCGGTCGCGATATGAGACGTTGTCGCGGATCACGAGACGGTTCGAATACATGATGGCGTAGCCGACATGGTTCTTGATCGACACGTTGCCGCTGATCTCGCTGTCGTTTGTGTACATGTAATGGACAGCAAACCGCACTTTTTCGAAGCGGTTATTGATGAAGCGGTCCTTGCGGCTGGATACGGTGAAGATGCCATCGCGGCCGTAGCGAATGGTGTTGCCGTCGATCGTCACGTCCGGCGCGTTCCAGACCGAGACGCCATTGCCGGCCTCGGCAAGGCGGATATTCTGCAAGCCTTCGATGACATTGTTCAGAATGCGCGTACCCGTGGCGCCATGGACATAGACACCGAACAGGTTGCCGATGATGCGATTGTTTTCGACCAGCGCGCGCTCGGCGGTCTTCTCGAGATAGATGCCGGAATCCATCGTCTGCAGATCGCGGCCCGATCCCTTGATCGTCAGTCCGCGGATTTCGACGCCCGGCCCGTAAACGCCGATGACGCTGCCTTCGCCGTTTCCGGTCAGAATCGCGCCGGGCTCGCCTTGCAGCGTCACGCGCCGCTCAATACGGAGCGACCCCTTGTGCTCGCCCGCAGCAAGCGTGATGACGTCGCCGTCCTGCGCCCGGTCCAGCACGCTCTGCATGAGCTGGCCGGGTGCAAGCGTCAGCGTCTCCGCGCTGGCGAAGCTGGATAATCCGGCGGCGAGAACCGCCGCCGGAAATATGGTGAAGAAGCGACGCACGGATGCTCCGCTTACACCGACTTCGGCTCGACCAGCATACGGCCTTTCATCTCCATATGCATGGCGTGGCAGAACCACTGGCAGTAGTACCAGTAGACACCGGCGCGGTCGGCCGTGAACGTCACCGAAGCCGTGGCCTGCGGCGCCACTTCCATCGCGACGCCGTAGTTCACGATCGTGAAGCCGTGGGTGAGGTCTTCGACCGCGTCGATGTTGGTGACGTAGACCGTCACCTCGTCGCCCTGCTTCACGGTGAACTGCTCGAGGCCAAACGCCGGTGCGGTGGACGTCATGTAGACGCGCACCTTGTTGCCGTCGCGGATCACCTTGGAGTCGGCTTCGAGGTTGATGCCGTCCGCCTTGGCCTGCTTCACCGCGTCGGCAAAGAACGGGTCAGCACGGTCCCAGATCGAGATCGGGTTGATCTTGGAACGGTGGACGATGGTGGCGTCATGCGGCTCGGCGAAGCTCGGGCCGTCATGCACCAGCACCATCTTGTCGCCGGAGATGTCGATGAGCTGATCGTTCTCCGGCTTCAGCGGACCGACGTTGAGGAAACGGTCCTTGGAGAACTTGTTCAGCGAGATCAGCCATTTTCCATCGGCCTCCTTGGTCTGACCCATGGAGGTGTGGTTGTGGCCGGGCTGATAGTGGACGTCGAGCTTCTGAAGGATCGGGTCGACCTTCTCGCCCTTGTACGCACGCCGGGCCGCATCGATGTTCCACTTACAGATCTGGCTGTCGATGAACAGCGTGGTATACGCGTTGCCCTTGCCGTCATAGGCCGTATGCAGCGGACCGAGACCGAGTTCGGGCTCCGCCACCACCGTGTCGCGCGGCTTGATCTTGTCGGCGAACAGGTCATCGAACAACCGCACGTCGAACACGGTGCAGGTCGGCGACAGTTTGCCGTTGGCGATGACGTGGATGCCATCCGGCGCGGTGTTCATGCCGTGCGGACCGTTGGAGACCGGCACATACCGCGTGAACGGCGAGCCTTTGCGGCCGTCGAGCACGGGTACGCCCCCCATCTTCTTGTAGTCGCCTTTCTTCACCGCCTCTTCGATGCGCTTGAGGTCGAAGATGACGACCCAGTCCTGCTCACTTGCGGTCATTTCCGCAAGTGTGACGCCACCCTCGGAGTTGTAGCAGGTGGAGAAGGCGTACTTGCCCTGATAGTCGGCGTCGACGTTGTCGAGGTTGCCGTCGACGATAATCTGCCAGGCAACCTGCATGGTATCGCCGTCGACCGCCGTGAGGATTGCACGGTATTCCTTCGGATTGTCGAGGATCTTGCCGTCGTTGGGCAGCGGGACGCCATCCTCGCCGTTGCAAAACACGTAGCCGGTGCGCGGGTATTTCTGCACGCGCAGGCCGTGAACCGTGTGCTGGTTCGGCAACTCGATGATCTTGTCACACTTCATGACATCCAGGCGCACACGCGCGACGCGGGTGTTGGCCTTGTCGTTCATGAAAGCGTAACGGCCGTCATAGGTGCCGTTGGTGAACGAGATGTGCGGGTGATGCAGATCGCCGTTGATGTAGGTACCGCCGCGACTCTTCAGAAACTCACGTGACTGGGGGGTCAGCCCCTCGGTGAGCACCTTGAGACTCTCGTTGGTCTGGCCCCAGCCCGTCGCCGAGCAGCGGTTGAACACCGGGACGCGCATCAGTTCGCGCATCGAAGGCAAGCCGACGATGCGCATCTCGCCGCACTGTCCGGAGGAGAAGAACACGTAGTATTCGTCGAGATCGCCGGGTGCGACCTCGGTCTTGTGGACCGCGGGCCGCGCAGCGGGAGCCTTCGGCTGCCCCTTGGTCTGCGCCTCCGCTGTCGTGACAAACCCCTTGTCGATCGGTAGTGCCGCGCCTGCAGCCAGACCGACGCCCGCTGCAGCCGTCGTGCCGAGCAAGGCTCGCCGGCTGACGCCCTTGCCGTCCTCGTGGTTGCTCATGGAAGTCTCCTAGGTTTTCAGGTTGTAGGTGTTGCGACCGAACCGCCGGGTGCGCTGATCGTCTTGCCTCCGGCGGTGATGATTGTGTCCGGCCCTTTTTTGGCCCGCATGGATGGCGAGGACAGCGCTTCGCGCTTCTCTCGCTTGAGACGCACTTGGATCATGTGTGGACAACGATGATCGTCGAAATAAAGCTCCTGACAGTGCATGCAGTAGATGCACTCGTTGACGTTGATGTGGCCTTCCGGGTGGATCGACTGCACCGGGCATTCGTTGGCGCAGCGTTGGCAGGGTGAACCGCATTCCGGCCAGCGGCGAAGCCACTCGAACATGCGAATGCGGCCGGGAATGGCGAGCGCAGCGCCGAGCGGGCACAGATAGCGGCAGAAGAACCGCTCGATAAACAATCCCGCAGCGAGCAGCGTCAGTGCATAGATGACGAACGGCCACTCGCGCGCGAACTTCAGGATGATCGCCGTCTTGAACGGCTCGACTTCCGCGAGCTGCTCCGCAAGCGCGATGGAGTAGAACGACAGCCCGAACAGGCCGAGAAAGATCATGTACTTGATCGGCCAAAGCCGCTCATGCAGGCCCCACGGCACCCGGATTTGCGGTACCTTGAGCGCTTGCGCGACAGCGCTCAGCAACTCCTGCAACGCGCCGAAGGGGCAAAGCCAGCCGCAGAACGGCCCGCGTCCCCAGAACAGGAGGGCAGCAGCGACCGACGCCCACAGCAGGAAGATGTGCGGCGCGGACAGGAAGTATTCCCAGCTAAATCCCGTCAGCAGCGAATTGATGAACGTCAGGACGTTGACAACGGAGAGCTGGGCGTTGACGTACCAGCCGAGCCAGACCAGCACGAACAGCAAATAGGATCGCCGCACCCAGACATAGATGCGGGGACGCCGCACCAGGACGTTCTGGAAGAAGAAGATCACCGTCAGCGTACCGAGCGCGAACACGGTGATGCCGATGCGAACGATGTCGCCGCGCCAGATCCTGATCCACAGCGGTTCGTCGTCGGCATCAACTGTCGCTGCTGCCTTATCTGCGGGCTGCGGCGAGGCTGCGGGTTGTTCGGTCTGAACGATCGTCGAGGGCTGCTCGCGCTTGAGATACGCATCCGGCAGCGTGTAGCCGAGATCGAAGGTCAGGAATGCCTTGTCGCGTGCGCCGACGCCCCGCTGCACCAGAAGCTGCAGCGTCCATGGCTCGGCCGGATCGAACGTAAAATCCGGCGGCAGCACGAACAGGCTGATCTCGGGGAAGCTTGGTGCGCCTGCAGCGGCAAAGTCGCCGAGCCGGGTATGGTCGCGGTCGCGAAAGCGGATGCTGTTCGTGTCCTGAAGCAGTTCGAGACGATCGAAGATGCCGCCGCGAACGTAGCCCGATCCCTTGAACGAATACCGGCCCGAGCCGGCAACCACGATCGCCTGCTGGCCGGGCTTCAGTCTCGCCTTGAGGCGGTCATATCCCTCATCGCCGAGCAGGCTGCGGCCGATCGTCGGCACCGCAACGTCCGCAACATAGAGATCGATGAAATCCTCAGTGGGATCCCCGGTCTCCGGATGCGCGATGGCAGCGGCGTTGCCGGACTTCTGATAGGCTTCGTTGATATCGGCAACGCTCATATGCAGCCGCCGGATCGAGCCGTCGCCCAGCAATGTCTGCCAGTCCTGCACCTCGCTCTTGGCCATATCGATGGTCTTGACCACCTGCGCCGCAGCCGCGGCTATATTGGCCTGACCTTGCGCGCCGAGCCGCCCGGTCTTGATCAGCTTCGATGCCGAACGGGCGATACTGTCGCCGATCACAAGCACGGTCACGGTCGCGCCGCTGACGATATCGACCTGAGGTGTGCGAGCCGCGCCGTTCACCACCGGCACCATATCGGTGCCGACAAGCTTGTTGATGGCATCGAGAACGCGCTTTTCCGGAATTCCGATCAGAACGATCGGCTCTTTGTGCTCGACGAGCCTGAAGCCGGTGAGAACGCCCTTGGTGCTGATGCCAACGAGAACGCGGATCGGCTTTCCGGAATAGCCGACTGCGTTGGAAAGATCGGAATTAAGATAGGCATAGCCCAGAAGCTGGTCGTCCTTGTAGACCGGCGCGATCGGCGGATCGCCTTGCAGCGGCCCGAAGCGGTTTGCATCCGGAATGAGTTCTGACGGCTGCGCCTTGGCGAGATAATTGCTGAGCTGACCTGCAGCATGCGCGTCTGCGGCAAACAGGCCAGCGCCGATCAGGCAGACACATGCGATAATGCAGGCGACGCAGATATCTCGGAATTTAGACAAAGGGTCTCCATCCGCTCTTGCAGCTTCAGGAGAAGCCGACAAAACGCCGCCGGTTCCCATCTCTCGGTAACCTTGCTTGGATATCTTTATCAGCCACGATAATATCGATAATTGTTCTGCGTCAAAAAAAGCAACTGCGAGGCGGAGTTCTGCATGCGCGAAGAGCCTCTGTTGACGGTGACACCCGCACCGATCGCAACTCTGCCGGAGTTTTACGCAGTTGCCTTTCATCAGGCGCAGTTTGCGGCGCAGCATTACGGTGCAGTCGCAGCACACGTTGCTCAGGGATCACAAGCGATCAGCTCAGTCTTTGAAACGCTCGCGTCACGAGAGACTGCGCGTGCCGACGCGATCGCAGAAGCTTGCAGTCAAATCTGTGGCGCACCGCCGGATCTCAAAAAATTGCCGACGACATTCAGGGATCTCGTTCCGGCACAGGAAGTCAGCGATATCGCGCAATCCGGCCTCTCGACGCCTTATGCGGTGTGGGCGCTCGCCGTACGCCATCGCCGCCGCGCGTTTATCTACTGGACCTATGTCGCGGCGCTCACCAGAGATTCCGCAGTCCGTGCTGCCGCAGAGCGATTGGCGCGGGAGGCGTTGTCCGATGGCAATGCGCTGCGCCGCGAACGGCGCCTTGCGTGGCAAAGCGAACACAAGTACGCGACGGAAGATGAGCAGAGCGACAGGGATGCGTCCGCAGCTCTGCTGGAGAGCCTGTTGCGGCGGGACATCATCGCATGGTCGCAAACGCTGCCGCCGGCGGAGGGCAGGCGGCTTCTGCATGTCGGGATGCCGGGATTTTCTTCTCACGACGTTATTCTGCCGGAAGATTTCGAGACGCCCGCTCTTGGCGAGATCGAACAGATCAAGCAGCGTGCCTTGCGACGTGCGGAGCAACTGTCGAATGTATATCTCGACGAGGCGGACAGGGCGAAGGATCAGAGCAGTCTCGATTTTGCGCAGGAGCTTGCCACGCAGTCGATCGCGCGTCTGGCGGGCTTGCGCGCGGCGGCGGCCTCGGCCAGCGAACCGGCCTAGGAACCGCTATTGCAACGGACGGGCTCGTTTGCCCTAGGCACGATATAGATCACAAGGATGATGAGCACGGTCGGCGCCGTCGAGGATGCAAGGCCGTGCAGGGAAATCGCGACACCCCCGAAAGATCGGTTGGGTGAGGTGCCCATATACGGCCTTGAAGTCACACAAATTCAGAGGGAACCCGGCGCCCGCTTCGTCTGACGGAAACCCGGTACGGACCGCATGCGGTGTCGATTGCTTCGCCAGTTGGCTAATGCTATAGATTAGAATTATTCTAAACTATAGCTAGTGCCCTTGGTTGCCAGCACGTCACCGATGACGACCGGAGAGTCTGTTGCCGCGTAGCCTGCCAAGCTTGTCCGTTATTTTCACTGCGATAACCGTCGCGGGCCTTGCCCTCGCGATTGCCGGCTCTTGGGTTCTGGAGGGTTCGCTTGCGCCGCAAATAACATTGGGTGGCGCTGTCCTCGCTTATCTTGCCGGCGGTGTGCCGACGGGTTGGCGCGCCCTGAAAGCCCTGTGGAACGATCATGTCCTCGACATCGATCTCTTGATGATTGTTGCGGCAATAGCTGCCGCGATCGTCGGAGCGTCGGTCGAGGGCGCGGTTCTGCTCACTCTTTTCAGCCTGTCCACGACCCTTGAAGAGCGCGCGATGGGACGGGCGCGGCGTGCCGTCGAGGCGCTGATGGCGCTCCGTCCGGAAACCGCTTTCCGAAAATCGAGTGACGGCACCGTTGAGGAGATCGCAGCCTCCGATCTTTGCGTTGGTGATCTGGTCATTCTCCGCCCCGGCTCGCGCGTTCCAGCGGATGGAATGATCGTCAGCGGGCGAGGCTCGCTCGACGAATCCACGATTACCGGCGAATCGATGCCCGTTCGCAAGGAACCGGATCAGCAGGTTTTTGAGGCAACGGTGAACCTCGATGGCGTCCTCGATGTGCGGATCATAAAAACCCTGGCACAAAGCACGGTCGCCCGGATGATCGCGCTTGTCACTGAAGCGCAGGCCGCCAAGGCGCCGTCCGAGCGGTTCAGCGCATGGTTCGGGCAGCGTTACACGATCGCCGTTCTGGTTGGATTTGTGATTGCGCTTGGCGTTTTCTATCGGCTCGGAAACGATTGGGAAACTTCGCTCTATCGCGCCGCGACCATGCTGGTCGCCGCAAGCCCTTGTGCCATCGTGGTCTCGGTGCCTGCCGCCATTCTGTCGGCGCTGTCTGCGGCGGCCCGCGGCGGTGTCCTGTTCAAGGGCGGCGGTGCGCTGGAGACGCTCGCCGCCGTCGACACCTTCGCATTCGACAAGACCGGGACGCTGACGACCGGCCGTGCGGCGGTGACGCAAATCGTTGCGCTGGATGGCGACGAGAATCGTTTTCTGTCGCTGCTTGCCGGACTCGAAGCGCATTCGGAACATCATATCGCTGCGGCGATCCGCGGGGAGGTTGCTCGACGTGGCCTCGACATCGTGAAGGTCACGGATGTAAAGGCACGCCCCGGCGCCGGTATCGTCGGCCGCGACGATTTCGGTCCGATATGGGCCGGTAACCCATATCTGGCCGAGGCGATGAGTGCGTCTGTCGATCATGACGGGCTCAAGACTCTCGCAGAGCGTGCGCAGACCGTCGTCTATCTCGGGCGTGGTTCGACCGTGCTGGGTGCCGTCAATGTGGCGGACGAGGCGAGGGCCACCTCGGCTTCGGCGCTGGCCGCCCTGCGGGAGAGTGGCGTGCACCGAATCGTGATGATGACGGGAGATCGCAGGCCGGTGGCGCTGCGGATCGGCCAGGAGCTGGGATTCTCGCCGGACGAGATCCATGCCGAGCTTCTGCCCGAGGATAAAGTGCGCAGCGTCGGCGAACTCGCGCAGAGCGGCAAGATTGCCTTTGTCGGTGACGGCGTCAATGATGCCGCTGCTCTCGCCCGTGCCGATATTGGCATCGCAATGGGGGCCGCTGGTTCGGAAGTTGCCCTTCAAGCCGCCGATGTGGCACTGCTGTCGGAAGACATGGAGAGGCTTGCAGATGCACATCGTCTGGCCCGCCGTTCGGTCGCGATCATCCGGCAAAACCTAATCTTCGCGATCGGCGCCATGATGGTGCTGGTCATCGGTGGCTTGTTCTTCGAACTACCGTTGCCGTTGGTGGTCATCGGGCATGAAGGTGGCACGGTGCTCGTGGTGCTGAACGGTTTGCGCCTTCTGTCGGACGGCACCCGCCGGGGTACCGGCAAGAATAGGACAGATTTACCCGGCATTGGAAAGCGCCGGTCGCTCTCGCCCGCGAAACAGGCCGGGTGAAATAAAGCCGATTGGACGCGCGCCAATTTTGACACCGGACAATGCAACATTCCCGATCCGGGATTAGCGTCGCACCCGTCAGGCGTTGTTGATGGCTGTCCGGCAGGACCCCATCAACAACGCCTTCGAATTCTCTTCCGGGATTGTGATGATGTTTCGAGAGCCGCCGGCACCGGACGGACCGTCTTCCGTCACCGTTATTGGCGCTGGCATTGTGGGAAGCTGGCAGGCGCTTCTGTTTGCCTGTGCAGGCTATGACGTCATGCTGTTCGAGCGTGACGATGTCGCCATGACTTATGCCACCAGCCATTGGGCTGGTGGCATGCTGGCGCCATGGTGTGAAGCCGAGGCGTCTGAACCGCTCATCACCGATCTCGGCACGCGCTCGCTGGAACTTTGGCGCAAGCATCTGCCTGACACGCCGTTCAACGGCTCGCTTGTTGTCGCTCATGCGCGTGATCGTGCGGATTTCGACCGGTTCGCGAAATTGACGACGGGACATGAGCGCCTCGATGCGCGAGGCGTCGCGGAGCTTGAGCCGGATCTCGGCAATCGATTTCGCGAAGGCCTGTTCTTTGCCGGCGAAGGGCATGTCGAGCCACGTGCCGTGTTGCCGAAGTTGCATGCGCGTTTCGTTGCCGCTGGCGGCATCATCCGGTTTCAGGCAGATTGCGATCTGGATGTGCTTGCCGGACAAGCCGGTCACGTCGTGATCGATTGCCGTGGCCTTGCCGCCCGCGATAAATTCTCAGATTTGCGCGGCGTCAAAGGTGAAATGGTTGTCGTCGAAGCGCAGGGCATCGAGCTGATGCGCCCGGTGCGCCTTCTTCATCCGCGCTGGCCGATCTATGTGATCCCGCGCGAGAACAATTGCTTCATGATCGGTGCGACCAGTATCGAGAGTGAGGACACGGCGGTCAGTTTGCGCTCGACGGTGGAATTGCTGACGGCGGCTTGTGCCGTTCACCCCGCGTTCGCAGATGCTCATATTCTCGAAGTCGGTGCGGGACTTCGCCCGGCGTTTCCGGATCATTTGCCGCGGGTCGTCGTCAGCAAACAAAAAATATCGATTAATGGGCTTTATCGCCACGGCTTCCTGATGGCGCCAGCGCTGGCCGAAATGACGCTTGCTTACATGCAGCGTGGCTTCATCCATAACGAAGTGATGCGGTCCTCTTTCGAAATGGCGCCCTGACGGAGTGGCCGCTTATTGTTTTCCCGCTGCACCGGGATTCGAAGGAAGACCGAGTCGTTCCCAGATCTCGTTCACGCGCGCGATCACAGCCTCATCCATCGTGAGGAGGCGTCCCCATTCGCGGTCGGTTTCGGGAGGAATTTTGGTGGTGGCGTCGATACCGACCTTGCCGCCGAGGCCCGGCTTTGGTGATGCGAAATCGAGATAGTCGATCGGCGTATCCGTCAGCGTAAGAAAATCGCGGGAGGGGTCGGTGCGCGTAGCAACCGCCCACATCACATCGGACCAGTCGCGGACGTTGATGTCCGGATCGACGAGAATGAGAAACTTCGTATAGGTGAGTTGCGGCAGCAGCGACCATAGCGCGAGCATCACCCGCCGCGCCTGCCCCGGATAGCGCTTTGCGATGGAGGCAACCGCGATCCGGTATGAACAGGCTTCGGGAGGAAGCCACAGGTCCACGACTTCCGGAATTCGCTTCCGAACCAAGGGGACGAGGAGTTCGTTGAAAACTTCACCGATGCGGGAAGGCTCATCCGGCGGCCGTCCGGTGAATGTGGAGAGATAGATCGGCTGCCGCCGCATGGTGATTGCGGACACGCGCATCACGGGGAAATTCTCGACGGCGTTGTAATAGCCGGTGTGATCGCCATACGGCCCTTCGGGTGCCGTCTCGTGTGGAGACACAGTGCCTTCGATAACGATCTCCGCTTCGGCAGGCACCATCAATGGAACGCTGACGCAGTGTGCGAGCGGCAAACGCGCGCCGCGAAGAAGGCCCGCGAAGCGAAATTCGGAAAGAGTTTCCGGCAATGGTAGCGCTGCCGTAAGGATCGTTGCCGGATCGGCGCCGATGGCGATTGCGACCGGCATATCGAGGCCGCGCTCTTTCCATAAATGATGATGGCGAGCACCGCCGCGATGCGCGAGCCAGCGCAGGATCGCGCGGTCGCGGCCGATCACCTGCATCCGGTAGACGCCGACATTGACGTTGCTGTCGGCTTCGTCGTCGGGCGCTTTGGTGATCACCATCGGCCAGGTGATGAGCGGCGCAGGTTCGTGCGGCCAACAGATCTGGATTGGCAGCCGGGTGAGGTCGATGGAGTCTCCTCGCCAGACGATGTCATGCACGGGCGGCGTCTCGACAGTCTTCGGGCGCATGGCCATGACGGCACGCGCCAGCGGTAGCTTTGCCATTGCATCGGAGAAACTGTGTGGCGGCTGCGGCTCGCTCAGTTCTGCGAGTGCTTGGCCCAGGTTTGGCAAATGCTCCGGGCTGACGCCGAGCCCCCAAGCCACGCGCTCGCGCGAGCCGAACAGATTAAGGAGGATGGGCATCTCCGCGATCGCGCCGTCCGCCTTGATCGGTTGTTCGAACAGCAGTGCCGGGCCGCTCGCATGAAGCACGCGCCGGTGAATCTCCGTCATTTCGTGAACGACCGGGACCGGTTCGCGGATGCGGACAAGCTGGCCTTCCTTCTCAAGGCGGGAGAGAAAGTTGCGCAGATTGGCGAAGAGAGGCTGGTCGCGGCGTAGCAGAGGCGTCTCCGAAGCTTCTAATAAGAATTGGTCGCATCTCTCATGAAGCAGAAAGCTACGGGATTCATTGTTCTCGGACAAAGAATCGATTTTCGGCGGATGCTAAGGATGCCTCAAAAGAGAGGCTGTTATGCCGGGGTCCGGCCCGTTCGTTTCAAGAGTGCCGCAGGTGCTCGCTTTGGCAGGGCAGTTCCTGCCACTTCTGCCATTGCAGCCGGTGCTTGGCGCGTGCCTTCATGGAATAAAAAGCCGGCACCCGCAGATTTTTGATCGCCTTGGCATCCACGCTGCAAAGCGGTTCGGTCTCGATCCGACCGACCTGCCATTTTCTTTTTTGCTCGAACCTGCACGCACGCGACCAACCATCATCGTAGTGCGATCTATGCCGCGGGTCGATGTTAGGATCTCTGGAACGCTTGCTGCGTTGATCAGTCTTGCGAACGGCACTTGCGATGGAGACGCACTGTTTTTCTCGCGAGATATCCAGATCGAAGGCGACATGGAAGCGGCGCTCGCATTGCGTAACGCTGTCGATGAAGCCGGGATCGATATTGTTGCGGAATCCGTTGCGTTTCTAGGACCGCTGTCGCCTGTTGCGGCGCGACTCGTGCGAGGAGCAATCGGTGATCCTCCCGGACAGCGGCAGGATGATCTGGCCCCGGAGGGTGGATCATGGAATTGATCTGCCCTGCGGGAACGCCCGCCGGTCTCAAGGCTGCTGTCGAGGCGGGTGCGGACGCGGTGTATTGCGGTTTTCGCGATGAGACCAACGCCCGCAATTTTCCGGGGCTGAATTTCAGTCCCGAGGAGTTGCAGACCGGAATTGCTTATGCCCACGGGCACGGCGTCAAGGTTCTCGTCGCCATCAATACATTTGCGCGGGCGGGAACGCTCGATCTGTGGAAGCGCGCGGTAGACACCGCCGTCGAGGCCGGCGCCGATGCGCTGATCATTGCCGATGTTGGTGTTCTCGATTATGCGGCCCGGCGTCATCCGGATCAGCGCCTTCATGTCTCGGTTCAGGCGGCTGCCGCCAATCCGGACGCGATCGAGTTTTATGTGAAGGCGTTCGGTGCACGCCGGGTTGTTCTGCCTCGCGTGCTGAGCGTGGCCGAAATCGCGGCGATTGCGCGCGAGGTGCGTTGCGAGACGGAAGTGTTCGTCTTTGGTGGCCTGTGTGTGATGGAGGAGGGGCGCTGCTCGCTCTCGTCTTATGCCACCGGACAATCACCAAACATGAACGGCGTCTGCTCGCCTGCGAGCCATGTTCATTATCGCGAGCAGGATGGGCAGCTTGTTTCGCGGCTCGGTGCGTTCACCATCAACAAGTTCGCCGCGGAAGAACCTGCGGGATATCCGACGCTCTGCAAGGGCCGTTTCCAGACCGAGCATGGCGCCGGCTACCTGTTCGAGGACCCGGTCAGCCTCGATGCAACCACCATGCTGCCGGAGTTGCAGAAGGCCGGCGTGACGGCGCTGAAAATCGAGGGGCGGCAACGCGGCCGTGCCTATATCGAGCGCGTGGTGCGCAACTTCCGTCAAACTCTCGCAGGGTTGGAAGATGGCCACTCCGCGCCGGCCGGGGATCTCGTCGCTCTCACCGAAGGCCAGTCGACGACGGCGGGAGCCTATCGAAAGACATGGCGATGACGAAAGCTTGCCGATGACATCGTCGATGCAATTGACCCTTGGGCCTGTGCTCTACAACTGGCAACCCGAACAATGGCGGGATTTCTATTTCCGCATTGCCGAGGAAGCGCCGGTAGACGTGGTTGTCGTCGGTGAAGTTGTCTGTTCGAAGCGCTCGCCGTTTTTCGAGGCCCATATGCCTGCCGTGATCGAACGGCTTGCGGCGTGTGGAAAGCAGGTCGTTCTCGGCTCTCTCATTCTGGTGTCGCTGCCGCGGGAGCGCCGGCAGACGGCGGAGCTTGCCGCCAATACGGACTTCATGGTCGAGGTCAACGATCTCACCTGCCTTGGGGCGCTGATGGACCGCCCGCATGCGATCGGGCCATTCGTGAATATCTACAACGAGGCGACGGCAACCTATTTCGCAAGCCGCGGAGCACAGCGGATTTGCCTGCCGCCGGAATTACCGATGGACTCGATCCAGACCATCGCCGCCGCGTTGCCTGACGTGACGATGGAAGTTTTTGCCTTCGGCCGCGTGCCGCTCGCGATCTCCGCACGCTGCTATCATGCCCGCCTGCACAAGCTCTCGAAGGACAACTGCCAGTTCGTCTGCGAGCGGGATCCGGATGGGTTGCCGGTGGCAACACTCGATGGCGAGCCGTTTCTCGCCATGAACGGTGTGCAGACGCTGTCTCACGCCTGCGTGAACCTGTTGGGCGATGCGGTCGACCTTGCGATCGCCGGCGTCGGCGCGCTCCGTCTCTCGCCGCAGCAATGCGACATGGTCGCGGTCGCCAAAGTCTTCCGCGATCTACTCGACGGCCGCCGGACCCAGGAAAACGGCATGCAGGAGTTGACGCGAATCTATCCCGACGTGCCGTTCGTTAATGGCTTTATCCATGGGCAGCCGGGGGCGGTGCTCACAACGAAAGGCACAGAGGAAAATCTGCGCCAGCGCAAAGCGCAGGCGGGAACCATGGTGCATGAGGCTGGACAGTAGGCGTTGGCGCAATTTGGAAAGAGCCGGTCATGATTGAGAGTAACCGTATCTATGAAGCGCTGGATCTGATGGGGCGATTGAACATCGTCCTGACACGTATGGACCTCGACTGTAACTGCCGCGAGGTTTTGAGCGAGGCCATGGCGCGATTTTCGAGCCTCGAAGCGCAGCGCCTGTCGCGGCGATCGCTATTGCGCGCACGCGACCACAAGGATCGTATCGATGCCGTTCTCGGGCTTCTCTCCGAACTCGATCAACTGACCGAGAACGAGAAAGACCGCACGGTCTTCACGGAAATGGCGCTGCTGTTCGATGAGATCAGCAAGTCGGCGGAGGCGGGCGCAGCCGCCTTGCGCAACATCGATCCGCAGTGCCTGCCTGCACCGCGCGAGGAAGCGCCGCGTCCGCTCAGCGTGATCCGGCGATAACTGTCGGCTCAGACCGCGCGGCTGTAGATGGGGCCGGACGTCCCGAGATAGGCATCGAAGGCGGAGGCAACGCTGCGCACCAGATGCCGCGTGTCGTCCGTCACGGAGAGCACCGGCCCTTCGAGGCGAACCACGCCGTCAGTGATCAGCATCTCCAGCCGGTCGGCCGATCCAAGAGCGGCGTCCGGCGTCGTACCGTGCTTTGCGCAAACCTGCTCCAGGTCGACACGGAAATCGCACATGATCCGCTCGATGATGTCGGCGCGCAGGCGGTCGTCGGCCGTCAGCGCATAGCCCTTCCGGGTCGGAAGGTCGCCGTTGGTGACCAATTCACAGTAGGCGCGCGGCGCGACTTCATTCTGGACGTAGCCTTGCTCCAGCCGTCCGATCGCGCTTGCGCCGAAACCGATCAGAATGTCGCTGGTGTCGGTGGTGTAGCCTTGAAAATTGCGATGGAGAATTCCCGCCGCTTGTGCTGTTGCGAGGCTGTCGTCGGGCAGCGCGAAATGATCGAGGCCGATCTGCTGGTAGCCCGCGTTGATCAAGCGGGAGGCGATCATGTTCGCCTGCAGGTGCCGGCCCGCGCCATCGGGGAGGGCAGTTTCGTCGATCTTGCGCTGGTGTTTCTTGAACGTCGGAATATGCGCGTAGCCGAACACTGAGAAACGATCGGGGTGAAGCTGCAGGCATTTTTGAACGGTGTCGAAGCAGGATGCGACTGTCTGATGCG
This sequence comes from Afipia carboxidovorans OM5, assembly GCF_000218565.1. Taxonomy (NCBI): domain Bacteria; kingdom Pseudomonadati; phylum Pseudomonadota; class Alphaproteobacteria; order Hyphomicrobiales; family Nitrobacteraceae; genus Afipia; species Afipia carboxidovorans. The sequence goes on along the minus strand of NC_015684.1, from coordinate 3,113,661 downwards.
GCAACCCGTAGATCAGATCGAAGTTGATGCTGCGGATGCCGGCTGAGCGCAATCCTTCGGTGACGGCTGCCGTATCCTCGAAACTCTGAATGCGGTTGACGGCCTGCTGCACCACGGGATCGAAGCTCTGCACGCCGAGACTGGCCCGCGTCACGCCACTCGCACCGAGTTCGTTCAACATCTCACGGGTGAGCCTGCGGGGATCGATCTCGATGGCGATTTCGGCATCGGGCAGAAAAGAGAACTTCTGCCTGAGGAAAATCATCAACTCCGCGAACTGGGCCGGTGTCATGATCGTCGGCGTTCCGCCACCGAAATGCACCCCGCCGACCGTAGTCTTCTGCTTGATATGGCTTGTCACCATATCGATTTCCCGCCGCAGCGACGTGAGATAATCGGCCACCGGCTCGTTCCGCCGAACGATGGTGGTGTTGCACCCGCAATACCAGCACATCGATTGGCAGAAAGGGATGTGCAGATAAAGCGAAACGGGTTTCCCTTGGGGGATTGCTGCGAGCCATTCGCGATAGGTACGTTGTGTGATCGCGCTCGAGAAATACGGCGCGGTCGGATAGCTCGTATAACGAGGCAGACGCTCTTCGCCATAGCGGCTGTTGAGATCGGATCGCAAAGGGGCGGATTGGGGAACAGTCACGCGCGAGCCTCGTCGGGCACAGGGAAGGCTGATGGTCCTTCAGGGCGCGCCATACGAGCGCATCGCGTGGTCAATTGCCTTGCGTTAGCGCAAGCGCGGCCCGCTTTTCGGGGTGGTCCGCCGATCAGCGCATCATGACGTCGGGTCGTCGATCAGTCGCTGGGGCCGGGCGAAGAGGGTGAGTTGCTCTTTGTCGTCGATAACGATTTCTCGGCCGCGAATGCGCACGCCATGCTCCGTCAGATAGGCGAGGTTGCGGGACAGATTCTCCCGCGTGGTTCCGATATGCGATGCCAACGTGCTGCGGTCGAATGGAATGACGATATTCGTTTGCGGGCTGTTTTTCTGGGCCTCGGCCAATATCCAGTTGGCGAGCCGCTCGATGCTGGACCTTGCCATGTAGCCCTTGAGCTTCTTGACGGACCCGCGATAGGCGAGCGCGAGTTCGCTGACGATCGCTCGCGCGAAGCCGACATCCCGGTCGGACAACTCACGCACGCGTGCGGCCGGAATAAGCAGGACGCGCGATTCGGTGAGCGTTCTTGCCGAACTCAGATAGGGCTGATTGCTGACAATGGCGGCGGGAATAAACGTGGAGATCGGATTGATCAGCGAGATGCCGCACTCGCCGCCGTCCTGCTCGGTGTAATTCTCGGCGAGTCCGTCGATCAGCACATGAAGGAAATCAGCCTCGGTGCCTTCGTGGATCAGAACGACACCGGCCGGAAATTTCTGCAGCAATGCTGCATCGAGCAGGCACTCCATATTCTCCGGATTCATGTCGGAGAACAGCGGTAGCTTCTTTAACTCTTCGATTTCATGAGCACGCAATGTCGGCGCTCCGCTTGGCTATTGCCGGTGTGTGATGTTTATCAATTTCCAGCGTGGCATAGGTCAATTCAGCTTGTGCATAGGGTCAAGCATATGTGTGTGATTTCATATAAGTCAGCATTGGTGACCTTGGCTTGATCCACCGCAACTAAATTTCGTCACCCCAAAAGCAATCTCGAAATCGAAACGGATTTGGAGATGCTCCTGTGGGTGAAGCGGATCAAGGCAACGCGGCGCGCGGTCGGGCACTTTGGCTTTCAACGATCTCGTTCACGATCTGCTTCGCGGTCTGGACGATTTTTTCCATCATCGGCATCAGCATCAAGCAGAAGCTCGGTCTCAATGAGACCGAGTTCGGTCTTCTGGTCGGCACGCCGATCCTGAGCGGCTCGCTCATCCGCCTCGTCCTCGGCGTCTGGACCGATCAGTATGGTGGCCGCCGCGTCTACACCGTCGTGATGCTCGCCGGCGCAGCCGCAACCTATGCGCTGACCTGGGCACATACCTATCCGCAGTTCCTTGTCGCGGCGCTCTTCGTCGGCATCGCGGGCGGTTCGTTCGCTGTCGGCGTCGCCTATGTCTCGCGGTTCTACCCCGCCGGCAAGCAGGGCACTGCGCTCGGCATTTTCGGCGCAGGCAATGTCGGCTCCGCGGTGACCAAGTTTCTTGCGCCTTTCGTGATGGTGGCGTTCGGCTGGGAAGTCGTCGCGCAGGTTTGGGCCGCGGCGCTCGCCGTCATGGCGGTGATCTTCTGGATCTTCTCCGACGAAGACCCGGTGGTGAAGGCGCGCCGCGAGCGGGGCGAGAAGCCGAAGAGTGCGTGGCTTGAACTGGCGCCGCTCAAGAACATTCAGGTCTGGCGGTTCTCGCTTTACTACTTCTTCGTGTTCGGCGCGTTCGTGGCGCTGGCGCTGTGGCTGCCGCAATATCTCATCAACGTCTACGGCGTCGACCTCAAAGCCGCCGGCATGATTGCCGCGATGTTCTCGCTGCCCGCGTCGGTGTTCCGCGCCTATGGCGGTCATCTCTCGGATCGCTACGGCGCGCGGCGGGTGATGTACTGGACCTTCCTGGTTGGCGTCGCCTGCACCTTCATCCTGTCCTATCCGCCGACCGATTATGTCGTGCGCACGGTGACCGGCTCGGTCAGCTTCCATCTCGAAATGGGTGTGGTGCCGTTCACCGTCACGGTGTTCGTGCTTGGTTTCTTCATGGCGCTCGGCAAGGCGGCGGTGTTCCGGCACATCCCGGTCTATTACCCGAACCATGTTGGTGCGGTTGGCGGTCTGGTCGGCATGATCGGCGGACTCGGTGGCTTCGTGCTGCCGATCGCCTTCGGTGCGCTGAACGATCTCACCGGGCTATGGACCAGTTGCTTCATGCTGCTGTTCCTGATCGTCGTCGTTTCGCTGCTCTGGATGCATTTGACGGTGCGGCAGATGGAGCGCGGCGTCGTCGGCGAAGAACTGCGGAAGCTGCCACAGTTTCCCGAGCTGGAAACGATTCACAAGCCCGAACATATCGGCGCGCTTGCCGGTGTCGTGCTCACCGAATGGCAGCCTGAAAATCGCGAGTTCTGGGAGAAGACCGGTCGCGCCATTGCGCGGCGCAATCTGTGGATCTCGATCCCGGCGCTGCTGCTGTCGTTCGCGATCTGGCAGGTGTGGTCGGTGGTGGTGGCGAAGCTGCCCTCCGTCGGTTTCAACTTCACCACCTCTCAACTGTTTTGGTTGGCAGCGTTGCCGGGCATCTCCGGCGCAGTTCTGCGCGTCTTCTACTCCTTCATGGTGCCGATCTTTGGCGGCCGGTTGTGGACCACGCTCGCGACCTGGTCGCTGATGATCCCTGCAGTCGGCATCGGCTATGCGGTGCAGACGCCATCGACGCCTTATGTCGTGTTTCTGGCGCTGGCGCTGCTCTGCGGCTTCGGCGGCGGCAACTTCGCCTCTTCGATGGCCAACATCTCCTTCTTCTTCCCGCGTTCGGAGAAGGGCAACGCCCTCGCGCTCAATGCTGGTCTCGGCAATCTCGGCGTCAGCGTCGTGCAGTTCGTGGTGCCGCTCGTCATTACCGCCGGTGTGCTCGGCTGGTTCGGCGGCGATCCGGTGATGGTGACGGAGGGCACGCGCCAGGTGCCGCTGTGGCTGCAGAACGCAGGCTTCGTCTGGGTGCCGTTCATCGCCGCGAGCGCGTTCGCCGCATGGTTCGGCATGAACGATATTGCGTCCGCCAAGGCCTCGTTTGCCGATCAGGCGGTGATCTTCCAGCGTAAACACAACTGGGTGATGTGCTGGCTCTACACCGGCACCTTCGGTTCCTTCATCGGCTATTCGGCGGGCTTCCCGCTACTGGCGAAGATTCTGTTCCCCGACGTCAACGTGCTGCCGTTCGTCTTCCTCGGCCCGCTGGTCGGCGCGCTGTCGCGCTCGGCGACCGGCTGGGTCGCGGACAAATGGGGCGGTGGCCGCGTCACGCTGTGGGTGTTCGTTCTGATGATGCTCGGCGTGCTCGGCATCCTCTACTTCACCGGCATCAGGGAGCAGCCCGGCGCGTTCTGGGGATTCTTCGCGATGTTCCTCCTGTTGTTCTTCGCAACCGGCGTCGGTAACGCATCGACCTTCCAGATGATCCCGAACATCATGCGCAAGGAAATGGATCGCCTGATGCCGGATGCCGATCCCGCGGCGCGTGTTCGTCAGGCCGAGAAGGAGTCGGCCGCGATCACCGGCTTCACCTCTGCGATCGCCGCATTCGGTGCGTTCTTCATTCCGAAATCGTTCGGCACTTCGATCGATCTCACCGGCGGCATCGAAGGTGCGCTGTGGGGATTCTTCATCTTCTACGTCACCTGTGTCGTGATCACCTGGGCCGTTTATGTCCGCAAGGGCGGCCTGCTTCACGACATTGAACGGCAGGGTGCGACGGCACCGCTTGCCCAACCGGCCCAGTAAGGAGAGGCTGATGAGCCATTTTCTCGACCGGCTTTCGTTCTTCACGAAAACCAGACCTGAATTCGCCGGCGGTCACGGCATCACTACGACCGAAGACAGATCGTGGGAGGACGGCTACCGCAAGCGCTGGCAGCACGACAAGATTGTGCGCTCCACGCATGGCGTGAACTGCACGGGCTCCTGCTCGTGGAAGGTCTATGTCAAAGGCGGCATCGTCACCTGGGAAACCCAGCAGACCGACTATCCGCGCACGCGCCCCGATCTGCCGAACCATGAGCCGCGCGGCTGCTCGCGCGGGGCGAGCTATAGCTGGTATCTCTATTCCGGCAACCGCGTGAAATATCCGCTGGTGCGCTCGAAGCTCATCAAGCTGTGGCGTGCGGCACGCGCCACCATGACGCCGGTCGCAGCGTGGAAATCGATTGTCGAGAATCCCGAGAAGCGCGCCGCTTACGTCAAGCGTCGTGGCCTCGGCGGCTTCGTCCGGGCGAACTGGGACGAGGTCAACGAGATCATCGGTGCTGCGAATGCCTACACCGTCAAGACTCACGGGCCCGACCGCGTGTTCGGGTTCTCGCCGATCCCGGCGATGTCGATGGTGAGCTACGCGTCGGGCGCGCGCTATCTGTCGTTGCTCGGCGGCGTCTGCATGTCGTTCTACGACTGGTATTGCGACCTGCCGCCAGCCTCCCCGCAGACCTGGGGCGAGCAGACCGACGTGCCGGAGAGCGCGGACTGGTACAATTCGGGCTTCCTGATCCTGTGGGGCTCCAACGTGCCGCAAACGCGCACGCCGGATGCGCATTTTTACACCGAGGTGCGCTACAAGGGTGCCAAGAGCGTGGTGATCTGCCCGGACTATTCCGAGGCCTCAAAGTTCGCCGATCTGTGGATGTCCCCGAAGCAGGGCACCGATGCGGCAGTGGCGATGGCGATGGGCCATGTCATCCTGCGCGAATTCCATATCGATAAAAAGACCGATTACTTCGATGATTACGCGCGCCGCTACACCGACATGCCCATGCTGGTGCGGCTGGTGAAGCAGGGCGACTATTATGTGCCGGAGCGTTTCGTCCGTGCCTCCGATTTCGTCGACGACCTCGACGAGACCAACAATCCGGAATGGAAGACCGTTGCCTATGACGAGACCAGCGGCGAGATCGTTGTGCCGAACGGCTCGATCGGTTTCCGCTGGGGCGAGAAGGGGAAATGGAATCTCGAGGAGAAGGCATCGGGTACGCGTGAGACCAAGCTGCGCATGTCGCTGATGGACGTGCAGGATGACGTCGCCAAGGTCGGCTTCCCGTACTTCGGCAATCGTGAGCACGATCATTTCCGCGGCACGGATCATCCGAGCGTGCTGACGCGCAACATCCCGGTGAAAATGCTGCAGCTCGCGGATGGCGAGACGCCGGTTGCTTCTGTCTACGATCTGTTCGTCGCCAACTACGGCGTCGACCGCGGGCTCGGCGGCGAGAACATCGCGAAGAGCTACGATGAGATCGAGCCTTATACGCCGGCTTGGGCGGAACAGATCAGCGGCGTGCCGCGCGAGCAGATCATCACGGTGGCGCGCGAGTTTGCGCGCAATGCCGAGAAGACCAGCGGCCGTTCGATGGTGATCGTCGGCGCCGGGCTCAATCACTGGTACCATATGGATATGAACTACCGCGGCATCATCAACATGCTGGTGATGTGCGGTTGCGTCGGTCAGTCCGGTGGCGGCTGGTCGCATTATGTCGGCCAGGAGAAGTTGCGGCCGCAGTCCGGCTGGCTGCCGCTCGCGTTCGGCCTCGACTGGAACAGGCCGCCGCGGCAGATGAACTCGACTTCGGCGTTCTACGCGCACACCGATCAGTGGCGCTACGAGACGCTCGACGTCAAGGACGTGCTGTCGCCGACTGCGCCGATGGGGCCGTGGGATGGTGCGCTGATCGACTACAACGCACGCGCCGAGCGCATGGGCTGGCTGCCGTCAGCGCCGCAGTTGCAGACCAATCCGCTGGAGGTCGCCAAGCAGGCGGCGGCGTCCGGCATGGAAGCCAAGGACTATGTCGCGAACGCGCTGAAGTCCGGCGAGCTGAAGATGTCCTGTGAGGACCCGGACAATCCGAAGAACTGGCCGCGCAATCTGTTCGTCTGGCGCTCGAACCTGCTCGGCGCGTCAGGCAAGGGGCACGAGTATTTCCTCAAGCACCTGCTCGGCACCAGCCACGGTCTGCTTGGCAAGGACCTCGGCCACATCAGCGGCCGCAAGCCGTCCGACGTGGTCTGGCACGACGAAGCGCCGGAAGGGAAGCTCGACCTGCTCGTCACGCTCGACTTCCGCATGTCCACCACCTGCATGTATTCGGACATCGTGCTGCCGACGGCGACCTGGTACGAGAAGAACGATCTCAACACCTCGGACATGCATCCCTTCATCCACCCGCTGAGTGCGGCGATCGATCCGGTGTGGGAAGCGCGTAGCGACTGGGAGATTTACAAGGGCATTGCGAAGGCATTCTCGAACGTTGCGCCGGAAGTGCTCGGCGTCGAGAAGGACGTGGTGCTGACGCCGATCATGCACGACTCGGCAGGCGAGATCGCGCAGCCGTTCGACGTCAAGGACTGGAAGAAGGGCGAGGTCGAGCCGATTCCCGGAAAGACCATGCCGGCAGTCACTGTCGTCGAGCGCGACTATCCGAATCTCTACAAGCGCTACACCTCGCTCGGCCCGTTGATGAGTAAGCTCGGCAACGGCGGCAAGGGTATGAGCTGGAACACCGAGCACGAGGTTGAGCTGCTCAAGCGCCTCAATGGCGTGGTGACGGAAGAGGGGGCAACGCAGGGCCTGCCACGGATCGATACCGATATCGATGCCTGCGAGGTGCTGCTCTCGCTCGCACCGGAAACCAACGGCGAGGTTGCGGTGAAGGCGTGGAGTTCACTCGGCACCTTTACCGGCCGTGATCATACGCATCTCGCCGTTCCGAAGGAGGACGAGAAGATTCGCTTCCGCGATGTGGTCGCACAGCCGCGCAAGATCATCTCCTCGCCGATCTGGTCGGGACTTGAATCGGAAAGCGTCTGCTACAACGCTTGCTACACCAACGTGCATGAGCTGATCCCGTGGCGCACGCTGACCGGCCGTCAGCAGCTCTATCAGGATCATCTGTGGATGCGGGCGTTCGGTGAAGGCTTCTGCGTCTATCGCCCGCCGATCGACACAAAGTCGGTGCGGCCGGTGATCGACCGAAAGCCCAACGGCAACAAGCCGATCGTGCTGAACTTCCTGACGCCGCATCAGAAGTGGGGCATCCACTCGACCTATACCGACAATCTCCTGATGCTCACGCTGTCGCGTGGCGGGCCAATCGTCTGGATCAGCGAGGTCGATGCCAAGAATGCGGGCATTGTCGATAACGACTGGATCGAGGCGTTCAATGCCAACGGCGCGCTGGTCGCGCGTGCGGTGGTCTCGCAGCGCGTCCGCGAGGGCATGTGCATGATGTACCACGCGCAGGAGAAGATCGTGAACGTGCCGGGCTCCGAGCAGACCGGCCAGCGCGGCGGCATCCATAATTCGGTGACCCGCATCGTGCTCAAGCCCACCCACATGATCGGCGGCTACGCGCAGCAGGCTTACGGTTTCAACTATTACGGCACCGTCGGCTCCAACCGCGATGAATTCGTCGTCGTCCGTAAGATGGCAAACGTGGATTGGCTGGACGAGCCAGCCGCCGCGCAGAGCGCAAGCCTGGAGGCTGCAGAATGAAGATCCGTGCTCAGATCGCCATGGTGCTCAATCTCGATAAGTGCATCGGGTGCCATACCTGCAGCGTGACTTGCAAGAACGTGTGGACCAGCCGCGAAGGCATGGAATACGCCTGGTTCAACAACGTCGAAACCAAACCCGGCATTGGCTATCCGAAGGACTGGGAAAACCAGACGCGCTGGAAAGGTGGCTGGGTGCGCCGGCGCGACGGTTCGATCGCGCCGCGCATCGGCGGCAAGTGGCGGGTGCTGGCGAATATCTTCGCCAATCCCGATCTGCCGGAGATCGACGACTACTACGAGCCGTTCACCTACGACTACGAGCATCTGCAGAACGCGCCCGACATGAATGCGACGCCGACCGCGCGGCCGCGGTCGCTTGTCTCCGGCGAGCGGATGGAGAAGATCCAGTGGGGGCCGAACTGGGAGGAAATTCTCGGCGGTGAATTTTCCAAGCGCTCGCAGGATTACAATTTCGAGGGCGTGCAGAAGGATATCTACGGCCAGTTCGAAAACACCTTCATGATGTATCTGCCGCGGCTGTGCGAGCATTGCCTCAATCCGACCTGCGTCGCCTCTTGTCCGTCGGGTGCGATCTACAAGCGTGAAGAAGACGGCATTGTCCTGATCGATCAGGACAAGTGTCGCGGCTGGCGGATGTGCGTATCGGGCTGCCCCTACAAGAAGATCTATTACAACTGGTCGTCGGGCAAATCCGAGAAATGCATCTTCTGCTATCCGCGCATCGAAGCGGGCCAGCCGACGGTGTGCTCGGAAACCTGCGTCGGCCGCATCCGCTATCTCGGCGTCGTCCTTTATGATGCCGACCGCATCGCAGAGGCCGCCAGCAAGCCGGACGAGCGCGACCTCTATCAGGCGCAGCTCGATGTCTTCCTCAATCCGCATGATCCAGCGGTGATCGCCGAAGCGGAGCGTCAGGGCATTCCTTATGCCTGGCTCGAGGCGGCGAAGAAATCGCCGATCTGGAAGATGGCGATGGAGTGGAAGGTCGCCTTCCCGCTGCATCCGGAATATCGCACGCTGCCGATGGTCTGGTACGTGCCGCCGCTGTCGCCGATCACGTCTGCGGCCTCTGCCGGCAAGATCGGTCTCGACGGCGAGATGCCAGATGTCCGCTCGTTGCGGATTCCGGTGCGTTATCTCGCCAACCTTCTGACCGCTGGTGACGAGGAGCCGGTGGCGCAGGCGCTGGAACGCATGCTCGCAATGCGCGCCTATATGCGTGCCAAGACGGTTGACGGAGTCATTGATGAAGCCATCGCCAACCGCGTCGGCCTCAAGGGCGCGCAGATCGACGAGATGTATCAGATCATGGCGATCGCCAACTATGAGGATCGCTTCGTGATTCCGACGGCGCACCGCGAACTCGGTGCCGATGCCTACGACATGCGCGGCTCCTGCGGCTTCTCGTTCGGCAACGGCTGCGGCGGTGGCGAAACCGAGACCAACCTGTTCGGCACGCCGCGCAAGGCCAAGACCCCGATGGAGGTGGCGTGATGAAGACGTTCAAGATTTTGTCCGCGCTTCTGACGTATCCCTCCGAGGACCTCGTTGCCGCCGCACCATTGTTCGGCGACGTGCTGGATGAAGAGAGGCTGGTGCCGCCCGCTGTGCGTGAGGCACTTGATGTGCTGATCGACGAACTCGCCACCAGTGACCTCTACGATCTGCAGGAATGCTATGGCCTCCTGTTCGACCGCAGCCGCTCGCTGGCGCTGCATCTGTTCGAACATGTCCATGGCGAGGGCCGCGATCGCGGTCAGGCCATGGTCGATCTGCGCTCGGTGTATGAGAACGCTGGCTTTGTCATCGCGGCCAACGACCTGCCGGACTTCATTCCGCTGTTTCTCGAATTCCTCTCCACCCAGCCGATCGACGCTGCGCGGGAATTGCTGGCACAGCCCGCGCACATTCTCGCCGCCATCGCCGGGCGGTTGGAGCGACGGAAGTCGAGCTACCAGGCGGTGTTCGATGCGCTGGTCGCCATCGCTGAGGCGAAGCCAGAGCGCGAGGTGGTCGAGGAGCTTTTGAAAGGACCTGACCCCGATCCGATGGATTTCGCCGCGCTCGATGCCGCGTGGGAAGAGGAAGAGATCAAGTTCGGCCCTGCGGCGCAGAGCGCGTCGTCATGCGGGCGCGAGGGCTTGCAGGCGCGGATGCGCCATGCCTCCCGCGACGTCGGATCGCCGGCGGGCTGAGAGGAGAAAGAGATGTACACAACACTCAATTCCATCGCCTTCGGTTGGTATCCGTATCTGTGCGCAATTGTTTGCCTGCTGGGCAGCCTGTTCCGCTTCGACCGCGAGCAATACACTTGGCGCAGCGGATCGAGCCAGCTCCTGCGCCGCCGCCAGTTGATCTGGGGCTCGAACCTGTTTCACGTCGGCATTCTGGTGATCTTCGGCGGACATTTTGTCGGCCTGCTGACGCCGATCTGGGTGTTCGACATGATGGGCATCTCGCACGGCTTCAAGCAGGTGCTGGCTATGGCCGCTGGCGGCATCGCTGGCCTGATGTGTCTGGTCGGCATTTCGCTGTTGACCCATCGCCGGTTGTTCGATCCGCGCATTCGCGCGAACTCCTCGTTCGGCGATACCGCGATCCTCTTGATCCTGTTCGCGCAGCTTCTGCTCGGCTTGGCCACCATTCCGATATCGGCTGGCCATCTCGACGGCCATGAGATGGTGAAGTTTATGAACTGGGCGCAGGCCATCGTCACGTTGCAGCCGGATGCCGCGAACTACGTGCTCGATGTGCACCCGATCTTCAAGGCGCACCTGATGCTCGGGATGACGATTTTCCTCGTCTTCCCGTTCACGCGCCTCGTGCACATCTGGAGCGCGCCGGTCTGGTATCTCGGCCGCCGCGGCTATCAGATCGTGCGCAGCCGTCCGGGGAACGTCCCGGCGCCGGTTGCGGCGAGGCGGATGCCGGCGATGCCGCCGATCCAGCCCGCGGAGTAGCGATCATGGATTGTTCAGTTTCCAACGCCCTGCCGAAGCCCAAGGCGATCAGTGTCAACGGCGTCGTGATCGCCCGCGAGGCGATCGCGCAGGAAGTGCAGAACCATCCGGCCGACAAGCCGATCCATGCCTGGCAGGCGGCGGCGCGCGCGCTCGTGGTGCGTGAACTGCTGCTGCAGGAAGCGGCGCGGCTTGGCATCGAGACCGAACCGCTGTGCGATCCGGATGGGCGACGCGAAACCGCGGAAGAAGCGGCGATGCGCGCGCTGGTCGAGCGGGAGGTGAAAACGCCGGAGCCGGATGAGGCGACCTGCCGGCGTTTTTATGAGCAGCACCTGCAACGATTCCGCACCGGCGATCTTTATGAGGTCGCGCATATTCTGATCGCCGCGTCGCGTGGCGACGAGGCCGCACGGCTAGCGGCGCGCGCGAGCGCCGAAACCATTCTTGCGGCGGTGAAGGCTGATCCGCACGTCTTCGCCGACATGGCGTCGAACCATTCGGCCTGCTCGACCTCGGCGGCGGAGGGCGGTCGCCTCGGCCAGATTACGCGTGGCCAGACCGTGCCGGAATTTGAAGCGGTGCTGGAGCGGATGCAGCCGGGCGAGATAGCGATTGCCGAGACCCGTTACGGCTTTCATGTCGTGCGGATGGATCGCCGCGCGGAAGGCCAGACGTTACCCTTCGAACTCGCGAAGGAACGGATTGCCGGCTATCTCGCCGCTAGTGTCGAGCACCGCGCGCTCGCGCAATACATCTCGATTCTGGCGGGTCAGGCCGAGATCACCGGCATCGCGCTTGTCGCGGCGGATACGCCGCTGGTGCAATAGGGAGCATGCCATGCAACTCGGTGATCTGATCCGCAGCTTTGACGATGAGGCAAGCGCTGCCGAAGCGCTGGTTGCCTGCGGCGATGTGGCGTTGCTGGCGCGGGTCGATGCCATGACCGCCCTGTTCGGCGAAACCGTCGGCGAGTACGCGTCCGGCGCGGTCCGGCGCTTTGCCAATCTGGCGGAGAGCGAGGACTGGCTCGGGCTCATGAACATTCTGGAGCGTGCCGGCGATCCGGGGCAGGGATGCCTGACCTACATGGTCGGCTGGTCGCTGAAGCAGGATGAAGCCGCTTCGGTACCCCAGAGCGAAGCGGGCGGTTCACATGCGGGATGTTCGTGCGGAGGAAGCGGAGGCTGTTCATGAATCTCGAATGCAGGACGGAGGATTTCGCTGAATCGGAAACGCTGGCGCGGATCGGTGTTCTTGTCGTTTCCGATCGGGCGAGCGCAGGTGTCTATGAAGACAAGGGTGGAGCCGCCGTCACCGATTTCCTGAAGAAGGTCATCTGTTCGAACTGGATCATCATTTCCAAGATCGTTCCCGACGGCGCGGAAAGCGTTGCGAGCGCCTTGATCGAGCTATCGGATGGGGAGGGCTGTGATTTGATCCTGACCACGGGCGGCACCGGCCCCTCTCCGCGTGATCTCACGCCGGAGGGAACGCAAATGGTTATCAGTCGCGAACTTCCCGGATTCGGCGAATTGATGCGGCGTGTTAGTCTGGATCAAGTCCCGACCGCGATTCTGTCGCGGCAAATGGCCGGGACGCGCGACCGTTCGCTGATCGTCAATCTGCCGGGTCGTCCTTCGGCCATTGAAATCTGTCTGAACGCTATTTTTCCTGCTATTCCGTATTGTCTCGATCTGATCGGGGCGCGCCGTATCGAAGTCAATTCCGACGTTTGCAAGGCCTTCCGCCCCGGTGCTTAAGGCTGCTAGATTGAGCAAAGCATTCGGCGGATTGCGAGAGCGAAAGAATCAGATGTCACAGTCGCTGCTTTCGAGGTTGTCCGATGATTTTCTGGGCCGATGCCTGAACTGTCAGGCACGTCCGCTCAACGTATGCGCGGCATTCGACCCCGATGAGCTTCATGCCATGGAGAGGCTCGGGCCCGAAACACACTTCACATCGAAGCAGGCTTTGTTCTCGGAAGACGAGCCGGCGCGTCATGTTCTCAACCTGACGCGGGGCGTCGTCCGTTTATATAAACTCTTGCCGGATGGGCGACGCCACATCGTCGGGTTTGCGCTGCCGGGAGATTTTTTGGGAGCGACATTTTCTGATCGGTACGATTATTCGGCCGATGCGCTGACGACAGTGAGCGCCTGTCGTTTTCCGCGAGATGAATTTCTGAAGTTTGTGGAAACCAAGCCGAACATTCTGCGTCGCATGAATGAACTCGACGGACGAGAGCTTCATCTGGCCCGCAACCAGATGCTTTTGCTTGGAAGCTGCAAGGCGGAGCAGAAGGTCGCGCTATTTCTGATTGGCTGGCGCGAACGGCTGGCGCGGCTCGGCGAAATTCCGGACATATTGCCGTTGCCGATGAAGCGGCGGGACATTGCGGATTTTCTTGGCATGACCATTGAAACGGTCAGCCGCACATTGACCAAGCTCGAACGGAAGAAAGTCATCAGCAACGTCCCGAAAGGGATTCGTTTGCTCAATCTCCCCCGCCTCGAGGATCTGGTTTGGGAACGGTAAGCGCGCTCCAGATGCAAAGGTAATCCTGTGCGGGAACGCCGGGTGCAAACGCCGGTGCATTGGTACGAAAAGCCTCGTTGGTGACAACGAGGCTTTTTTTGTGATGATCAGGCCGCCGATGTGCACGCATCGTGCGATTTCGCGCGCCGCCCCGATAGGCTAAACCAGTGCCGGATCAACAAGGGTAACGATGCATGAAGATCGCAGTGATGGGAGCCGGTGCTGTCGGGTGTTATTACGGTGGCATGCTGGCGCGGGCCGGGCATGAGGTGACGTTGATCGGCCGCAAGGCGCATGTCGCGGCGATGGCTGCGCAGGGCGGTCTCAGGTTTGAAAGCCGTCGCTTCGATGGCGTGATACCGCTTCGCGCCGAGACGGAAGCGTCTGCCGTTGCGGGTGCCGATGTTGTTCTGTTCTGCGTGAAATCGGCCGATACCGTAGAGGCAGGTCGCGAGATCGCGCCACACCTGAAGAACGACGCGGTGGTGCTGTCGCTGCAGAACGGCGTCGACAATGCCGAGCGGTTGCAGGCGGTGGTCGGCTGCACGGTGGCGCCGGTGGTGGTCTATGTTGCAGCCGAAATGGCGGGGCCGGGGCATATCCGTCATCACGGGCGTGGCGATCTCACCATCGGTCCCTCGCCGCGCAGTGACGGGATCGCGGCGCAGTTCTCGGAAGCGGATATTGGCACCAAGGTGTCGGACGACGTCACGGCGCGGCTGTGGGACAAGCTCATCATGAACTGTGCCTACAACGCGCTGTCGGCGATCGCGCAGCTTCCCTATGGTCGCCTGTTCGAGGTCGAGGGCACGAAGAACGTGATGGACAGCATCATCATCGAATGTGTGGCTGTTGCGACAGAGCTTGGTATCGCTGTTTCGCCCGATATTCGCGACAAAACGTTCGCACTCGTTGAGGTGATGCCGGATCAACTGTCGTCTACCGCCCAGGATCTTGCGCGCGGCAAGCCAAGTGAGATTGATTTCCTCAATGGTCACGTCGTGAGCAAGGGCCGGGAGTTTGGTGTCCCCACTCCTGCAAACTTGGCGCTCCAGGTTGCGGTGAAGCTGCGTGAACTCGAGCTTGCGGACGCGCGCTCGTAATCGGCATTGCAGCTTTGCTCAGGGCTGTATCTGATCCGAAGCAGCAGGCCCGACGACATGGCGGCCGGAGGGCGTGGTCTCGACCTCAAGTGGCAGGCCGTAGAGCGCTGACAGTTGCGACGGCGTCAGCACATCGGCCACGGGGCCGGTGACGAAACGGTCGCGGCCGAGGATTGCGACCTGATCGGCGACCAGAAACGCATGCTCGGGCTCATGCGTTGACAGCACGACGGCAAGTCCGCTCGCGGCGAGATTGCGCACGGTGTCGAGCACCAGAATGCGATTGGCGAGATCGAGGCTCGCGGTCGGCTCGTCCATCACCACGATGCGTGATTGCTGCGCCAGTGCACGGGCGATCAACACAAGTTGGCGTTGACCGCCTGAAATGCGCGTGGAGTCGCGTTCCGCCAGAGCGCTGATCCCGAGTTGCTCCAGCGCGGCGGTTGCGGCGTCATAGTCTGTCTGTTTCGGCGCACCGAACGTGCCGAGATAGGCGGTGCGTCCCATCACCACGAGATCAAGCACTGTGTAAGTGAACTCGGCCGGATGTGCTTGCGGCACATAGGCGATGTGGCGAGCGATGCGCGGGCGGCTTAATTGTGCGATCTCATCGCCCTCGAGGCGGATGGTGCCGGAAAGCTGCGGAATCAGGCCCATCAGCGTCTTGAACAGCGTAGTTTTGCCGATACCGTTCGGCCCAAGCAGGCAGGTCACGGTGCCGGGCTCGATTGCAAGATCGACGCCGTCAGCAACCGTGGTATGGCCGTAGCCGATCGTCAGGTCACGCGCTTCGAGAAGGCTCATGGCAGAAGCCTCCGTTGATTATGCGCGAGCAACCAGACAAATACCGGCCCGCCAATGATTGCCGTCAGTACGCCGAGCGGAATCTCGATCCGCGCGGCGGACCGCGCCAGCGTATCGACGCCGATCATGAAAGCGGCGCCGAGCAGGATCGCGGCCGGCAGCAGACGGTCGAAGCGCGGGCCGATCAACAGCCGCGCCATATGCGGTACCATCAGCCCGACCCAGCCGATCACGCCGGAGATCGCGACCACGCTCGCAGTGACAAGCGTTGCGGCGGCAATCACGATGGCGCGCAGCCGTCCGACTTCGACACCGAGCGCACGCGCCTCGTCATCGCCGAGCGAGAGCACGCCGATCCGCCAGCGCAACAGAATGAGCGGTCCGAGCCCGATCAGTACCACCGGCACGGTCGCGGCGACGTCGTGCGCCTTGATCCCGGACAGGCTGCCGAGCAGCCAGAAGGTGATCGCGGGCAACTGGTCGTATGGATCAGCCAGTACCTTCACCAGCGAGATCGCCGCGCCTGCCAGTGCGCCGACCACAATGCCGGCGAGCACCAGCACGAGCACGTCTCCGCTTGAACGTAATGCACGCGCGAGCGTGACCACGATCGCGACAGTCGCGAGTCCGCCGGCAAAGCCGAGAAACTGGATCATCGCGACAGGAAATCCGAGCAGGATGCCGACCACCGCACCGAAGCCCGCACCGGTCGAGACGCCGAGAATGTCGGGCGAGACCAGCGGATTGCGAAACAGGCTCTGATAGGCCGCGCCCGCTGCTGCAAGCGCCGCGCCGACGAAGCCCGCAGCGACAATCCGCGGCAGGCGGATGTTGAACAGCACGGTGTCGATGGTGCTTTGAATATCTCCGCCGACGAGCCGCTGCCACAGCGCCTCGACCACGGTCTGCGGCGGAATCGGATAAGGCCCGATACCCGCCGCCACCAATGCGACGGCGATCAGGAGGGCGGTGAGGGTGAAAAGGATGGTTGCTGTGCGCAAGGGGGCGGCTCAGCCTCCCGCGCCGTTGAGCAGAGCGTTGAGTTCGCTATCGCTCGGATCGACCTGATAGAATGTCTTGTAGAACGTGCGGATCTCGTTGCGCAGATTGCCGTCGGTCCGATCCGGATAGAGTGTGTGCAGGAGCCAGATCAGGCCCGCGAAGCGGTTCACCGAAGGCGGCGCATCGATGAAGCCGTAGGGCAAACCGGGCGCGAGAAAGACGCGGCCCTTTGCAACGGCCGGCACCGCTTTCCATTCCGGCTTCTGTGCGACGGCTTTCTTGAAATCGGGATCGAGCGTGATGATGGTGTCGGGTGCCCATGTGATCACCTGCTCGGGTGACACGCGCACGATGCCCCCTTTTTCGCGCAGGCCTTCGACCACGTTGATGCCGCCGACGCGCTCGATGATCTCGGTGTTGATCGAGCCTTTCGATCCGGATTCCAGCCCTTCCGGTCCGCGCGCAAGATAGATGTGCGGACGCTTGTCCGCCGGAATATCGGCGATGGTCTTGTCGACACGGGCGAGAATGCCCTCAGTGATGCGCGCCAGCATCTCGCCTCGTTCCTTCACTCCGAGGATATCGGCAAGAAGCCGCAACGTCGTCGGCGCGTTCTCGAACCGGCCGTCGATCAGGAGATAGGGAATTCCGGTCTGCGCCTGCACGCGGTCGGCGAGCGAGCGGTAGGTATCGTTGATGGTGCCGTAGTCGATGATGATATCGGGTTTGGCAGCAATGAGGCGTTCGAGATTGAGCGTGTCGCCGCGCCCGGTGAGGCGGCCGAGTTCGGGCAGCGCGTGAGTGGCTGGTAGAAGATAGGGTTTCTGTGTCTCGCGCGGCGTGCGGGCCCAGCCGATCATGGATTGTGGCGCGAGCGTGTAGAGGACGATCGAGGCAGGCGGGCCGGCGGCGAACACGCGCGTAATCGCATCAGGGATATCGACCTTGCGGCCAGCCGAGTCGGTCACGGTGCGCGCAGCAGCGGGCACCGCCTGCCAGACCGACAGGGCAAGAAAACTGATAAGGGCACCAAAGACGCTGAGAGCGCCGAGGGCGCGGCGGCGGCCGGTATGTGTCATCGAGACTCCCGGATGGCCTGCGGATGGCCGTTCGCTTCCCGTTATATGTCAAAAGCCTGTACGAGTCAGCCGAACGGGTGCCGCAGCCGCAGGCCCAAGCCATTGACGTGGTGGTGCGGTCGCGGCTTGATGGCGCGATGGCTTCTCCCTTCACTGCCGATTCACCGCTCGCCTCAAGCGTCATGGCGTCGCCGAATCTCGACGAACGCTGCGCGCCGGTCGAACTCATCGTGCTGCATTACACGGGCATGCCCGAAGAGGACGCCGCGCTGGCAAGGTTGTGCGATGCGGAGGCCAAGGTCTCCTCCCACTATGTCGTGCGCGAGAATGGCGAGGTCGTTCAACTCGTGGCCGAAGAGAAGCGCGCCTGGCACGCGGGCGTGTCGTGCTGGCGGGGCGCGAGCGACATCAACTCGCGCTCGATCGGCATCGAGATCGTCAATCCGGGGCATGACGGGGATTGCCCGCCTTATCCCGATCCGCAGATCGCGGCCGTGATCGCGCTCTGCCGCGATATCCTCGCGCGCAATGGCATTCGGCGCGATCAGGTGCTGGCGCATTCGGATATCGCACCGACGCGCAAGCAGGACCCGGGTGAATGGTTTCCCTGGGGGAGGCTGGCGGCGGAAGGCGTCGGGCTGTGGGTCGAGCCTGCGCCGCTCGATGATACCTCTGGTGCTGAGGCAGATGCGGGCGAGGCTGCGGCCTTCATCGGTGCGCTTGCGGGCTACGGCTATGGCATCACACCCGCCGACCCGCCCGAGGTGAAGGCGGCTGTGGTGGCTGCCTTCCAGCGGCATTTCCGGCCCGCGCGGGGTGACGGAAAGGTCGATCGCTCCAGCATCGAGACACTGCGCCGACTTCTTGCGGCGCGACAGGCGCTGGTCGTCGGAGCGTAACGATTCCTCAAACAATTCATGGTTACCAAAGTGTCAAACAGCTTTGGGATCAGGACCATGAACGAGCAGGATAACACTCACCATTCCGGCAATTCGCAGTCGTCCGCCGGAGGGCAGGAGCTTGTCCCGGCCGGCCGTGAGAATGCCGAGAGCGCCGCAAATGAGGCTCACGCGGCGGAAGCTCCCACGCGCGACATCACGCTGCAGCGCCTGCCCCAGCAGGATTCCTGGGAAGACATCGTATTCGGAGACGTTCCGCCGCAGCCGCAGGCCGAGCGGCGGTTCCCGTCGATGATCCTGATGATCGGCGTTGCCGCGTTGATCGGCGCGCTGAGCAGCGCTGGCACCGCCTGGTTCAGCTTTGGGCATTTTGCCAAGGACGAGAAGGCGGCCGCTGCCGTCACCGAGCGCAACCGCGCGATCGACAATGCGCTGGCGCAGGTGAATGCCGAGTTGCAGTCGCTGAAGACCTCGACCGAGAGCGCGGCCAAGGCCAATGCCAGCAAACTCGCGAAATTCGGCGAGTCGCTCGAAAAGCTGAAATCCGCCGATGTGACCGGAAGCATCCCGGCTCCTGCCGCGCCCGTGGCTGCGCCGGCTCCCGCTCCCGCCAAGGCGGCGCCGCAGATCGGTCGCCTGCCGACGATCGATGGGTGGGTGGTCCGCGATGTCCGCAATGGCGGCGCGCTGATCGAAGGACGGCAGGGCCTGTTCGAGGTTTATGCCGGCGATCCGCTGCCCGGCGTCGGCCGTGTCGATGCGATCCGCCGGCAGGATGGCCGCTGGGTCGTCGTCACCAGCCGCGGCCTGATCGTCGCGCGATAGGAACTCTCACCGCGGCGTAAATTTCCAGTCTGGAAACTCCGCTAAAATTTGAGCCTTCGCTTGAACGCTCCAGCATCATCTTGCTGGCATCGTGCGCCTCATCGATCACGAGGTGCATGTATGACGGGCGATCCGTTTTTCTCTTCAGACAATGTCGTCAGGTTCTTCGCTGCAGAGGTGCCTGATGCGCAGGATGATATCTCGCTCGGCTATGCCAACGACAACGCTTGCCCGTATTGCGGCGGGGTTCTGGCGCCGGGCGACAAGGCGAGCGATTGCTCGAGCTACAATCCGCGTATGCCGCGGATGACGCCGCGCGCGTGGCGCAGGCTCGAGGATTGCATGATGGGGCCGTGCTCCTACTGAGCGCGTGCGGCCGGCAGAACGCCGGGCCATGACGACGGACAATCAAACATACAGGCAATAAAAAAGGCCAATCTGCCGTGGTGCGGCGATGGCCTCTGGCGACGTGCCTAGTCGTTTTGTTATTGGCGTCGATGTACGATCTTGTGCCGGATTAAGTGCGAACCGGAAAGGATGATCTGGTTCGCGAGAGGCGGGATCAGACTTTTAGATTCTCCGCAGATGTCTTGCCGCGGTTCGCGACTTCTTCGAACTCGATTGTCTGTCCCTCGTTCAGCGAAGACAGGCCCGCTTTTTCAACCGCCGAAATGTGCACGAACACATCCTTGCCGCCACCTGCCGGCTGGATGAACCCGTAGCCTTTGGTCGGGTTGAACCACTTCACAGTGCCTTTAGCCATTCATCACTCTCCAGAAAAATATGCTGCCGGTGCCCCCGAGGACGGCCGGCGGCGCACACGATACGCGTTTTATCTCCTTGGTAAAGCGCCAAGCTTCGCAGGAGCCGAGAGCAGTCGCGCATCACGTCGCGTTTGACGCGTATATTGCAATGCAAAGAAACCATCGTATGGCAGGCGCGCCGCCGAAGAATGATGATGGGAGCGGCACTTGCTTTGATAAACGTCAATTATCGCTACGGTGTGTCATGAGGTTTTTGACGCAACCGCGAAGGTAGCACGTGCTTGCAAAATCGAGCGGCTTGCGAGGCCGGCAGGGGCCGTTCTGCGCTGTTCTTTGCGCTTTGCTCGCAAAAGAGGCTCAGTCGCGCTCAGGGCTCTCTGGCTTGGCTTTCGCCTCGATCCGCGCGGTCGGATCGGCCCGGCGCATCAGATCCTTGACCAGGTCGCCAAGCGCGGGGCGCGGCAGTGCCGAGAATGGCAGCGGCCGCGTGACGTCGACGGCGGCAAGGCCAAGGCGTGCAGTGAGCAGGCCGTTCAGAACGCCCTCGCCGAGCCGGGCGGAGAGCTTTGCTGCAACGCCATGTCCGAGCATCTGCTGGATCAGGCTGTCGCTCGCCGCCATACCGCCGGTGACGGCGAGATGTGCGATCACATGTCGCATCAGTTTGAACATCCCGAGCGCGCCGGGACGGCCGCCATAGAGCCGCGCGAGCTGGCGCACCAGCCGCAGGGCGGCGGCGAACACGAACAGCATGTCGATCAGCGCGCCGGGGCTGATGGCGGTGACGAGCGAAACGCGGGAGGCGGCGCTCGAGATCAGCCGCCGCGCTTCCTGATCGAGCGGAGCCATCAGCGTGCGCTCGGCAAGCCGCAGCATGTCGGCGCCGTCGATAATATCGTGCGTATGGCTCTGCAGCGCGGCGCGGGCCTGGGCGAGCTGCGGGTTGTCACGCGCGACCTTGAGGAGATCGCGGACGATGGTATCGCTCGCGGCGCGGTCGTCGGAGACGAGCACGGCGTCAGCACGCGCATGCAACTGCTCGATGGTGTCGAGCCGCGCCAGCGCCAAGGCTTCGCGCGCGACAATCACCACGAAGGCGAGCGCGCAGAGGGCTGCAAGCGCGAGGCCGGCAAAACCCAGCGTCTCGCTGCGCGTGAACAGATCCTCGATCAGTTGCGCCGCGCCTAGCCCGAGCCCCAGCACCACGAGGCCGCCGAGTGCACTCCAGAACAGCCCGCCCCAGGGAAAGCGCCGGCGGCGTTGTCGAGTAGCCTCGATCGGCGCGGGCAGCGTGGCCGCATCGGGCTCCGGCGTGATGCGGATGCCGCCGAGCGGCGCACGCGCACTCTCGCCCGCCTCGGTGAGCGTCACGCGCGGATCGTCGAGCCGGAACGAGACGGGTTTGCGCGGGGGGCTGCGCTCGTTCATTGCAGTTTGTCTCCGATCAGGAATTGGAGCGCGCGGTCGAGGCGGATGTGCGGCAGCGCCGGCTCGCCTTGCGCGGTATCGAGCCGCGGCGGGCGGAAGCGCAGGAAGCGGAAATCGGTCTCGCCCGGTGGTGCGGAGCTTGAGCCTTTAAACGCACCGTCGCGGCCGAAAAGGTCGTCCGGCGTATCCGGCAGATCGCCCGGAAAGGTTGCGGCCTCGCTGTCGCCGTCAAAGGTTTCGCCGCCCGAAATCTCGCCCGGCATCGGGGTGCCGATGATCGAGGGCAACGTCTCGCCGTGATGCGCAACGCTCGCCTCGCGGGTCGCGCGCACGGCGGCGAGCGCAACGACGTCGGTGGCGGCGCCTGTGAATTCCGCGCGCGAGGCGGCGCGGTCCACCATCCGCCGCAGGATTGCCTCCAGCCGGTCGTGGCTGGTGCGGTGAAGGTGATCGGCCTTGGTCGCGGCAAACAGGATGCGGTCGATGCGTGGGCGAAACATCATACTGAACAGCGTGCGCCGTCCGGTGTTGAAGCAATCGAGAATGCCCGCGAGTGCGCCTTCGAGATCGCGCAGCGCCTCCGGCCCGGCATTGAACGCGGCGAGCGCATCGACCAATACGATCTGGCGGTCGAGTCGGGCGAAGTGATCGCGGAAGAACGGCCGCACCACAATGTCTTTGTAGGACTCATAACGCCGGCGCATCATCGCCCACAGTGAGTCTGCAGGCGGCGTGCCGTCTTCGGGCACGTCGAGCGGCGAGAAGGTGAGGGCGGGGGAATTCTCCAGCGCACCGGGCATCAGGAAGCGGCCGGGCGGCAGCAGGCTCATCGCGAACTGCTCCTGACGGCAGGCGCGCAA
The DNA here is from genome assembly GCF_000218565.1 of Afipia carboxidovorans OM5. NCBI lineage: Bacteria > Pseudomonadati > Pseudomonadota > Alphaproteobacteria > Hyphomicrobiales > Nitrobacteraceae > Afipia > Afipia carboxidovorans. The sequence continues at coordinate 3,091,182 of NC_015684.1, read as the reverse complement.
ATAGTCGGTGAAGAGTTTGGCTGCCGTCACCGCGGCCGCCTCGTTGGCAAGATCGGTTGCGTTGAGGCTTTTGAGGTGCGCGTGCCAAGGCGCAGCGAGCGCAGCGCGTGGGCTCTGCCGCGACAGCTTCAGGCTTTCCGCCGACCATTGCTCGTAGCTCTTGTGCAGCAGCGGCAGGTCGAGAAGCCATTCGCCGGGATAATCGACGATGTCGAGCGTCAGCGTGCGCATCGCGCCGTTCTCGCGCTGGTAGTCGATTGCGAGCCGCAATTCGCTGATGTCGGTGGTCGATTGCGGCCACAGGCGCTCCTCGATCAGGGTGCGCAGATGCGCCTCATAGGCGAAGCGGGGGATACCGTCGTCCGGCTGCGGGGCGAGCCGTGCCCGCGCGATCCGCCCACTGGAGAGCGATTCAAACACGGGAAAGCGCCCGCCGCGCAAAAAGCCGTGCACGAGAGCGGTGATGAACACCGTCTTGCCCGCGCGCGACAGGCCAGTGACGCCGAGCCGCACCGTCGGGTTGAACAGGCTCTCGCTGTAATCGGCGAGCGCGCGCGCCGACAGCGTCAGGTCGTCGAGAATCCCGGAAAGGCTCGGTGCCATAATTCGATCAAACGGGGAGGCAGGATGGGTGCATCCACCAAAGCTGGCAACGGTGGAACCTGAAATCAAGCGCGGGATTGGCCGGATATTGAGCCGTCACAGTGCGGTGGTAGGATTTTGTTGGGGAGCGGGGCGTAGAATTGGGCTGTTGCTGAGTGGTTTGCGTATGGCGATCTTTCGATTGAAAGAATTGGTGGCCCTGCCGGAGATGCCCGGGCGCGGGGTGTTCCACTGGACCTACGATCGGGCCGAGCTGATCGCCGACAGCGTTGTGCATGTCGCCGGCCTATCGCTCGGGCTCGTTGCCGTCGCCGCGCTGATCGTGCTTGCCGGCCTCACAGCGTCGACACTCAATCTCGTTACCGTCTCGATCTATGCTGCCGGGCTCATTGCCATGCTGGCGTTCTCGGCGGTCTATAATCTTTGGCCGGTGTCGCCGGTGAAATGGATTTTGCGCCGGTTCGACCATTCCGCGATCTATGTGCTGATCGCGGCGACCTACACCCCGTTTCTCGCCCAAATGAACGACCACACGCTTGGCCTCGTCTTGCTCGCGGGCGTCTGGACGGTGGCCCTCATCGGCATCGCGCTCAAGGTGGTGTTTCCCGGCCGGTTCGACCGTCTCGCGGTGGCGCTTTACCTCGCGCTCGGCTGGAGTGGTCTCGTTGCCTATGACTCCATTGCGGCCTCGCTCACGCATACCACGCTGTGGCTGATCGCAATCGGCGGTGTAGTGTATTCGGTCGGTGTAATCTTCCATGCTTGGCAGCGGCTGCGTTTCCAGAACGCAATCTGGCACGGCTTCGTGCTGGTCGCGGCGGCGTGCCACTACAGTGCGGTGCTCGATACCGTGCTCGTCAGTAGCTGATTTTGCATCGTCGACGTTGCGTGGCAGACTGCGCGTGCAACGAAAACGATGCGTGTGCGTTAATCCTTCCCATGCCTGAGTGCCTGTCGTTGCATCGGTGTATCCGGATGCGCCGTTCGGCGCGGTTTCCTTCCCCCTGAGCGAGGTTCGTGTTGCCGTCTCCCATCGAAGATTATGCGCTGATCGGAGATTGCCTCACCGCCGCACTCGTCAGCCGCAATGGCTCGATCGACTGGCTGTGCTGGCCGACGTTCGATTCGGATGCGTGTTTTGCTGCGCTGCTCGGGACCCCCGAGCACGGTCGCTGGCAGATCGCGCCCGCGAGCGAGACCTACAGCGTCACGCGCGCCTATCGCGACCAGACGCTCATCCTGGAAACGACATTCAGATGCGAGAGCGGCACCTGCACCCTGATCGACTTCATGCCGCCACGTGGCGAGGCCTCCGATATTGTACGCATGGTGCGTGGCGATGCCGGTGTCGTCGAGATGCGGATGGAGCTGCTGCTGCGTTTCGGCTCGGGCTCCGAGGTTCCGTGGGTGCGGCGGCTCGAGGACGACACACTGCAAGCGATTGCCGGGCCCGACATGGTGGTGTTGCGCAGCAATCTCGACATGCAGGGCGAGGGCATGACGACGGTCTCCGACTTCAAGGTGCGTGAAGGCGAGTTGTACCATTACGTCATGACCTATGACCCCTCGCATCTTCCGGTGTCGGAGCCGATCGATATCGAGGCCGCGCTGGAGGAGACCGAGACGTTCTGGCGTGAGTGGTCCTCCCGATGCAACTTCAAGGGTCAGCATCGCGAATTCATTCAGCGCTCGCTGATTACGCTGAAAGCCATGACCTATGCGCCAACCGGTGGCATCGTTGCGGCGCCGACTACGTCATTGCCGGAAAAGATCGGTGGCGCGCGCAACTGGGATTATCGCTTTTGTTGGCTGCGGGACGCGACCTTCACGCTGCTTGCGCTGATCGACAGTGGCTATGCCGAAGAGGCGATCGCCTGGCACGAGTGGCTGTTGCGCTCGGTCGCGGGTTCGCCCGCCGATATGCAGATCATGTACAGCATCACAGGCCAGCGCCGCCTTCTCGAATGGCAGGCCGACTGGCTGCCGGGCTACGAGAACTCGCGGCCGGTGCGCTTCGGCAATGCTGCGCATGCGCAATTGCAGCTCGACGTGTACGGAGAGCTGATGGACGCTTTCTATCAGGCTCGTGTCAACCGGATCGAATTGAACGGCGATACCTGGCCAGTGGAGCTTGCGCTCCTGGAGCACCTCGCGAAGGTTTGGACCGAGCCCGATTGCGGCATCTGGGAGCGACGCGGCCCCGGCCGCCATTATGTATTTTCCAAGGTGATGTGCTGGGTGGCGTTCGACCGCGCCGTGCTCGGCGTCGAGAAATTCGGCAAGAAAGGTCCGGTGGAAGAATGGCGCGTGCTCCGCGATCGCATTCACGCCGACATCTGCACCAATGGTTTCGACGCAGAGGAAAATACCTTTGTCGAATCCTACGGATCGAAGTTGCTTGATGCGAGCCTACTGCTTCTCCCCGCAGTCGGCTTTCTGAAACCGGATGATCCACGCATCATCGGCACCATCGCCGCGATCGAACGGCGGATGATGCGTGGCGGCTTCGTGCTGCGGCACGATCCGCAGGAGGTGCACGACAACGAGGCGCAGCCGATCGAAGGAGCGTTTCTCGCCTGCACGCTATGGCTCGCCGACGCCTATGTGCTGCTCGGCCGTGTCGATGATGCACGCGAGCTCTATCTGCGGGTCCATGGCATCGCCAATGATCTTGGGCTGTTATCGGAGGAGTATGATCCGATCCTGCGGCGTCAGACCGGAAATTTCCCGCAGGCGCTGACGCACATCGCGATCATCAACACCGCGCAGAACATTTTCGCCGCACTTCATCCCGACAAGCCCGCTGTGCAGCGCGCGCGGAAGGATTAACGGCTTCAGGCGAGTTCGAGTATCCGATCCATCGCCTTCGCAAAGCCGTCTTCGGCGTTCGATGCGGTAGTGTAGGTCGCGCGCGACTTCACGGCGTCGCCGGCATTACCCATCGCAAACGATACGCCACTTTTGAGAAACATCGGCAGGTCGTTGACCATGTCGCCGATGGTTGCCACGTCCTTCAGCGGAATTTCAAGCCGGCTGGCGATCGCCTCCACGAAGGTGCCCTTGTCGACTCCGGGTGCGGTGACGTCGAGATAATAATTCTGCGAGCGCGTCACATGCGCGGCCTTGCCGAGCGCAGCTTTCATCTCCGGTTCGCACGCGGCGAGAAGCTCGAAGTCGTCACTGACGCCGACGACCTTGCAGATATTCTCCGGCAGCGGCGCGCCGGTATCGACGACGTCCGGCTCGAAGGCGATCGCGCGCCGTTCCCGCTCGATATAGGGTCCGTCGCTGCGGCGGATGATCCAGCGCTCCGTGGTGAACAGCCAGACATCGATCCCACGGGCGGTGAGCAACTCAATCGCGACATTGACGGCATCGTGGGGAATGGTGTGGTTTTCGAGCGTGGCGCCGCCCGGCTCGAACATCATGCTGCCGTTGAACGCGCCCAGTGGAAGCATCAGCTTCAGCGGCGCCATCAGCATCCGCATGCCGAACGGCGGGCGGCTGCTGACGGCGGTGAAGGCGACACCGTGCGCATGCAGGCGGTGCACGGCGGCGATGGCGGCTGGCGTCAACTGCTTGTCCGGGTTGAGGAGCGTACCGTCGACATCCGAGACGACGAGGCGGATCGAGGTCATGGTGTTCTCACTCTTGAGGTGTCGGGCAGATCGAGGGCGGCGACGATTTTGTCGACGATCCGTTCCACGGATGCATCGATATCGACGCTGATGGCGAACTCATCCGGTTGCGGTGGCTCCAGCGTCTTGAGTTGGCTTTCGAGCAGCGCGGGCGGCATGAAATGCCCGCCGCGGCGTTTGAGGCGTTGTGCGATCAACTCGACGCTTCCCTGCAGAAACACGATGCGCACATCTTTGCGGCCATGCACGAGAAGGGTGCGATAGACGCGCTTCAGCGCAGAGCAGGCGATGACGAGCGGCGGGCCGTTCTCCGCGTGGCGTTCGATGGTATCGGCAATCGTCTTCAGCCAGGGCAGGCGGTCTTCATCGGTCAGGGGAAAACCGGCTTTCATTTTCGCGATATTCGCGGGCGGGTGATCGTCATCGCCATCCCGCATAGCGAAGCCGATGCGGCTCGCCAGCGCCCGCGCGATGGTGGTCTTGCCTGATCCCGAGACGCCCATGACGATGATGATCTTGATGTTAGCGTCCGATGTCATGGCGCCTCGCCAATGTCGGGCGCCGCGGCCTTGTCGATCAGCCAGATCGTGTCGCCACGCTTGGACGAGGCGTGCGCGGCCGGCAGGTCTTCGCCCGCGAACACACGTGTGAGGATTGCACGCTTCTCCGCGCCCGACGCCATCAGCAGCATTTCGCGGCATTGTGCGAGACAAGGCAGTGTGAGGCTGACGCGCGGCACGAACGGCGCAACGTTCGCTTTCGGTACGCCGACGACCCAGCGCTGGGTCTCGGTGGCTGCAGGGTAGCCGGGGAACAGCGAGGCGATGTGCCCATCCGGGCCGACGCCGAGCAGCACGAGATCGAATAGCGGAGCATCGCTGGTGCGGGCATGGGCCTGAAAATCACGAAGCGTTGCCTCGTAAAGGCGCGCGGCTTCGTCCGGCGAGGCCGTATCGGTTGGAATCGGATGGATCGTCTCTGGCGGTGCGCAGGCATCGAGAAACGCAAGGCGCGCCATGCCGATATTGCTGAGCGGATCATTCTCCGGCACGAAACGGTCGTCGCCGATGAACCAGTGAATGCGCTCCCATGGCAGCCGCGCGCGCCATTCCGGTGTTGCCAGCAATTCATACAGCCGCTTCGGCGTCGAACCGCCGGTAAGGCAGATCGCACAGAGGCCATTGTTCTCCGTCACTCGTGCGACGAGACGCTGCGCCGCGCGGCCCGCCAATGCAGCCGTATCTGCCTCGACGATGACGTGCGGCCGTCCCATGCTCAATCCCCGATAATGGCGCGCCAGCGGCGACCGTCACGCTCCAGCAATTCGTGCGCTTCCTCGGGGCCGTCAGTGCCCGCTTGATACATCGCAAGCCCCTTCGCGCCCGCCTTCTTCCAGGCATCAAGAAAAGGCTGCACCGCAGCCCACCCGGCCTCCACGCCATCGGCGCGCTGAAACAGGATGTTGTCACCGATCATGCAATCGTAAAGCAGCGTCTCGTAGCCGGTGTTAGGCGAGGCGCGGAAGTAATCCTTGTATTTGAATTTCATCTCGACGCCGTCGATCGTCACCTGCGGTCCCGGCACCTTGGTGTTGAACTGCAGCGTGACGCCCTCGGTCGGCTCGATGCCGATGACGAGATAGTTCTGCGACAGCCGCTCCACCTCGGTGGTGCGGAACATCGAGAATGGTGCTTGCTTGAAGCGGATCGCGACTTCGGTGCGCTTGGCGGCGAGCGCCTTGCCGGTGCGCAGATAGAACGGCACGCCGGCCCACCGCCAGTTGTCGATAGTGAGTTTCAGCGCGGCATAGGTCTCGATCGTGCTGTCGGGTGAGACGTCCTTGGTCTGGCGATAATAGCCGACCTGCCGGTCGCCGATGCGACCTGCGAGATATTGGCCACGCACCGAATTCCTCAGTGCTTCGGATTCCGATTGCAACTGGATCGCGGCCAGCGCCTCACCTTTCTCCGAACGCACGGAGTGCGCGTCGAACCGCGAGGGCGGCTCCATCGCCACCAGTGCCATCAACTGAAACAGATGGTTCGGCACCATGTCACGCAGCGCGCCGGTCTCTTCATAGAAGCTGCCACGGCGGCCGACATCAAGCGTCTCCGCCACCGTGATCTGGATATGATCGATATGGTTGCGATTCCAGATCGGTTCGAACATGCCATTGGCGAAGCGCAGCACCAGGATGTTCTGCACTGTCTCCTTGCCGAGATAATGATCGATCCGATAGATCTGATGTTCGTTGACGAGGCGAATGAGATCGGCATTGAGCTGCCGCGCGGATTGCAGATCGGTGCCGAACGGTTTTTCGATCACCAGACGCCGCCACGCGCCCTTGCTCTCCTTGAGGAGCCCGTTCTTGCCGAGCGCTTCGCTGATCGGCTTGAACGCACCGGGCGGCACCGCGAGATAGAACAGGTGGTTAGTGATGTCGCCATCCTCCGACACCCGCTTCAGTTCGGCTTTCAGTGCGTCGAATGATTGAGGATCGTTCGGGTCGGCATGGATCGCGGTGAGGCAGCCGAACAGCTTGTCGGCCACGTCCTGCTTCACCGGGCGGGTCGCGAACTTTTCGAGCCCGCTCATCAACTCGGTCTTCAACGTCTTGCTCTGCGTCTCGGTGCGGGTGACGCCGATGACGCAGAATTTTTCAGGCAGAAGGTTTGCTTCCGCCAGATTGTAGAGTGCGGGAATGACCAGCCGGTGGGCAAGATCGCCGGTGACGCCGAAGATCACGAAGCAGCAGGAATCCGGAATTCGCGCGCGTGCGTTCACGGTATCGGCATTCATCATACGCAAGCTCCTGCTTAGTCATCTTTGGGCTTGAGCTTTTCGGGCGCCTTGGCGCCGGGCGCGTCGGGGTGCTGCTGCGGCTCCTTGTGGCCGCCGAAGCCGGCGCGCATCGCGGAGAGGATCTTTTCAGCGAAGGTGTGTTCCCTGCGCGACCGAAAACGCGCGAACAGTGCCGCAGTAATCACTTCGGCCGGCACCGCCTCGTCGATCGCAGCCGCTATGGTCCAGCGGCCTTCGCCGGAATCCTCCACGAAGCCCGAATACTGATCGAGCGTCTGGTTACGAGCGAGCGCGGATGCGGTGAGGTCGAGAAGCCACGACGAGATCACGCTGCCGCGCCGCCAGACTTCCGCAACGTCGGCAAGGTCGATGTCGAAGCGATGCTCGGGCGGCAGCGCTTCGATGTTGGCATTTTTGAGGATGTCGAAGCCTTCGGCATAGGCCTGCATCAGACCGTATTCGATGCCGTTATGCACCATCTTGACGAAATGACCCGCGCCCACGGGACCAGCATGGATGTAGCCCTGCTCGGCGCGCGGGTCGCGGTCGTCGCGGCCCGGCGTGCGGGGCAGGCCGCTCTCGCCTGGCGCAAGCGTTGCGAAGATCGGGTCGAGCCGGTCGACGGCGGCCTTGTCGCCGCCGATCATCATGCAGTAGCCACGCTCATGACCCCAGATGCCGCCGCTGGTGCCGACATCGATGTAGTGGATACCCTTTTCCTCAAGCGCTTGCGCGCGACGCACGTCGTCCTGCCAGAAGGTATTGCCGCCATCGATGATGGTGTCGCCGCGCTCCAGAACGGAGGACAGCGCGTGGATCGTGTCTTCGGTGATCTTGCCCGCAGGCAGCATCACCCAGATCGTGCGCGGCGGCTTCAGCCTGGAGGCGACGTCGTCGAGCGAGGTGGTGGCGATCGCGCCATAACGGGCGAACTCGGCGACCGCGTCGGGATTGATGTCAAACACGGCGACCTCGTGTTTGCCCATCTCGATCAGGCGGCGCGTGATGTTGCCACCCATCCGGCCCAGGCCGATGAGTCCGATCTGCATGAAACCTCCTTACGACAGGGCCTGCGCCACCGCGGCGTTGATGGCGGCAAGTCCCTTTCCGACGTCGCCCTTGATGTGAAGTCGCAGCGCGCGACGGTCGCGCTCGGTGAGCACGCCGAAATCGCCTCGCGCCTGCGCGGCCTTGATGATGCCGAAGCTCGCCTTCTGCCCCGGCACCGGGAGATCTTTCGCGTCGTCCGCGGTGATCTGTACGAACACGCCGGTGTTCGGTCCGCCTTTGTAGGCTTGCCCGGTGGAGTGCAGGAAGCGCGGCCCGAAGCCTGCGCAGGTCGCAACGCGCTTGGCATCGCGGATGGCGATGCGCGCCTTCTGGACTGCGGCGACATCCTTGTCGTTGCGGTCGATATAGGCGAGCAGGGCGGCGTAATCGCCGGCCTCGATGCGCGCGAAATGCGCCTTCAGCCACGACGCCACGGTGCCGTCCGCACCCGCTTCGCGTAGCGCCTCGGCGTTGTTGTCGTCAGTGTAGACCGAGAGGTTGCCATCGGTGACAAGCGGCGTTTCCTCCGGCAGCGTGCCGTCGCGCTCGAAGGCGGCGGTGAGTTCGCGCGTTTTGACCTTGGCGGCCTCGACGTCCGGCTGATCGAACGGATTGACGCCGATCACGCTGCACGCAACCGCCGTTGCGATCTCGAAGCGGAAGAACTCCTGACCAATATGGGTGGCATCCGTCACCGCGATGCGAATGACAGGGTGGCCCGCCCGTTCGAGTGCGGCGAGTGCGGCCTCGCGCGAGGTGTCGCCGTTGAGTGCGAGATCGACGAACACGCGGTCGGCGCCATAGACGTCGGGCTTGCCGAGTGGCTCATCGGCGAGCGGGATCAGTGCGCGGCCATTCTTGCCGGTGGATTCGGCAATGAGCTGCTCGGTCCATGCGCCGAAATCCTCGATCTGGCGTGACGCCGACAGCGTGACCTTGTCGCGGCCCGCGCGGGCCGCTGCGCCAAGCGCGAGGCCAAGCTGGATGCCCGGGTTCTCGTGCGGCGGCACATCCGCGCCGCAGGCATGCGCCATTGCGCCCGCCGATTCCAAGAATTTCTTGAGATCGATACCGGCTGCGGCCGCAGGTACGAGGCCGAACGGCGAGATCACTGAATAACGCCCGCCGATGCTCGGCCCGCCATGAAAGACATGGATGAAGCCGCGCTCGTGCGCGACCTTCTCCAGCGACGAGCCGGGATCGGTGACGGCGACGAAATGCACGCCGGGCTGCTGCCCGCTGACCTTCTCCACGCGCGCGAAGAAATAATCCATCAGCGCGTTGGGTTCGGTGGTGCCGCCGGATTTGCTGGAAACGATGAACAGCGTGCGGGTGAGGTTGATGGATTTCTCCACGCGCTTCACCTGCGCGGGATCGGTCGAATCGAGAATGTGCAGTTTCGGAAAACCCTTCGCCTGCTTGAAGGTGGTGGCAAGCACCTCCGGCCCGAGGCTCGATCCGCCCATGCCGAGCACGACGGCATCGGTGAACTTCGCGCGCTTCACGGCGTCGGCAAAGCGTTGATAGAGCCGCAGCGAATTCTGTTCGCGCGCAACCGCATCGAGCCAGCCGAGCCATTTGGCTTCGTCATGCCCGGTCCACACCGAAGCGTCGCGCTTCCATAGCCTGCGGCCCTTGCCTTCGGCGCGCCAGTCGTCGGTGAGCGCCTTGGTGGTGTGGGTGAGGTCGTCACCGAGAGAGAACGCCTGTGTATCGATCTTCTTGCCCAGCATCCGCGCGCGCTTGGCCGCGACTGCGCCGAGCAACTGGTCGGCGGCTTCGGAGAACAGCCGCACGCCGTCGTGCACGAGATGATCGGTGATCGAATCGAGCGAAATGCCGGCGTCGGCCAGATCGGCCAGCACCTGCGCAGCCTCGGGAAGATTCTCTTCCAGCGTATCATGCACCTTGCCGTGGTCGCGGAAGGCATCGAGCGTGGCCGGCGGCACGGTGTTGACGGTGTCTGGCCCGATCAACTCCTCGACGTAGAGAACGTCGCTATAAGCCTTGTTCTTGGTGCCTGTGGAGGCCCAAAGCAGGCGCTGCACGCGCGCGCCTTTGGCTTCCAGCGCCTTCCAGCGCTCGGAGGTGATGACGCCCTTGTAGTGTTGGTAGGCAAGCTTAGCGTTGGCGATCGCGACCTTGCCTTTCAGCGTGGCGAGATGCGCCTTGCGCTCCTCATCGTTGGCAGCGGCGATCTTGTCGTCGATCTGCCGATCCGCCGCGGTGTCGATGCGGCTCACGAAGAACGAGGCGACGCTCGCGACCTTGGAGATGTCGCCGCCCTTGGCCGCGAATTTCTCCAGGCCCGAGATGTAAGCTTCCAGCACCTGCGCGTAGACCTTCTGCGAGAACAGAAGCGTGATGTTGATGCTCAGGCCTTCCGCCGTGAGCTGCTCGATTGCGGGCAGGCCCTCGCGTGTGCCCGGCACCTTCACCATCAAATTCTCGCGGCCGACCGCCTGCCACAGCCGCCGTGCCTCAGTGAGGGTGCCTTCGGCGTCGCGTGCGAGATAGGGCGAGACCTCGAGGCTGACAAAACCGTCGCGGCCGTCGAGTTCGTCATAGGTCGGCTTCAACACGTCGGCAGCGTTCTGGATATCCTCGATGGCGACGGCTTCATAAAGGTCGATCACCGAACGGTCGCCACCCTTGAGAAGCTTCTCGAAGGTGGCATCGTATTCGTCGCTGCTGCCGATCGCCTTTTCGAAAATGGAGGGGTTGGAGGTGACGCCGCGCACGCCGTCGCGCTCGACCATGGCTTTCAAGTCGCCCTTGGCGATAAAGCCGCGCGCGAGGAAATCGAGCCAGATCGACTGGCCATGTGTCTGCAATTCTTTGAGAGGATTCATGATGCCTTGTTCTGTTCGATTTGACGCAATGCCGCTTCGACAACCTTATCCGGTGCGAAGCCGAATTTCTTCAACAGATCTTTCAGCGGCGCCGACGAGCCGAAAGTATGCATACCGATGATGGCACCGGAAGGGCCTGCGTAGCGGTCCCAGCCGATGGTGGAGCCTTGCTCCACCGTCACCCGCGCGGTGATGCGCGGCGGCAGCACGGTGTCACGGTAGGATTTGTCCTGTTTCTCGAACAAATCCCAGGACGGCATGCTGACGACGCGCGCACGGAGACCGCGGGTTTTCAACTCTTCATAGGCGGCGACGCACAATTGCACCTCGCTGCCGGTGCCGATCAGGATCACCTGCGGCTCACCGCCGTCATCCGCCATGATGTAGGCGCCGCGCGCGAGGCCGGAGGCGGGAGCATATTTGCCGCGATCGAAAATCGGCAGCGGCTGGCGGCTCAGGATCAGCGCGGCCGGCGTGTCCTTCAGGGTGAAGATCACGCGATACGCCTCGCTCACCTCGTTGGCGTCGGCAGGCCGCAGCGTCACGAGGCCGGGAATGGCGCGCAGGCTCGCGAGCTGTTCGACCGGCTGATGGGTCGGGCCATCCTCGCCGACGCCAATCGAATCGTGGGTGAAGACGTGGAAGACTGGCAGCCGCATCAGCGCGGCAAGGCGGATCGGCGGGCGCATATAGTCCGAAAAGATCAGGAACGTCGCGCCATAGGCCCGCAGGTGGCAGAGGCCGAGCCCGTTGACGATCGCGCCCATGCCGTGTTCGCGCACACCGAAATGCATGTTGCGTCCACCCGGCGTCGTCTTCTCCAGCGCGCCCATGCCCTCAGTCGTAAGTTTTGTTTTCGTTGAGGGCGCGAGGTCGGCGGCGCCGCCAAGCACCCACGGCAATTCCTCGGCGATGGCGTTCAGCACTTTGCCGGACGCTTCGCGGGTGGCGATGCCTTTGGCATCAGCCTTGAAGACGGGAAGCGCGCTGGCCCAGCTTTCCGGCAACTCGTGCTTCAGGCAGCGCTCGATCTGCGTCGCTTCGTGGCGGTAGGTCGCGGCGTAATCCCTGAAGTTCTTTTCCCACGCCGCCCGTGCCGCCGCGCCGCGCTGGCCGATGCCCTCACGGAAGCGCTCCAGAACGCCGTCGGGGATGTAGAAATCCTTGTCCTCCGGAAAGCCGAGAAAGGCTTTGACCTTTCGGATTTCCTCGGCGCCAAGCGGGTCGCTGTGAATCTTTGAAGTGCCCTGCAGGTCCGGCGCGCCGTAGCCGATCACGCTGTTGACGATGATGAGAGTCGGACGGCCCTTGGTCTCGCGGAATTCTTCCAGCGTGGCACGGGTGCGGCTGCAGTCGTTGGCGTCCGAGATATTGGTGACGTGCCAGCCATAGCCGCGGAAACGTTCCGCGACGTTCTCATCGAAAGCAAGCTCGGTGTGGCCTTCGATGGTGACGGTGTTGCTGTCGTAGATCCAGCACAGATTGTCGAGCCCGAGATGGCCGGCGAGCGAGGCGGCTTCGGAGGCGACACCCTCCATCAGATCGCCATCACTGCAGATGGTGTAGACGTTGAAATCGAAAACGGTGTGTCCCGGCCGATTGTAATGTGCGCCAAGCCAGCGCGAGGCGATCGCCATGCCGACGCTGTTGCCGCAACCCTGCCCAAGCGGGCCGGTGGTGGTCTCGACGCCGGTGGTGTGGCCGTATTCGGGATGGCCCGGCGTGACGCTGTCGATCTGGCGGAAATGCTCGATGTCGTCGAGCGACACTGCAGGCTCGTTCGTGACCTTGCCATCCTTCAGCCGCTTGATGCCGGACAGGTGTATCAGTGCGTAGAGCAGCATCGACGCGTGGCCGCAGGACAGCACGAAGCGGTCGCGGTTCGGCCACAGCGGCTCGGTCGGATCGTAACGCAGCACCTCCTGCCACAGCGTATAGGCGACCGGCGCCAACCCCATCGGCGCGCCGGCATGGCCGGAATTCGCCTTCTGCACGGAATCGACGGTAAGGGTGCGGATGGTATTGATGCAGAGTTGATCGATATTGCCGGGGGCGCGTGGCCGATCATCCGATGTCGAGCGCGGTGCATCCATTGGAGTTATCCCCGGCATGGCTGAGATGTCCTGCTTCGGCCGCAGCGCCCCCCGGCGGCAAAGCTAGACCTCGAATGAAACGGATGTAAGACGGGAAGGTTCCCCTTGCGGGTACCGTCGCGGCGTTGTGAAAGGCGGCCCGCTTGACGTTTTGCGGCGCATGCGATCATGAGGCCCGGACGAAAATTCACGGAGGAGGCGCGCATGCGGGTGGCACTCGGTGTCGTGATCGGGTTGGCGATCGGCTTTCTCGCGATGTATTATTTCAAAAGCGGCCAATTGCCGTTTTGACATTTACCGTTGCGGTGCGTAACGGCAGGACGCGGCGCAAGACCGTCATGCGCGGTGCGCGATGTGATGGCACGAAGGTTTCAAAGTTTAGAGGCAATTCAAGATGAGCGATGAGCTTCCCGACCGTCTGTCGGTCGATCCGAACAGCCCGTTCTACGACGAGAAGGTTCTGTCGCGCGATATCGGCATACGCTTCAAGGGCGTCGAGAAGACCAACATCGAGGAATATTGCGTCAGCGAGGGCTGGGTACGGATGGCGGTCGGCTCGGCCAAGGATCGTCACGGCAATCCGGTGACGATGAAATTCTCCGGCACCGTCGAGCCGTATTTCAAAAGCTGAGCGCAGCGGCTTATTTTCCGACGACCTTCGGCAACTCGGCAAGGGCGCGGATACGGTGGTCCGGTAAAAATCCCAGTTCGTCCATCTGCGTGCGTACGGCCTTAAACATCGTAACGGGCGCAACCGGAGCGCCGGGCTTGAACTCGGCTGCCATCGCCTGCGGCGTGACCCGCTCGATCCACGCGACGTTGAGGCCGAAGGATTTCGCGCCCGCGACGTCGAACGGATTTGACGAGACGAACATCACATCGCTCGGCTTCATGCCGAGTTTCTTTTCGATCAGCGTGTAGGCCTGCGGTGCGGGCTTGAAAATGCGCTCGCTGTCGATGCTGATGGTGGCATCGAGCACCTGGTCGAGGCCGGTATTCTTCACGAGATCGTTCAGCATCCCGCTGCTGCCGTTCGAGAGAATGGCGAGCTTGTAGCCGCTCAGCGCTGCGAGTGCCGCCTTGGCATCCGGATACAGGTCGAGATGGACATACTTGTCCATGATGCGTTCAAACGCATCATCGGAATATGTGAGGCCGAGCAGCTTCAGCGAGTAGACGAGCGATTCCCGCGTCACCACGGAGAAATCTGCGTAGCGCTGCATCATGCTGCGCTGCCAGGTGTATTCGAGCTGCTTCATGCGCCAGATCTGCGTGATGATGTCGCCATAGCCGGGGAAAGCCTCCTCGGTCACGGTGGCGACGGACTGGATATCGTAGAGTGTGCCGTAGGCGTCGAAGACGAAAGCTTTGATGGTCATGGAAAGTCCGTTTTACGAAAGCCGAACCTGATACCGGGTGCCGCGTTGAAGCGTCGTTCCATTCGCGGAAGGACGCAAACCATGGCAAAAACCGTGACACGGCGCAAACGAACGGCGTCATCAAAATCGCGTGGCACTCATGCGCGCAAAGCAAGTAGTAAATCCACAGCGAGGCGGGCGGGTGCGCGCAAGAGCAGTGGGCGTCATGCCAAGACGCATCATGCTAAGCGGCCTGTGAAGAAATGGTCGAAGCACGTGACCGAGAAAAGCGACGCCTTCGATCTGAAGAAGAATGTCTTCAAGCTGGATAGCCCGAAGGCGATCGCGCGCTCGCTGAAACGCTCGGCTGAGGAAAGCCATCGGCGCAAGAGCGATCCGTATCGCTCGGCGATGTCGATGCTGGTGTTCTACATCAACCGTGCGGGCAAGAACCTGCCGGCCACGCGCCGCAAGAAGCTGGAAGCCGCCAAGGGCGAATTGCGCAAGGCCTTCGGCAGGGCGGCGTAGCTATTCGGCGTTGCGTGGCACGGGAGGTGTCGCGCAAAAAGACCGTCATGCCCGGGCTTACCCGGGCATCCATCGAACAAGAAATGCTTCTTTTCAAGATGGATTGCCGGGTCAAGCCCGGCAATGACTTTAGGGTTTGGAGCTGATGCTTACCCGTGCAGTTTCTTCGCCGTCTCGGCGATGGTGCGGCCCTGATAGCGCGCGCCATTGAGTTCGTTCTCGCTTGGCAAGCGCGAGCCGTCGCCATCAGTGATCGTGGTCGCACCGTAAGGTGCGCCGCCGGTCACTTCCTTCACGCCCATCTGTCCGGCAAAGCCGTAGTTGAGACCGACGACCACCATGCCAAAATGCAGAAGGTTGGTGATGATCGAAAACAGCGTCATCTCCTGGCCGCCGTGCTGGGTCGCGGTCGAAGTGAATGCGCCGCCGACCTTGCCGTGCAGTGCGCCCTTGGCCCACAGGCCGCCGGCCTGATCGAGGAAGTTTGCCATCTGTGACGACATGCGGCCGAAGCGCGTACCGGTGCCGACGATGATGGCGTCGTAATTCGCAAGATCCTCGACCTTTGCGACCGGTGCGGCCTGATCGAGCTTGAAATGCGCGGCCTTGGCGACTTCAGCGGGCACCAGTTCAGGCACGCGCTTGATGTCGACGCTGGCGCCGGCCTCGCGCGCGCCTTCGGCAACGGCATTGGCCATCGCCTCGATGTGGCCGTAGGCGGAATAATAAAGAACGAGGACCTTGGTCATCGGAAGTTCTCCATGAAGATGCTGGGGTTGAATGAGGAGGATGTCGTGGCCACGGAGGCCACGACATGTCGGTTAGCGTTGCAGGTGGGAGCGGCAGACCAGCGCGCGCCCGAACAGGTTGCGGATGCTTGCAGTGACGACGGGCATCACGATCAGCAGATCGATCATTGCGCCGTCTCCACCAGTACGAGCTCGGTATCGGCGAGCGCGGTGATGCGCAGCGCCGCCTCATTGCTGATGGCCACGCCGTCGCGGGCATTGGCGCGCACGCCGTTGACTTCGACCGCGCCGGTTGCGGGCACGAGATAACCCTGGTGGTTATCGCCGAGCGTGATATCGGCGCTCTCGCCGGCCTTGAGCGTGGTGCCGAGCACCCGCGCCTCGGCACGGATCGGCAGCGCGTCGGCATCATCCTTGAAGCCGCTTGCGAGTGTCACGAACCTGCCGGAGCGGTTGCCCTTCGGGAACGGCTTGGCGCCCCAGCAGGGCTGGCCGCCTTGCTCGGTCGGCTCGATCCAGATCTGGAAGATCCGGGTCGTCACCGGCTCGAGGTTATATTCGGCGTGCCGGATGCCGGAGCCCGCGCTCATTACCTGCACGTCGCCCGCCTCGGTCCGCCCCTTGTTGCCGAGGCTGTCCTGATGGGTGATCGCGCCTTCGCGGACATAGGTGATGATCTCCATGTCGGAATGCGGGTGCGGCGGGAAGCCGGAATTCGGCGCGATCTCGTCGTCGTTCCAGACGCGCAGTGCGCCATGGCTCATGCGGTCGGGGTCATAGTAGCTCGCAAACGAGAAATGATGCTTGGCGTTGAGCCAGCCGTGGTTGGCACCGCCGAGCGAATTGAAGGGACGCAGTTCGATCATGTCATCCTCCGTTGGCTGGGGTCAGCGATTTCGATGAGGATGATCTAGGCCGCTTCGTATGATCTAAAAATAGAAACTATTGAAATTCATCGTTTCTAAAAATAAACCTGTGGGAGTTATGGCACGCCGGCGTGGCATGGAGAAAGAGCGGTGGCAAAACTTCCCGATTTCGAGGCGATGGCGATCTTCGCCAAGGTGGTGGAGTTGCGCTCCTTCGCGTCTGCTGCGCGCGAACTCAAGTTCTCGAAGGCCACCGTCTCCAAGGCGGTCAGCCGACTGGAGGAGCGATTAGGTGCGCGGTTGTTCAACCGCAGTTCGCGCCGTTTGGCGCTGACCGATGCCGGGCGTGCGCTGTCGGTACGCGCGGCGCAACTCCTGGCGGATGCGGAAGCGGTGGAGAACGAAGCGCTGTCGCAGGCCGCGGCGCCGCGGGGCGTGGTGCGGCTCGCCGTGCCAATGACGTTCGGCCAGCGCGTGATCGCACCGCTGCTGCCGGAGTTTCTCGCGCAATATCCCGATGTGTCGATCGATCTGCATCTGAGCGATGCGATGGTCGATCTGATCGGGGAGGGGTTCGACATCGGCGTGCGGATCGCGCGGCTGCCGGATTCCTCGCTGGTGGCGCGGCGGCTCTGCCCGATGCCGGCCTATACCGTCGCGGCGCCGTCTTACTTGAAGAAGTACGGCCGGCCGACGCACCCGATGCATCTCGCCCAGCATCGCTGCTTCAGCTACGCCTACCGGACAACGCCGGATGTCTGGCACTACGCCAACGCCGCAGGCGAAGAGGTGTCGGTGCGGCCGTCGGGGCCGCTGCGGGTCAATAATGGCGAAGCGGTAATCCCTGCGCTGCTCGCCGGTTACGGCATTGCCGATCTGCCCGACTTCATTATCGGTGAGGCGATCGCCAAAAAGCAGGTCGAGGTGGTCCTCAAGGGCTGGAAGCAGGCCGAGGGCGCGGTGCATCTGGTGATGCCGCCGGGCGGTCCGCGGCCCGCGCGGGTCGAGGCGTTGATCGAGTTCCTCGCCACACATCTCTCCCGGTTGGGCAGGGCCGCTGCCGCTGCGCGGGCCAGGGAGGCTATGCCCTGAACTTGAGAATCTCAGGTTTTCCAACGATTCAGAGGGTGAAAGAGCGAAAATGGACGGGTTTTGGTCCTTCTACGGGGCGAAAACGCCTTGATTGCATTGACATTCCGCCCGGTGGTCTCTAGAAACCGGCCATCCCGGCGACGGCCTGTCCGCCCGGGCGCCCATAGAAAAAATCTGATGCAACTCGGCCTGTTGAACGGCCTTTCGCAAGAGCATTGTCCCATGAAGGTCCGTAACTCGCTGAAGTCGCTCCGTGGCCGTCACCGCAACAACCGTCTGGTCCGTCGCAAGGGCCGGGTTTACGTGATCAACAAGGTCCAGCGCCGCTTCAAGGCGCGTCAGGGCTAAGCGCCTGACCGCTGCCGGAACCTGTCCGGCGTTCCCAAACTCATCACAATTGTTTGGCGCCGCTTGCCCTTTGCAGGCGGCGGTTTGCGTGTCTAAAATTCACTTATGACCTTGCGCCAGCATGCTGCCGTCAACGTCTTAGCCGGACTTGCCCTCGCCGCGGCCATTGCTGTTGCGCCTGTGGTAGCGCATGCCGAATCCCGCCTGAAGCAGCGGCCGCCGGAAGCGCCGAAGAAACTCCCGCCTGTCAATTCACACGTCAAGAATCTCGATGTGTTGTTCGAGGCGCTGAGAGCCGCGCCCGATGAAGACAGTGCCCGCGCGGTCGAAGCACGGATCTGGGCGATCTGGATGAAGACGCCGAGCGACACCGTCGCGCTGCTGATGGCGCGCGCCCGCGTCGCCGTCGAGAAGAAGGAGTCCGACGTCGCGTTGAAGCTGCTCGATGCCATCATCAAGCTGCGGCCCGATTATGTGGAAGCCTGGAACAGGCGCGCGACGCTGCACTACATGGGCAACGATTACGTCCGTGCCATGGAGGATATTCAGGAAGTGCTGCGCCGCGAGCCGCGCCACTTCGCGGCGCTGGCGGGGCTCGGCCTCATTCTGGAAGAGACCGGCGACAACAAACGCGCGCTCGATGCCTTCCGCCGAGCGCTTGCTATCAATCCGCATCTGGAGAAGGTGCCGGAGATGGTCAAGACGCTGACGGAAAAGGTCGAAGGCCGGGATATCTAAGCCCTTCCGTGGGCTCCTCGAAGCGTTTTACGGATCGGCCAAAGCTATCGATGCGTCATTGCCGGGCATAGCCGTTCGAAGAACGGCGTCGCTTCCGCTCGCCTATGACCCGGCAATCCATCAGGAATGTTTTCTAAAGATGGATGCGCGGATCAAGTCCGCGCATGACGATCTGTTATGAAAAAAGTTCTCTCGACTAAGGCCGTCGGAGTCACAGATTGGCGTCGGCGTCCGAGCCGATGGTCGCGATCCGTACCATGTTGGTGGTGCCGGGCGTTCCGAACGGCACGCCCGCCACGACGATGACGCGCTCGCCCGCCTTGCAGAACCCGTCGCGATAGGCGATGCGGCCCGCGCGGTGGATGATGTCGTCGGAATCGTGGGCGTCCTCGGCGACGACGCAGTGTACGCCCCATAGCAGTGCGAGCTTGCGCGCGACCGTGGCGTTCGGCGTGATGGCAACGACTGGGCAGCGCGGCCGCTCGCGCGCGACCCGCATCGCCGTCGAGCCGGAGCTGGTCCAGCAGATGATTGCGGGCAGATGCAGCGTCTCGGCAATCCGCCGCGCGGCTTCGGCGATGGCATCGCCTGCGGTGGCTTCTGGATCGGGGCGCTGGGCGTCGATCACGCTGCCGAAGGTCGGATCGCGCTCCACCTCCTCGCCGATGTGATCCATCATCATCACGGCCTCGGAGGGATATTTGCCCGCCGCCGATTCCGCCGACAGCATCACCGCGTCGGCGCCCTCGAACACGGCAGTCGCGACGTCGGAGACTTCGGCACGGGTTGGCACTGGCGAGGCGATCATCGATTCCAGCATCTGCGTGGCGATGATCACCGGCTTGCCCATGCGCCGTGCCATGCGCGTCATCTGCTTCTGCAGGCCGGGCACGCGCTCCACCGGCATTTCCACGCCAAGATCGCCGCGCGCCACCATGATGGCGTCGGAGGCTTCCATAATGTCGGCAAGGCGGTCGATCGCCTGCGGTTTCTCGATCTTGGACATGATCGCGGCGCGGCCGCGCACGATGCGGCGTGCCTCGTGCACATCGTCGGCGCGCTGCACGAAAGAGAGCGCGATCCAGTCGGTGCCGGCTTCGAGTGCAGCGGCAAGGTCGGCATGGTCCTTCGCGGTCATTGCCGAGACCGGCAGGTCGGTATCGGGCAGGCTCACGCCCTTGCGGTCGGAGATGCGCCCACCGATCACGACGCGCGTCACCGCGCGCTGGGGTGAGGTCTCTTCCGCGATGAGCCGCAGCTTGCCGTCGTCGATCAGCAGCGCGTCGCCTTCCTTCAGGGCGCGCAGGATTTCCGGATGAGGCAGGTGGACGCGGGTGGCATCGCCCGGCGCGGGATCGGAATCGAGCACGAAGCTCTGGCCGTTGGCGAGGATCGCCGCACTCTCCTTGAAGGTGCCAAGCCGCAGCTTCGGGCCCTGCAGATCGACGAGAATGCCGATCGGGCGATTATAACTTGCCTCGATATTGCGAATGGTCGCGATGAGCTCACGCATCTTGTCATGCGAGGTGTGACTCATGTTGATGCGGAAAACATCCGCCCCCGCCTCGAACAGCTTGCGAATGGTCGTGCTGTCGGACGACGCAGGCCCGAGGGTTGCGAGAATGCGAACGCGGCGCAGCCGTCTCATTGATTTTTTCCGGTTCCCGGCGTGGGCAGTGGTGCGGGTGGCGGCAATGTGCCGCCGGGCTGGCCGGCGCCGGGCGCGTTCGGCAGGCCGGGCAGGGTCGGCTGCATGCGCGGCACGTTCTGCTCGCCGGCTTCGGTGAGCTGCACGGTCCAGGAGCGCTGCTCGCCGGTATCGACTTCATAGAAGCCGGTACGGTCGTAACCGCGGGCGAGACAGTTGTCGGTGCCCTTGATGGTGAATTCCTTGTCGCGCGAGCACATGAAGGCTTGGCCGGACCATTCGCCGCCACGGTCGTAATCGAGGCCGTAGATGTAATAATAGCGCGCCACCAGCGTGCCTTTGAGCAGGGTTTCGCACGCGTGGGAGGAGATATTCCACCACCCCTCCGTCACCCAGCCTTCCGCGTCCTTGTAGCCGAGCGCGATGCCGACCCGGCTCGATGTGTTGTTGCACAGGCGGAAGTCGGCGTGCGCCGGTGCGGGGAAGGCGCACAGCGCAGGCACGGCAAGGAGGGATCCCACAAGGAGGGGAAGAGCAAAACGCAAGGCAAACAACCGCATGTTCATTTCAGCGGGGCCAAGCTATCTCAACTGCCGCACGGATTCCAACTGGAGCGGCGGGCCGGGACTGGTAAAATCGGCTGCCCGGTCTATCTCTTAAGGTCAGACCCAAAGAGGCTGCAGGGCCATCAGGCCGCGGCCGGAGAACGAGGAGCGTCATGGCAATCGATAAAGCAACGCAGACCGAGCTCGAGGCAGCCGTTTTCCGCCGTCTGGTCGCACATCTGCAGAGGCGCACCGACGTGCAGAACATCGACATGATGAATCTGGCGGGGTTTTGCCGCAACTGTCTATCGAACTGGATGAAGGACGCGGCCGACGAGCGCGGCGTGCCGATGACCAAGGACGAGGGGCGCGAGGCGGTCTACGGCATGCCCTATGAGACCTGGAAGGCGAAGTATCAGACCGAGGCGACACCCGAGCAGGTCGCGGCGATGAAACAGGCCGCCGCCAGCCACTAAGGGCGGCGCACGCCGCTCAAGCCTTCTCCATCGCAACACTTTTATCGCGTCCGTCGACAGGCCTGTGGGCATTGTGGACGGCGCGGCTGCTTGCCTTGACGCAACCTCGCCGCGTGGATGAGTGTGACGCCCGCAAGACGCTCTGCCGACCGGCCGGCGCCACCCCATCAAAGTTCAGGAGTTGACGATGGCCACAGCCGCCGCCGCGAAGGAAGACGTCGCCCACCGTTTCGCCAAGGATCAGCTCAAGGCGATCATCGAGCGCATCGAGCGGCTGGAAGAAGAGAAGAAGACGATCTCCGACGACATTCGCGACGTCTACGCCGAGGCCAAGGGCAACGGCTTCGACGTCAAGGCGCTGCGCACCATCGTGCGCATGCGCAAGCAGGACGCCAACGAGCGCGAGGAGCAGGAAACCATCCTCGAGACCTACATGCAGGCGCTCGGCATGCTGTGAGGCTTGGGCGAAGTCTCAGGTTGGCCTAGCTAGTCCCACATTCCAAAATCGTCATTGCCGGGCTTGACCCGGCAATCCATCAAAAGATGGATGCGCGGATCAAGTCCGCGCATGACACTCTGTAAATGGGGCTTACCGCAGCGAGGCGGTGTGCATGAAGGTCGTCGTCGGCATCGCGGCGATCGCCTGACCGCTGAAATGATCGCAAGCCGGGCCGGTCTCGCCATCGCGCGAGAAGGTCATTGTCACCGCGCGCGCGGGCTTCACGAAATGCGCGCTCATCGCCGTCATGTCAGGATCGCCCATCACGGAGGCGGAGAGTGCGCGGTTGGCGCGAGGCGCATGGATCATGGCGCGCAGCCAGATGTCGCTTGCCTGATCGGCGTTGGCGAGGCGCAGCATCACCGTCGGCGAACGGGCATCGCTATCCAGCATCTTGCCGGTGATCGTGGTGGCACGGACCGCAACCGCCTCACCGACGGTCGACAGATGCGACGCCGGCAGTGGCGCGCTCGCGGCGACGACTTTGCTGCGGTCGAGAAGCTGCGGCGACGCATAGGCCATCGCCGCGCTGACGTTCGGTGAAAGCGTCGCAGTCGTCTGCGGGTCTTCGTGCGTGGCATGGCGTGCGCGAAGCGCCGCGACCTGTTCGGCTGACGCGGCCT
This sequence comes from Afipia carboxidovorans OM5, assembly GCF_000218565.1. Taxonomy (NCBI): domain Bacteria; kingdom Pseudomonadati; phylum Pseudomonadota; class Alphaproteobacteria; order Hyphomicrobiales; family Nitrobacteraceae; genus Afipia; species Afipia carboxidovorans. The sequence continues at coordinate 3,068,674 of NC_015684.1, read as the reverse complement.
TCGGCGTCATCGCCTCGTCATCCCACGCAACGCGCGCTTCGATCAGTTGGGCAATCGTCAGAGGACGATTGGCGGCAACAGGCCTGGCGGTGGGTTTTGCGGGAATAGCGACCGGAAGCTCGGCCGGATCGGCGGAGGCGACGCGGTAGCTTGCGGTGCGGACCGGACGGGCGCGCGGCATCGGCACCATTTCGGCGATCTTGTCCTTCACCTTCTCGGCGGCCGATGCGATCACGCTCGGCTTGGCGGAGGTGGCCGCTGCGGGCTCAGCGGCCGGGGTTGAGGTTGCGGCGGAGGATTCTTCGTCATCCTCTGCCGATTGTTTTCCCTTGAACAGCGAGGCGAGCAGGCTGCGTGTCTTGGTCGAGGTGGTCTCGTCGCCCTTGCGGCGCTGGATTTCGGCAAGCGCGACATCGTAGCCCTTGAGCGGGCGGCCATCGGTCGGCAGATGCACGGTCTTACCGTCCGGGAACACGCGCGCGAGCTGGTCGTGGGTCATGCGCGGCCAGTGGCGCACGCTGCCGGTGTCGAGATGCACGAACGGCGAGCCGGATGAGGGGTAGAAGCCGACGCCGCCACGCTGCAGGCGAAGTCCGGCGAAGCGGATTTTCTCGAGCGGTACGCCGGGAATGAAGAAGTCCATCGCATGGCCGAGCATGTGCTGGCTGAAGCGCGCAACGCCCGAATGTGCCGAGCGGCGGCGCAGCATGGCGTTGGTCTTGGGCGAGCGATAGGCGGAGATGATCTGGATCGGCTGCTTGCCGTCGACGTCGCGATAGACCTCCCACAGGATGTCGAACAGATGCGGGTTCATCGTGGTCGAATCCTGGCTTCGCCAGTCGCGCAGGAAGTGATTGAGCTTCTTCAGCGCGTCGGAATCGTAACGGCCGTTGCGCTTGAAGGTGACGGTGAGGTCTTCGCCGGAATGGGTGTGATGGAAGGACAGCGTGCGGGTGTCGTTGCTTGCGGTCGCGTCATGCACGACGCCGGCGCCTGCGAACAACAGAAGCGTCGCCGCAACGCTCACTCGCAAGGAGTGCCGCGCAGACAAATGCCTGATGCCGCGTGGATGATCGCCCGCCACTTACCGTCCCGTCGGAACTTGGATCGAAGGTCTCCGCTACCCCACGCAGCGGAGATGATGAATCGTGTGTAACTCTGCTCGGTTAATGGAGATTTATGCCCATCCCCGATCACGCGATTGAGAGCTAACGGGCTGAGTATGGCAAAAAGTGGCCGGCAGATATATCCGCCTTGCCGTCAGGGTTAATGCGAAGGGCCCCGCTTTGCAGCGGAGCCCTGATTTTATTGCCAAAGTGAGGGCTCCAGCCGGGGAACCCGCAGTGAAAAATTTTAAGCCGAAGCCTTAATAACGCTGCTGCTGGCGCCGGCGGCGCGGTTCCTGCTCGACCTGGGCGCTGCGGCCGCCACCAAACAACAACTCGAAGAAATTCGGCCCGGACGAGCGATCCGCGTAGCCGTCACCCGGAATGTTGATGTTGTTGGTCGGCTTCACATAGTTCGGCTGGGAATGCGCGACCACAGCTTCGAGATTCTTGCCGCTGCCCTTGAGCAGCGAGATCATCCGCGCATCGCGGCCGTAGATGTCCTTGCGGAATTCCAGCACTCCCGCGTCATCCACAAAAGCAGTGTGGTAGACGATGTTGACCGGGATCGGGGTCGGGAAGTTGATGTTGATCTCGCTGCGGCCGTACATGCCGCGGATCTTCTCCGGAGTGTAGTGGTCCTTCGGCAGCGCGATGCTGAGCAGGTTTGCCGCATACTGATCGGGGTTCTGCACGCGCATGCAGCCGTGGCTGAAGGCACGCTCGGTTTTCGCGAACAGATGCTTGTCCGGCGTGTCGTGCTGATAGACCAGGAACTTGTTCGGGAAGTTGAAGCGGATGCGGCCCAGCGCGTTGCGCTCGCCCGGCGGCTGCGAGATGCGGATGGTGCCATCGGGATTGCGCTGCAGCTTGAGGCCCATGCGCTCGAGCACGGTCGGGTCCTGCTGCAGGGCCGGCAGATACTCATTGTAGATGATCGACGGCGGCACGTTCCAGGTCGGATTGACCGTGATGTACTTCATGGTTTCGGTGAGCTCGGGCGTCGCATGCTTGCCCGGCTTGCCGACCACGACGCGCGTCTTCCACACTGGCGCGCCGTTGTGCATCAGCTTGAGCGAATAGTCGGGAATGTTGAGAACGACATAGGCATCGCCCAGCGCCTTGGCGCCGAGGTCGCGCGGCAGCCAGCGCCAGCGCTCCATATTGACGCGGACGATGTCGATCTTGCGATCGTTCTTCGGCCCGTTCAGTGCGGCAAGCGTCTGCTTGTCGAGGACACCGGTGGCCTTGAGACCGTTCGCGGCCTGGAATTTGCGCACGGCAGTGGCAACGGTCGCATCGTAATGGGTGTCGCTGGCGTTCTCGGTGATGCCGAGCTTGGCGCGCAGTGCCGGCACGCGCGCATCTTCCATGACGGTAGGGTTCGGGTTCTTCTTGGTTGCCTTGACGAAGCGCAGCGTCTCACCATCGGCGATCTTGTGGCTTTCGTCGGTATCGCCGCGCAGTTCGGTGAGCTTCGCCCGCAATTGCTGGAAGGCCTTGTGCGGCGGATTGTAGGTCTCAAGGGCCGCGCCGGCATTGCGCGCGGTCGAGATGTTGATGAGGATCTCGGTCGGATCCGGCGTGTGATCCGGATACTGGATGTCGCCGGACACCTGCGACCAGTGCATGCGGCCGCTCTGGGCATGGCGGGCATAATCGAGCGCGCTCTCAGTGAGCCGCAGCTCGACGTCGGCCTGTGCCTCGGGGGTCGTGGCCGCGGCGAAATCCGGAATCGGATAGTCGCCGGCATCAAGCCCGTCCTCGTCGGCCTTCTTCAGCCGCGCGATCGCCTCGCTTGCGCGCGGGCTTGCTGCGGCACCCTTGGTCCACAGCGGCGCGTAGTTGCGGTCCTTGTAGAACGCCTCGACCGCGGCGCGCTCTTTCTTGCGATCGAAATATTTGGCGCCCTTGGCCGCGATCAGATCGCGCAGCGCTTCGCCGAAGGGATCGAGCGCGGCAACGGCGGGTTCGGCCGTCGTGGCAGGCGTCTGTGCCTTGGCGGCGTCAGAATTGGTCGCGGCAGGCGCGGGCGCCTCGGACTTGCTTGCTTCCGATTTGGCAGGTTCGCTCTTTGCTGCCTCGGCTGCCGGTGCCGCCGGAGCAGGGGTCCTGGTTTCTGCACTTTCAGATTTTGCCGGCTCAGTGGCAGCCGGTTTTGCAGCCTCGACGGCCTCGTTCTGCGCGCTGGCTGCGGGCTTGACCGCATCGAGCTTGACGTCGGCCGCGGTGGGCGGCGGCACGAGCGAGGTATCGGGCATGGGAACTGCGGCGCTGATGGCTGCTTCCGACGCCGGCTCGGCATGGGCGAACGTTACGGTCCCTGCGAGCAAAAACGTCGCTGCTACGGCTGCCAGCATGCGATCGTAACCGCTGCGGCCAGTCGAGAGGTCATGCATTATCGAGTTCCCTGAGCAAGGCTGTCCCGGCCGGAACAGCAAGATTGTCTCATTCGGGCACTTCTATGAGGCAAAATTCGGCATGGCCGGATTATCCCGCCGCTGCAACGTGCCCGACCGATTCATCGCACCGTCGATGAAGTGTACACGCACCGGTGCCATGCGCCTAGTTCACGGCGGGTGATGTCACGCGAAACTGACCTCACGCAGATGGGCTCACGTACGCTTTCGCTCGCGCTGTCACCGCGCGGCAACGGTCCGCCGATGGTGTGCGACGATCAGGAGACTTCGGCTTTACTGGCCGCGCCGCCGATCTCGTCCATCTTCCGATAGAGGGTCGAGCGGCCGATTTTCAACCGACGCGCGACTTCCGACATCTGGCCGCGATAATGCGACACCGCAAAGCGGATGATCTCGGCCTCCATCTCTTCCAGCGGACGGGTTTCGCCCTGCTCGTCGAGCATCGAGAGGTTGCCGTGCGGCAGCATGGCCGGGACCGGTTGTGCGGGCGCAATCGGAATGTCCTGGCCGGGGACCCGCGAGGGCTGGGGCAGGGTGAGCGCTTCGGCCGCAGGGATCGGGCTTTCCTCACCGATTGCATCGGTGCCGACGATGGCGGGGAAATCTTCGGCCCGCAGCTCATCACCATCGGAGAGCACCACGGCGCGATAGACGGCATTCTCGAGTTGGCGGACGTTACCCGGCCAGTCCGCGGTGACGAGACGTTCCATCGCACCGGCACTGACGCGGGCAATGGCGCGGTTTTCCTCGGCGCCGAAGCGCGCAAGGAAATGTCGCAAGAGATGCGGAATGTCCTCGCGCCGCGCCCGCAGTGGCGGGATCGTCAGCGGCAGCACATGCAGGCGGTAGAACAGGTCGTCGCGGAAGTGCCCGGCCTTCACATGGTTCAGAAGGTTGCGGTTGGTCGCCGAGATGATGCGGACATCGACCTTCACGGGCTTCCGCCCTCCGACCGCCTCGACCTCGCCCTGCTGCAGGGCGCGCAGGAGCTTCACTTGTGCTGTCAGGGGCAATTCGCTGACCTCATCGAGGAACAGCGTGCCGCCGGAGGCCTCGACGAATTTTCCGGCATGCCGCTCGGTCGCGCCGGTGAACGCGCCCTTCTCGTGGCCGAACAGGATTGATTCCACGAGATTGTCGGGGATCGCGCCGCAATTGACGGTGACGAACGGCTTGCTCGCGCGTTCCGAGGAGCCATGAATGGCGCGCGCAAACAATTCCTTGCCGACGCCGGATTCGCCTTCGATCAGCACCGGAATGGCGGAGGCTGCGGCCTTCTGGCCGATCGCAAGTACATGGGCCATCGCTTCCGAGCGCGTCACGATGTCCTTGAAGGTGAGGCGGCCTTCGCGCGAATGACGGATGCGCTGCAGTTCACCCTTGAGCGCGCTCGCATCAAGCGCGTTACGCAAGGAGACCTGCAGCCGCTCGATGCCGACCGGCTTGACGACGAAATCATGCGCGCCCGCGCGCATGGCGGAGACCACGTTGTCGATACCGCCATGCGCGGTCTGCACCACGACGGGCACATGCAGCGAAGCGTCGCGCATTCGCGCCAGCACGCCGAGGCCGTCGAGGCCCGGCATCACGAGGTCGAGCACGACGGCGTCGATCGGTTGCGTTTCATCTGCCAGCACCGTCATCGCCGCGTCGCCGCTCTCGACGACGATGGTCCGATAGCCGCAACGCTGCACCATGTTGTCCAGCAAACGGCGCTGGACGGCATCGTCATCGGCAATCAGAATAGTGGCGGCCATGGAATTCCCCGGTTAGCAGGTTTATCTGTCTCGAATCGGGGCACTCTCGCCGAAGCCGATTAACACCCTCTTAAGAGTTGGCGGTTGTCCACAACGCCGTCACCCGACACGAAACAAACAGGTAGGAAACATGGCTGCACGCTCGTCCTCCGCTTTGCGCAAATCCGTCAAGACGAAGAAGGCGGCCAAGCCTGCGAAATCGATGTCTGCGAAATCAGTGGCTGCGAAGAAATCGCCGAGCGCGAAAACGCCAAAGCTTCCCGAGTGGAATCTCGGCGACCTCTATGCCTCGATCACTGCGCCGGAGATTGCGCGCGACCTCGACAAGCTCGATGCGGATTGCGTGGAGTTCGAGGCCGCCTACAAAGGCAAGATCGCGGCGAGGCTGTCGCAGCCAGGCGCAGGTGAGTGGCTTGCGGAAGCGGTGAAGGCCTATGAGGCGATCGACGATCTCGCGGGTCGGCTGATTTCCTACGCAGGACTCGTGCATGCGGGCGACACCGTCGATCCCGCAATCTCGAAATTCTACGGCGATGTGTCCGAGCGCCTCACCAATGCCTCGACGCATCTCTTGTTCTTCACGCTCGAACTCAACCGCATCGACGACGATCTGATCGAACAGGCGATGCAGGTGCCGGCGCTGGGCTATTACCGGCCCTGGCTCGAGGATATCCGCAAGGACAAGCCCTATCAGCTCGAGGACCGCATCGAGCAGCTCTTTCACGAGAAATCGACGACGAGCTATGGCGCCTGGAACAGGCAGTTCGACCAGACCATCGCGGGCCTGCGCTTCAAGGTCGGTGCGAAGGAACTGGCGATCGAGCCGACGCTGAATTTCCTGCAGGATCGCGCACCCGCGAAGCGCAAAACGGCGGCGCAGGCGCTGGCGAAAACCTTCAAGGCGAATGAGCGCACCTTTGCGCTCATCACCAATACGCTCGCCAAGGACAAGGAAATTTCCGACCGCTGGCGCGGCTTTCAGGATGTCGCGGACTCGCGCCACCTCGCCAATCGTGTCGAGCGCGAGGTGGTGGATGCACTCGTGGCTTCGGTGCGCGCCGCCTATCCGCGCATCTCGCATCGCTACTACGCGCTGAAGGCGTCGTGGTTCAAAAAGAAGAAGCTGCCGCATTGGGACCGCAACGCGCCGCTGCCGTTCGCGGCCGCTGGCAATATCGCCTGGGGCGATGCGCGCGCGACCGTGCTCAAGGCCTATGGCGAATTCTCGCCGGAGATGGCCTCGATCGCGAAACGCTTCTTCGATGATCGCTGGATCGATGCACCGGTGCGCGCAGGCAAGGCGCCGGGTGCGTTCTCGCATCCGACCACGCCGTCGGCGCATCCCTATGTGCTGATGAACTATCAGGGCAAGCCGCGCGACGTGATGACGCTTGCTCACGAGCTCGGTCACGGGGTGCATCAGGTGCTGGCCGCGAAGAACGGTGCGCTGATGGCGCCGACGCCGCTGACGCTTGCCGAAACCGCAAGCGTGTTCGGCGAGATGCTGACCTTCAAGCGTCTTCTCGCGCAGACCAAGAACGCCAAGCAGCGCCAGGCGCTGCTCGCGGGCAAGGTCGAGGACATGATCAACACCGTGGTGCGGCAGATCGCATTCTACACGTTCGAGCGCATGGTCCACACCGAGCGGCGTGAGGGCGAACTCACCGCCGAGCGGCTCGGCGAGATCTGGCTGTCGGTGCAGGGCGAGAGCCTGGGGCCGGCGATCGAGATCAAGCCGGGCTACGAGACATTCTGGATGTACATCCCGCACTTCATCCATTCGCCGTTCTACGTCTACGCTTATGCGTTCGGTGATTGCCTTGTGAACTCGCTCTATGCGGTCTACGAGCGCGCGGCGGAGGGCTTTGCCGAGCGCTATCTCGCCATGCTCGCGGCCGGCGGCACCAAGCATTATTCCGAACTGCTGGCGCCGTTCGGGCTGGACGCCAAAGACCCGACCTTCTGGGATGGCGGTCTTTCAGTGATCGAAGGCATGATCGACGAACTCGAGACCATGAAATAGGGCGCGGTGCAGCGTGACGCGTAAAACATTTGTTGAACAGAATGATAGGAGGCGTTATACAGATGTATAACGCCTCCTAAGCATTATCCGTGGAGACATGCCATGAAGATCGAGATCAAGAAGATCGGCAATTCTGACGGCGTTCTGCTGCCGCGTGAATTGATGCAGCGTCTCGACCTTAAGCGCGGACAGACACTCCATATTACGGAGCTTCCGGGCGGTGGCTTTCAGGCTCTTCCCTACGATCCTGACTTCGAGAAGACGATGAAGATCGCCGAAGAGGTCATGGACGAATATCGGGACACACTCGCGGTTCTGGCGAAGTAAGCGAGCGTGGCTGAGGTTTCCGAACCGCTCTGGCTCACCTATGAGCAGGTAATTGCCATGCATAGCCGCCAGCTCCGCCGTTTTGGCGGTGCGGCCAGCTTGCGGGATGAAGGGATGTTGCGTTCCGCTTTGGAGCGCCCCATCAACAAGTGGCGCTATGAGCAAGCCGATTTGGCTCAGCTTGCCGCTGCCTATGCTTTTGGCTTGGCCAGAAACCATGCATTCGTGGACGGAAACAAACGAATTTCGTTCATGAGCCTGATGGTGTTTCTGGCAAAAAACGAAGTTCGCTTTTCACCTCCGCCTGCCGATGCCGCAGCGATGATTTTTGCGCTTGCGGCTGGCGAGGTGGGGGAAGACGGGCTTATCCGCTGGATACGAGACAATTGGCCCGCGTCCTGAATCCGATATCCGGCCGATGGTGAGACCCATCGGATCGGGCGGCGATCCGCCCGCCATATTCCCCGCAAGCTTTTACGCAGGGCTGGTCTTCAACTTTTTGCCTAGAACAAGCTCTCCAAGCCGTTGCCCTGCCGCGGCAAGTGCGGTATTGCCCAAGAAAATTTGATGCTGGAGGCAATCATGGCGGACCACAACGAGGTGGCCTACACGACCGCGGATGGGAACGACTATCCGGCGCACGAGCAGAGCTACGAAGATTTCCTGAAGTTGATGAAGTACACCGGCATCGCCACGGTCGTGGTGCTGGTCCTGATGGCGATCTTCCTCACCTAATTCGAATTTCCCCTGAATAATCAACGGGATTGAAGGAGGCGGCGGAAGCCGCCTTTGCATGTTGTCGGGGTGCGCCAAGCACCGGTCAGACGCGAGCTCTGAGATCGCGGGAGGCTTTATGAAGATAGCGATTGCCAAGGAACTAGACGCGGCCGAGCCGCGGGTCGCGGCGACGCCGGATACCGTGAAGAAATTCAAGGCGCTCGGCATCGACGTTGCGATCGAACCCGGCGCCGGCCTGAAATCGGGCCTGCTCGATTCGGATTTCGAGGCCGTGGGCGCGACGGTCAGCGGCGATGCGGTGAAGGATGCCGACGTCGTCATCAAGGTGCGCCGTCCGCAGGCGAACGAGCTTGCATCCTACAAGAAGGGTGCGGCCGTGATCGCGATCATGGACCCGTACGGCAATGAAGCCGCGCTGAAGACAATGGCCGATGCCGGCGTCGCGTCTTTCGCGATGGAACTGATGCCGCGCATCACCCGCGCGCAGGTGATGGACGTGCTGTCCTCTCAGGCCAACCTCGCGGGCTATCGCGCGGTGATCGAGGCGGCGGAGGCTTTCGGTCGTGCCTTCCCGATGATGATGACGGCAGCAGGCACGGTGCCGGCCGCGAAGGTGTTCGTGATGGGTGTCGGCGTTGCCGGTCTGCAGGCGATCGCAACCGCACGCCGGCTTGGCGCAGCGGTCACCGCCACCGACGTTCGCCCGGCGACCAAGGAGCAGGTCGAAAGCCTCGGCGCAAAATTCCTCGCGGTTGAAGACGAGGAGTTCAAGAACGCGCAGACGGCCGGCGGTTACGCCAAGGAGATGTCCAAGGAATACCAGGCGAAGCAGGCCGCACTTACTGCCGAGCACATCAAGAAGCAGGACATCATCATCACCACCGCGTTGATTCCGGGCCGTCCGGCGCCGAAGCTGGTCACGCTCGACATGGTGAAATCGATGAAGCCGGGCTCCGTGCTGGTTGATCTCGCGGTTGAGCGCGGCGGCAACGTCGAAGGCGCCAAGGTCGACGAGATCGCTGAGGTCAACGGCGTGAAGATCATCGGCTTCACCAACCTCGCGGGCAGGGTCGCGGCCTCGGCTTCCGGCCTTTATGCGCGCAACCTGCAGTCGTTCATCGAAACGATGTTCGACAAGGAAACCAAGTCGCTGGCCGTGAAGTGGGATGATGAATTGATCAAGGCCACGGCCCTGACCAAGGACGGCGCCGTCATTCACCCGAACTTCCAGCCGAAAGCATAAGGAATACAGCCATGCATGCTCTTGAGGTTGTCGATCCGTTCGTATTCCGGCTGTCGATCTTCGTGCTCGCGGTGTTCGTCGGCTATTTCGTGGTGTGGTCGGTTACGCCTGCGTTGCACACGCCGCTGATGTCGGTGACCAACGCGATCTCCTCGGTGATCGTGGTCGGTGCGCTGCTTGCCGTTGGCGTCGCCCTTGTCGGTGATGACAACGGCCCGCTCTGGGCACGCGCCTTCGGTTTCGTGGCGCTTGTTTTCGCATCAATCAATATTTTTGGCGGCTTCCTTGTGACCCAGCGCATGCTGGCGATGTACAAGAAGAAGCAGAAGTAAGGTGGGGCCGGGCCTATGAACGCGAATCTCTCGGCGCTGCTCTACCTCGTTGCAGCCGTCCTCTTCATCCTCTCGCTGCGCGGCCTGTCCTCTCCGGCATCGTCGCGCCAAGGCAACTTCCTCGGCATGGTCGGTATGGCCATCGCCGTCGCAACCACGCTGGCGGCGCATCCGCCGGCAAGCGGCACCGCCTGGATTTTGGTGGTGCTCGGCATCGCCATCGGTGGCGCGATCGGCGCACTGATCGCCCGCCGCGTGCCGATGACGGCAATGCCCGAACTCGTCGCGGCCTTCCACTCGCTGGTCGGCATGGCGGCGGTGCTCGTCGCAGCCGGTGCGTTCTACGCGCCGACCGCCTTCGACATCGGTACCCATGGCAGCATCCACGCATCGAGCCTCGTTGAAATGTCGCTCGGCGTCGCCATCGGCGCGCTGACCTTCACCGGCTCGGTGATCGCGTTCCTCAAGCTGTCGGGCCGCATGAGCGGCGCGCCGATCATTTTACCGGCACGCCACCTCATCAACATCGTGCTCGGCCTCGCGCTGGTGTTCTTCATCTACGGCCTCGTCACCTCGCAGAGCGCGGTCGACTTCTGGCTCATTACCATCATCGCGCTGGTGCTCGGCGTGCTGCTGATCATCCCGATCGGCGGCGCGGACATGCCCGTCGTGATCTCGATGCTGAACTCGTATTCGGGTTGGGCCGCGGCCGGCATCGGCTTCACGCTCGGCAACTCGGCGCTGATCATCACCGGTGCGCTGGTCGGCTCGTCTGGCGCGATCCTGTCCTACATCATGTGCCACGCGATGAACCGCTCGTTCATCTCGGTCATTCTCGGCGGCTTCGGTGGCGACGCTGCGGCGGCTGGTGCTGCCGCGGGCGGCGGCGAAGCACGTCCGGTCAAGCTCGGTTCGGCCGACGACGCAGCCTTCATCATGAAGAACGCGCAGAAGGTCATCATCGTGCCAGGCTACGGCATGGCAGTGGCGCAGGCTCAGCACGCGCTGCGCGAAATGGCCGATATGCTGAAGAAGGAAGGCGTGGAAGTGAAGTACGCCATCCATCCGGTCGCGGGCCGTATGCCTGGCCACATGAACGTGCTGCTCGCCGAAGCGAACGTGCCTTACGATGAGGTATTCGAGCTCGAGGACATCAACTCGGAGTTCGCGCAGGCCGACATCGCATTCGTGATCGGCGCCAACGACGTGACCAACCCGGCCGCGGAAGAAGACCCGTCCTCGCCGATCTACGGCATGCCGGTGCTTCAGGTCTGGAAGGCAGGCACGGTGATGTTCATCAAGCGCTCGCTCGCCTCCGGTTATGCCGGCGTCGACAACCCGCTGTTCTACCGTGACAACACCATGATGCTTCTCGGCGACGCCAAGAAGATGACGGAGAATATCGTCAAGGCGATGTAATCAGCATCATCGGAAATGAGGCCACGCACGCCAAAGCTTCGGCTTGCAACTGTCGGCGATGCGGCGATCGTGCCGCTCGCGGTGCCTCATGATCCCAAAATCTGCAACCCCTCGATCGCGGCAAGCGACGAGGGGTTTTTCTGTCTGATCCGTTCGGTCAATTACGAGCTCGATTCCTATGGCCGCGTGCTGACCGCACCGGAAGGCGGCTTCAAGTCCGGCAACTGGCTGGCCCGGCTGGACGATGAACTTCGCATCACGCAGTTCGAGCGGATCGACGACAGCGCTGTCGGCCTCGATCGCAACCCGTGGAATCGGCTCGAGGATGGTCGGCTGTTTCGCTGGAAAGATGCCTGGTGGTTCACCGCGACGTGGGTGCTCGCCGACGATCCGCTCGTCTGCCAGATCGCGCTCTGTCGGCTGCAGGGACACAAGGTCGTCGAATGGCATCTGCTGCCGTCTCCGGCCGGTTCGTCCCGCGAGAAGAACTGGATGCCGCTGGTGGACGGCGGCGACCTCAAATGGATCTACTGGGTCGATCCGACCGAGATCCTTTCCTATCGCAACGGCAGCCTCTCCCGCGTGCGCCTCGACCGCTACGGCCGGCTTGAAGGATGGGCCGGTTCGTCACCTCTCGTTCGCTATCGCGGCAACAACTGGCTCTGCGTGGTTCATCAGCGCCGGGACTGGCGGCACGTCAGTTCCTTCGTGCATCGGCTGGTCGAATTCGACGATGATTTTCGGCTGCGGCGGATGTCGCCTGCCTTCACCTTCGAAGGTGATGACGTCGAATATTGCGCAGGGCTCTGCCTGACGGGTCGTCATGCGATCCTGAGCTATGGCGTGCAGGATCGCGAGGCGCGGCTGATGCGGCTCAATCTCGTGGCCATCGAGGGACTGTTGCGGCCGCTGCGCATCCCGAAGCGGGTATCGACCTTGGGTGTCGATACATGGCGGAAGGCGCGCCCCTGGCTCCGCCAGCCGCGCAAAAAATTGCAAGCGGCTCTTGGCCGGCCGCGTTCCTGACCCCGCCGGCAGACGGTTGAATTCTAAACCGTGACCGCCTGCCACCGAGTGGTCGCAGTTGATCCCTCAATCGGCCCAAAAGTTCCCGCATGCAGGCCCGGCCCGGGGAGCACATTCCGCGATGATCAAGAAATTTCTGTCCAAATATATTCTGGAGGTGATCCCCTCCATCGTGGCGACGGTCGTCGGCGCCTACATCGTCACCAACTACATCAACAACAAAGCCCCGGCGGAAAAGCCCCCGGTGGCAACGGCTGCGCCTGCGCAGGCCGTAGCCACGCCTGAGACGCCGCGCAAGGATGATGCTGCAGCCAAGGAGGCCAAGGCTGAAGCCAAGCCTGAGACCAAGGCCGAGGCGACCGCAAAGGCCGCCGCCAAGGCGGCTGCGGAGCGGCTTGCGAGCGAGAAGGCGGCGGCTGCCCGCGCATCTGCAGAAAAGGCGGAGACGGCCCGGAAAGCTGCCGAGCGGCGGGAACTGGAGAAACGGGACGCTGAACGCCGTGAGACCGAAGCGCGTGCACATGCGCTTGCCAAGGGTGCGAAAAGTGTTCCTGCGTCGGCTGAGAGTGTGAATGGCTCCGATGCCAACGATCTGGCGCGGGCTGCGATCGAGCGGCTACGGACCGAGGAGCCCAAAGCCGAGGCCAAGGCAGAGCCAAAGGCTGCGCCCAGAATAGTCGAGCCGAAACCCGTGGAGCAGGCGGCCCGCGTGCCGGAACGCCGTGCCGTGCCTGCTGCTGCGCCATCTATGACCACGGGCTCTGCGCCCGCGACATCGCCTGTTGTGACGGCGCCCGCCGCCGCGATGCCGGCGCCGGTGGAAGTGAAAGAGGTTGCGGTTTCGCCGTCAGGACCGGTGCCGCCGGCTGCCGTTGCGCCGGTGCCAGCGGCTTCAGCGGATGTTCCGCAGGCCATTGAGGCGCGGGCGTCGCATCTGGTGCCGCCTGCGGAGATTCCGGAACGCCCGCTCGATCTGCGGGCAAAGAAGGACGACAGCTCCGTTGCCGAGGACGTGGTGTCGGCGGCCAAATCGGCCTTCCAGTCGGTGCTGCCGCGCTAGAGCAGATTTGCTTGAGACGGAATCAGCCGCCCGTCATGCCCGGCTTTATGCCAAGTATCCACGTCTTTAGAGATTCAGAGAAGAAGACGTGGATGGCTGGGACAAGCCCGGCCATGACAGATCTCGCTTTCACCAGAAGCGAAACCGCGCTAGCGCCGCGCGACCTTCTTCTTCGTCTCTTTTTTCGTTTCGCGCTTCGCCACCGTCTTTTTCGGCGGGCGTGGAACGGGCACCACGATTCCGCCGGGCTCGGCCGCCATCGACTCGAAGAAGTCCTTCACGGCGCTGATCTGGCCCGGATTGGATGCGCTGTAGCCGGGCAGGTTGGCGATCGCATCCCGGAATTCCTCACCCTTCATCAGATCGAGCAGATGCTGCATCGGCAGTGTATCGAGGAAGGCGCGATGGCAGACGAAGAAATAGTCCTCCGTCAGCAACGGGATGAAATCCAGCCCGAACTGCCGCGCGGCCGCCTCAACGCCGAAGCTCGCATCCGCCATGTTGCTCGCGACAAAGGCCGCCACGGCCGCATGGGTGAATTCCAGTTGCGTCTCGTGCAAGGCGGAAGGATTGACGCCGTGCAATTCCAGCAATTGATTGAATACCTGCCGGGTGCCGGAATCGTGGTCGCGATTGACGAAGCGCGCGTTGCGCGCGACGAGGTCTTCCAGCGAATGGATGTTGAGCGGATTGCCCCGCTTCACCATCAGCCCCATCTCACGGGTCACGAGGCTGATGACGCGATCCTCGCGCGGATCAAGCCATTCCAGGCAGGATCGGATGTTCTGCTCGCGCAACGGGCCACGCGGCAGATGGACGCCGGAGAGATCGCAGGCATTCTGCGCAAGCGAGACCAGTGAATTCTGATTGCTGACATACCGCAGGTCGACGCCGAGGGCGGGCAGGCGGTCGAGCATCTCGCGCAGCTTCGATACCGCAAAGCCGTGACTCGCATGCACGCGGATCACCGACGGCTGCTGATGCAGGAAAGGCTTGATCTCGCTCGCAAGCTCCTGCGCGAGGTTCTGCAGTTGCGGACCCAACCGCGCTTCGAGCCGCTGTCCCGCCCAAACGAGCTTTTCGCCGAACGGCGTCAGCGTCGTGCCGCGTCCGCGCTGGCGCTCGACGAGCGGTGCGCCGAAGAACGCCGACCATTGTTCGATCAGATTCCACACGTGCCGGTACGATAGATTTGCATGCGAGGCCGCGCTCGTGAGCTTCCCGGTCTGCCGGATCTCATTGAGGATTCCGAGCATGACGATCGCCGCCTGCGGGCTTCCCTCTTTTCGGAACCGCCATACCGGCTCGATCTCGATGTGCAGCATAATACCAGTCCTTATGCACGGTTGTTCATATGAACGGAACAGACCTGCTCAAGATATCATATTTTTTATTGAAGAAACGCTCCTACCTTAAAGAACAACAAGAAGGAGGAATATGATGTCGGTAGCATATGACTATGATGCCGTATCGCTCATCAGGCGGGTCTCGGCAAGGGAGAAACTGCTCGTCATCGACGGCAAGCTCGTCCCCTCCGTGTCCGGCAAGACCTTCAGAAGCATCAACCCTGCAACCGAAGAGGTGATCGCAACCGTCTCCGAAGGCGGCGTGGAAGATGTCGAGCGGGCCGTCGCAGCAGCGCGGCGCGCGTTCGAAGGCCCCTGGAGCCTGATGCGTGCGGCCGAACGGAGCAAAATCCTGTTCCGGCTCGTCGACCTGATGAAAGAGCACGAGGACGAACTGGCCGAGCTCGAAAGCCTCGATGCCGGTAAGCCGATCTCGGCCGTGTTGCGGCAGGACCTTCCCGCCGCGATCGATACCCTGACGTACTACGCCGGATGGGCCGACAAAATCCACGGCGAGGTGATCCCTGCGCGTGAGGACGCGCTGACCTACACCGTCCGTGAGCCGGTGGGCGTGGTCGCGGCGATCGTGCCCTGGAATTTCCCGATGATGATCGGAATGTGGAAACTGGCTCCCGCGCTGGCTTGTGGCTGTACCGTGGTGATGAAGCCGGCTGAACTGACCTCGCTCTCCGCCTTGCGGATCGCCGAACTCGCACTCGAAGCTGGCCTGCCGGCTGGCGTGTTCAACGTCGTTGCGGGTTCGGGCCGCGTGGTCGGCGAAGCGCTCGTCAATCACCCGGACGTCGACAAGGTGACCTTCACCGGCTCACCCGGTGTCGGCCGTGGAATCATGAAGGGTGCCGCGAGCAACTTCAAACACGTCTCGCTCGAACTCGGCGGCAAGTCGGCCAACGTGATCTTCGAGGACGCGGACATTGCCGCAGCGACCAAGGCGGCCGCTTCGGGCGTGTTTTTCAATGCGGGCCAGGTCTGTTCGGCAGGCTCGCGCGTGCTCGCCCACGAGAAGGTCTATGACGAGGTTGTCGAGCGACTGACGGCCCGCGCCAAGACCATGAAGGTCGGTGATCCGTCCGATCGTTCGACTATGTTGGGCCCGGTGATCTCCGAGAAGCAGATGAACAGCATTCTCGGTTACGTCGATATCGGCCGGAAGGAAGGCGCCACCGTTACGACCGGCGGCGAGCGGATCGGCAACCGCGGCTTCTATATCCAGCCGACGGTGTTCGCCGATGTCGCACACGAGATGCGCATCTCGCAGGAGGAGATCTTCGGACCTGTGGTGAGCGTGGTGAAGTTCAAGGATGATGCCGATGCGCTGCGCATCGCCAACGGCACGGCGTTCAGCCTTGCCGCGGGTGCGTGGAGCCGCGACATCGCCCGGCTGCAGAACTTCGCTCGCCGCGCGAAGGCGGGCACGGTCTGGCTGAATACGTTCGGCTATACCGATGTTCGCCTGCCGTGGGGCGGCGCGCACGACTCCGGTCTCGGCCGCGAGCGTGGCACCGCGGCGCTGAAGAACTTCACCGAAGAGAAGGTGGTCTGGCTGAACACCAGAGGCTGAGGTTTGGATAGGGCTGCCCGCGGTCGCGGACAGTCTTTCCAATGAAAGCGCGGGCCCGTGTGGCCCGCGCTTTTGTTTCGAGCACAGCAGCGTGGTTGTGCGGGCGAGCGCACTGGGTGTCGCTGTGGACCAGGCTATCGTCTTCTCCCTCGTCCCGCCTGCGGGGAGAGGGGGGCTTTTTTGGTATCGGAATTTGCCCCTCACCCGGCGCTTTCGCTTTGCTCAAGCGTCGACCTCTCCCCGTAAACGGGGAGAGGTGAAGGGAACATCACACAAACAAAAACGCGGACCGTAAGGCCCGCGTTTTGTCAGAACTGGAAATTGTAAGGCTTAGCGGGCAGGGCGCGGTGCACCGCCGGCGCCACCAGCCGCACCGCGGCCGCGATCTGCGCCGAACACCGGCTTCGGCTTCGAGGGCAGCAGGCCTTCGCGCTGCAGCTTCTTGCGCGCGAGCTTGCGGGCGCGACGAACGGCTTCCGCCTTTTCGCGAGCCTTCTTCTCGGAGGGCTTTTCGTAATGACCGCGGAGCTTCATCTCGCGGAAAATCCCCTCGCGCTGCATCTTCTTCTTCAGCGCCTTGAGGGCTTGGTCGACATTGTTATCGCGGACGAGAACCTGCACGCGGCATCCTTTTTCGGTTTGAAGTCTGAAAATCTGGGACGTGCCAGAGTGCCGCCAAAGGCAGGGCCCTTCACGTCGAAGCGCGGTTCTTACCAGATCGACGGTACAGTGTCCACCTGGGGGATAAGGGTTTTTGGAGCATTCAGGGGACGCAGTTTCAGGGCAGATTCCACCCTGAAAGGGGTGATTCGGGGTAGGGCGAAACCCGGACGGGCCTGTTCCGACGTGCAACTGTGGTTCACAGATCGGGAGAGACGACAATGGAATCCAGGAAATATGCCGCCGAACTGATCGGCACATTCTGGCTCACCTTTACGGGCTGCGGCAGCGCCCTGCTGGCCGCGGCCTTTCCACAGGTCGGCATCGGCCTTCTCGGCGTCGCGTTCACCTTCGGCCTTGCCGTCGTCACCATGGCGTTTGCCGTCGGCCATATCTCGGGCTGCCACCTGAACCCGGCCGTCACCGTCGGGCTGGCCGCGGGCGGCCGCTTCCCGAGCAACCAGATCATTCCCTACATCGTCGCTCAGGTGATCGGCGCCATTCTCGGCGCGGCGCTGCTTTATCTGATCGCGAGCGGCAAGGCGGGTTTCGATCTCGCGGGCGGCTTTGCCTCCAACGGCTACGCCGAGCATTCGCCCGGCAAATACAGCCTGCTGGCCTGCCTCGTCTGCGAGGTGGTGATGACCGCGATGTTCATCTTCATCATCATGGGCGCAACTCATGGCCGGGCGCCTGCGGGCTTCGCGCCGCTCGCCATCGGCCTCGCACTCGTCATGATCCACCTTGTCAGCATCCCGGTGACCAACACCTCGGTCAACCCGGCACGCAGCACGGGCCCGGCGCTGTTCGTCGGCGGCTGGGCGCTGCAGCAGCTCTGGCTGTTCTGGATTGCGCCGCTGGTCGGCGGCGCTCTTGGCGGAGTTGTCTATCGCTGGCTGAGCGATGAGCCGGCCGGCATTGTCGAAGGCCGCAAGTAAGTCTCACGTTCCAAAGACAAAGGCCGCCGCGAACGCTCGCGGCGGCCTTTTGTTTTAACTTGATGGAGCTTTTTTACTCCTCCGGCTTCACCACGGTGACGTGGCCCATCTTGCGGCCAGGCCGGACGGTTTCCTTGCCGTAGAGATGGAGCGTGACGCCGGGCTCCGCCAGATACTTGCCGTAGTCCAGCACTTCGTCGCCGATCAGGTTCATCATGGTGACATCGCCATGGCGAATCGGCTGGGCGAGCGGCCAGCCGGCGATGGCGCGGATGTGCTGCTCGAACTGCGACACCGAGGCGCCGTCGAGCGTCCAGTGCCCGGAATTGTGCACACGCGGCGCGATCTCGTTGACGAGGACGGACGGGCCGTTCTCGCCCGGCACGACGAACATCTCGACGCCGAGCACGCCGACATATTTCAGTTCGGTCGCGATGCGGGTTGCGACCTCGCGGGCCTGAGCCGCCAGCGCGGGCGGGATCGCGGCCGGTGCATGCGAGATCTTCAGAATATGATTCTGGTGCTCGTTCTCGGTGACGTCGTAGCAGACGACCTCGCCGGTCGCGGAGCGCGCGGCGATCACCGAAACCTCGCGCTCGAACGGCACGAAGGTTTCGAGAATCGCCGACCGGGTCGACAGCCGGGCCCATACGGCCTCGAGATCGTCGCCGTCGCGGATCATGATCTGGCCCTTGCCGTCATAGCCAAAGCGGCGGGTCTTCAGCACCGCAGGGAGGCCGAGCGCGGCCGCCGCACAGCGCAGGTCCTCGACGGAGCCGATGTCGGCATAGCCGGCGGTGCCGATGCTGAGACTGTTGACGAAATCCTTTTCCGTCAGGCGATCCTGCGTGGTGCCGAGCACGGAGGTATCCGGCAGCACCGGCCGGCGCGCCTGCAGCGCCATCGCGGTCGCGGTCGGGATGTTCTCGAACTCATAGGTGATGACGTCGACGTCGGAGGCGAACAGCTCAAGCGCCTCGATATCGGCGTATTCGGCGCAGGTCGCGCGTTGCACCACGTCGAACGCCGGCGAATCCGGGTCCGGTGCATAGACATGACATTTGAGGCCGAGCCGCGCCGCGGCAAGAGCCAGCATCCGGCCAAGCTGGCCGCCACCCAAAATACCCACCGTGTCGCCGGGTTTCAGCGCCACCTGTTTCGATGAAGTCACTTGGAATCCTTATGGCCGCTCGGAAACGGCGTCGGTCTGTTGCTTGCGCCATGCGGCGAGTTTTGCCGCCAGCGCGCCGTCGGACAGCGCGAGCACGCTGGCGGCCAGAAGCGCAGCATTGATAGCGCCGGCTTTGCCGATCGCCAAGGTTCCTACGGGCACACCGGCCGGCATTTGCACGATGGAATAAAGCGAATCCACTCCGGAAAGCGCCTTGGATTCCACCGGCACGCCGAACACGGGCAGTTCGGTCAGGGCAGCCGTCATTCCGGGCAGGTGGGCTGCCCCCCCGGCACCCGCGATCACGACCTTGTAGCCGGCAGCCTTGGCGCCCTTGGCGAAGCTGTAGAGCCGCTCCGGGGTGCGGTGGGCGGAGACGATCAGCCGCTCGGAGGCGACGCCCAGAGCGTCCAGCGTCTCGGCAGCATGCCGCATGGTTTCCCAGTCGGATTGGCTTCCCATGATGATGGCAACGGAGGCAGGCATAATGGCTGGTTTCTCGGGGTGAAGGACAGCGGGTAAGGCAAGGGACGGATTATAGGGGTGGGGGTCCGGCGGGCAACCGCTTTACGGGCGGCGGCTGGGGCGGCTGACGATGAGGTAAACGGTCGTCAGGCGATGATGTCGGGGGTGATCTGGTCTTCCAGGAAGGAAATCCGGTCGCGGAGCTGCAGCTTGCGTTTCTTGAGTCGTTGCAGCCGTAAAAGGTCCGGCGCCGGCGAATGGTGCAGGGCCTCAATGGCCGCATCGAGATCGCGATGCTCCTGTTGCAATCGGGCCAGTTCGAGCGTGAATTCGTTATTGTCTTGTTCGGCCATGATACCCGACGGCGGCTTCTTGCCTCGCGCGTAAACGCAATGACCCGACTGTCATGACAGAAAAGAGCCGGCCGTGCCAGCCTCGGCCATTTTCCATCCGCATTTCATAAAATGCGTATCGCTGCCTGTGGCCTTTGGCGCGGAGTACTATCCGGCTCGGCGCTCTCAGGCGCTGACATCCGCACTCGCGCCCGCCTGCGCCAATGAGGTCGGGTAGGGCGACAGGCGTTGCGCGCCAGCCCGTCGACTCTCGGCCATCATCGCTTCGAACGCGGCATCGAGTTGTTCGCGGCTATAGACGGTCGAGGTGCTTTCGCGGGGTGTCCATTGCGATTGTGTGATCGCGGTGGACGCCTTCTCGATGGTGCCGCCGAGCAGTCTGGCGTAGGCCTCGGCGCGCCACTGGGCGAGATCAGGTCCGAGCAGACCCGGAGGGTCCTGCAGGTTGCCGACCGTTCCCGCCGCGGCGTTGGTCATCATCGACGAGCCGCCATTGTACAAAGTGGCGACCACTTTGCCGTCGACTTTAACCTGCGCATAAATGTTCTGAGGTGCATTATCTGGAACGGTGGACTGCATGTCCTTCATGCTCTGGGCTCTCAGCCAGTTCGTCGCCAACAGATCGCGCAGAAATGGAATGTCTGCGACCGATACAGGTTTGGCGTGTAACTGTTTGAGTTGCGAGACGTCGATCCGCAAACCCGTTGGCTTCGTCCCGGCCTGGATATCCGACTGAGCTTCAGTTGTTCGCGGTATTGAATTTGCGGCGAGCGTCTGCATCGGGCGCAGATAGTTCGAAGCCGCGCGGGATATACCTGAAAGTATGAGACCCTCCGACGCTGACTCACTCTTTGTGTCCGAATTTAAAAAGCAAGTTTCGGACCAGCGAGCAGGAGGTTTGAAAGTCTGGTGTTTTTGCAAACAGCGCATGTGCTGCATCGGTAAATGTTGCCGCAGCGGCAGGATTTACCGATGCGCAATTTTATATCGGGCAACGAACCTGTTCGAGACAAGCCGGTAGCGCTTCCAAGGCAGGAAGGTGGAATCGGAAATACCATTCCGAGCTTTTTTATGATTCTTCAGTTCCGAATGTGAATTCGTTCCTCGCTTCACAGAGACGTTTGAATCTGTCGCACAGAGCGGTGTCGACAGAACAGAATTGCGATGTACAATCTTCTGTTCAAGCTCGGATCTGACATCCACGACAGAAGGAGACTTCTTATGGCGGTTCAGGCGCGTCTCGTTGAGCTGGAGCGTAAGCATCGTGCCCTCGAAGGCGAGTTGCATGAGGCTTTAAAGAATCTCGCAACGGATGATGTGCGTATTATCGAGCTGAAGCGGCGCAAGCTGCTGCTCAAGGACGAGATCGAACGCCTGAAGACGGTGTCCGACAGCAAGGGCAAGACGCTGCACTAAAGAGCGGCGTCACCTTCTATCTCGCACCTGTCGATGGCCGGTCACGCGGATCCGCCTCTGGTGGTTTATCCGCTTGCAGTGTCAGAACTGTGCGGTGAGATGACCAACCTCTTCCGCGATCGCCAGCGATGACGTCAGGCCCGGTGATTCAATTCCGAACAGGTTGACGAGGCCGCTCACGCCGTGGTGCTGCGGGCCTGCGATGACGAAGTCCTGCACCGCGACCGCGGGCGGCACGATCTTGGGCCTGATGCCGGAATAAGCGGGCACCAGCGCGCCATCCGGCAGGCCCGGCCAGTACCGCCGGATCGCGGGATAGAAGCGTTCGGCGCGCGCCGGATCGACATCGTAGGCGACCTCGTCCACCCACTCGACGTCAGGACCGAAGCGGCCCGCGCCGGCAATGTCGAGCGTGAGATGCACGCCGAGTCCGCCGGGCTCCGGCAGCGGATAGATCAGGTGCGAGAACGGCACTCGCGTGGTGCAGGCGAAGTAGTTGCCCTTGGCGTAATAGGCGGTTGGGATGTGCTCCCGCGGCAGACTCTCGATCGCACGCGCAAGGTTCGGTGCATCGAGTCCGGCCGCGTTGATGAGAAGGTCGCAACTGAGCGTCATCGGCGTCTCGCCGCCGATCTCGACGACGAATCCCTTGTCGCCATTCCCGCGTCGTGCCGTGACGAACGGTGCGTGAAAGGCGAAGGCCGCGCCTGCGTCTTCTGCATCGCCGCGCAGTGCCAGCATCAGCGCGTGGCTGTCGATGATTCCGGTCGAGGGCGAGAGCAGCGCGCTGGCGCAATTGAGCGCAGGCTCCATCGCCTGCGCCTCGCGTTTGTCGAGCGCCCGGAGGTCGCCAATGCCGTTCGCTTGCGCGCGGGCGCGGATCGCTTCAAGCCTTTCCGGATCGCCGGCCCCGGTGGCAACGATGATCTTGCCGCAGCGGCGGTGCGGAATGCTGTGCTCCTCGCAGTAGCGATAGAGCATCGCACGCCCGGCGACGCACAGCCGCGCCATCGCGCTGCCTGTCGGATAGTACATGCCGCCATGGATCACTTCCGAATTGCGTGATGAGGTGCCCGAGCCGATGTCGCCCGTGGCTTCGAGCACGACCACCTCGCGCCCCATTCGTGCCTGCGCGCGCGCGATGGCGAGCCCGATCACGCCGGCGCCGACGACGAGGCATTCAACGTGGTCCATGGGGACTCCAATCGGTTCGATTGCGGCGGAAGCGCGGGGCCACGCGGCCTGAGGTCCTTCGCGTTAGGCGCCTGTTAAGCATAGCAACGCATTTGCTCGCGCAAACGTGATAATCGCCTGCGCCGCGGCGAGGTGTTTACCCGATTCATACCGGCGCAACCAGAGAGTGCGTCCCGTCAATGCGCGGGTCGAAATGAACTCTGGGCCAAAGACAGTCGGGACGGCCGCCATCCGCTTGTCCGGTGGAGTGGGCTTGCTTGTCCCGTTGCTGGCGAGCGCGCCGGCCATGGCTCTGACCGATGCAGACGCCCTCGCATTCGCGTCTCTCGATCCCGCCACGCTGTCGTGGGAGATCCTGCTCGACGGTCTCATTATCATTGCATTTCTCTGCGGCATGTTCGTGTGGGTGATGGCCGCACTGCGCCGTGCGCACCGCATCGCCGCGCGGCGTGAGTATTTCGTCTCCTCCGCGCTGAATAATCTGTCGCAAGGCATCGTGATCATCAACGCAAAGCAGGTCGTCACCTATTGCAATGATCACTACCTGCGGATCTACGGTCTGTCGCGCTCCGACATTCGCAAGGGCATGACGCGTTTCGAATTGCTCGAACTGCGTGCCGCGCGCGGCATGTTGACGGACGATGTCGAGACCCATTGCCGGAAGTCGATGGCGCCGGAAGGCTATATCGATGTGCTGCCGGACGGCCGGCGCATCTTCGTCAAGAAGGTGATGCTGGCAAGCGGCGGTCTCGTTTCGACCCACGAGGATCATACCGAGCAGGACAAGCTCTCGCAGGAATTGAAGTCGACCAAGCGCTTCCTCGAGATGGTGCTCGACAACATTCCGTCCGCCGTCATGGTGAAGCGCGTCGACGATGGCAAGTTCGTGCTGGCGAACCGTGCCGCTGAGACGATCCTCAATCGTCGCCGCGAAGCGGTGATCGGCCAGACCGTGATGGAAGCCTATCCCGAGGCGGCGGCGAAGTTCGTGCTTCAGCGCGACGATGGCGCGATCCGGCAAGGTGGCCTCGTCACCGAGGAACATCCGATCCCGACCGATAACGGCCTGCGCCTGTTCGCCACCCGCCGCGTGACGGTGAGCGACGAGAGCGGCGCGCCGCAATATCTCATCAAGACCAGCGATGACATCACCGACCGGCGCGAGACCGAATCGCGCATGGCGCACATGGCTTATCATGACGGTCTGACCGGCATGCCGAACCGCGCCGCGTTCCTGCAGTCGCTGGAGCAGTTGATCGACGCCTGCGGCGATACCGACGAGGAATTCGCGGTGCTGTCGGTCGATCTCCGCCGTTTCCGCGAGATCAACGACGTGCTCGGCCACGAGACGGGCGACAAGCTGCTGATCGAGGTCGCGCAGCGCCTCGAAAAGGCGGCAGGCTCTGGCGTGGTGGCGAGGCTCGGCGGCGACGAATACGGCATCATCATCGACGGCAAGCAGCCCGAGGCGGCGCGCAAGCTGGCCGAACAGGTCTCCGAAGACATCTCCCGCGAGTTCGTCATCGACGGCAAGACGCTGCGGGTCGGCGTCACGGTGGGCGTGTCGATCTTCCCGCGCAACGGAAAGAACGGCGCCGCACTGCTGGCCAACGCCGACGCAGCCTTGAGTCGTGCCAAGGCGCGGGCGGGCGGCTCGATTGTTTTCTATGAAGCCGAGATGGACCAGCAGATCCGCGATCGCCGCGCGCTGCACCACGACCTTTACAACGCGCTGAGCAAGGGTGAACTGTCGCTGCACTACCAGCCGCTCGCGCGCGCCCGCCACAGCGTGTCCGGCGACGACGTGACCGGCTTCGAGGCCCTGGCGCGCTGGATTCATCCGACCCGCGGTTTCGTGCCGCCGTCCGATTTCATCCCGCTTGCGGAAGAAAGCGGCCTGATCGTCGAGATGGGCGAATGGATTTTGCGCGAGGCCTGCCGCGAGGCGGCGTCATGGCCGCGCCATTTGCAGATCGCTGTCAACCTGTCGCCCGCCCAGTTCATGCACGGCGATCTCGTCGGCCTCGTTCATTCCATCCTGCTGGAAACCGGCCTCACGCCCGGCCGGCTCGAACTTGAGATCACCGAGGGCGTGCTGATCGACGATTTCGATCGCGGCCTGTCGCTGCTGCGTCGCCTCAAGGCGCTCGGCGTGCGCATTGCCATGGACGATTTCGGCTCCGGCTATTCGTCGCTCACCTATCTGCAGGCGTTCCCGTTCGACAAGATCAAGATCGACCGTACCTTCGTGATGAATCTCGGCCGCAACCAGCAGTCCTCCGCGATCATCCGCTCGGTGATCGGGCTCGGCCATGGCCTCGGCATTTCCATCGTCGCCGAAGGCGTCGAAACCCAGGACCAGTTGAACTTCCTCGCGGTCGAGGCCTGCGACCATGTTCAGGGCTACCTGCTCGGCAAGCCCGCGCCGATCCCCACCTACGATGCCTGGGTCGGCCGGCTGCCTTATGCCGGCCATGGCAATGTCCACAGCATTCGCCGCGTAGGCTGATATCTCCCTTCCGTTTGCGCGTCGGGTCGTCGCGGCGCGCGCCGCACGGCTTGACAATGCGCACAGTGATGCCAAGAGCATGAGCGCTTTTGGGTTGGCACGCGGCTGGGATAGCCGTCGGTTGGGAGTGCGCGATCGAATGCTTTCGTCACGTCTCGGTCAGATGGATCGTATCGGGTCGGCTCCCTTGACGGCTGCCCCGTTCCGGCCTTTTCCGGCGGTCGTCGCGATATGAACGGCGCGCGTGAGCGTGCGCCGTTGCTGCGCATCGAAAACGTCAGAAAACGGTTTGGCGGCTTCACCGCGGTCGATGGCGTGTCGCTCGATGTCGGCGCGGGTGAGTTCTTCGCGCTGCTCGGGCCGAGCGGCTGCGGCAAGACCACGCTGTTGCGGATGCTCGCGGGCTTTGAGACGCCGGACGAGGGCGGCATCTGGCTCGACGGGGAGAACATTGCCGAGGTGCCGCCGCATCTGCGGCCCGTCAACATGATGTTTCAGAACTATGCGTTGTTTCCGCATCTCAGCGTCGCGGACAACATCGCCTTCGGCCTGAAGCAGGCGGGGATTGCGAAGGGCGAGATTGCCACGCGCGTCGAGGAAATGGTGGCGCTCGGGCGGCTGCAGGGGCTCGAGCGGCGCAAGCCGGATCAGTTGTCGGGCGGTCAGCGCCAGCGGGTGGCGCTGGCGCGCGCATTGGCACGGCGGCCGCGTCTTCTGCTGCTCGATGAGCCGCTTGCCGCGCTCGACAAGAAGCTGCGCGCCGAAACACAGGCCGAGCTCGTGCAGGTGCAGCGCTTGCTCGGGATGTCCTTCATCATCGTCACCCACGATCAGGAAGAGGCGATGACGCTCGCCGACCGCATCGGCGTCATGAACAAAGGTCAGCTCGTGCAGGTCGCACCGCCGCGGATGCTGTACGAGCGGCCGGGCTCGCGCTGGATCGCGGGCTTCGTCGGCGACATCAATCTGTTCGAGGGGCAAGTCGCGGCGCAGGATGACGGGCATGTCAGTGTCGCGACGCAGAATGCCGGCGTGCTGCGCGCGGCGGGTACGGTGACCAACGGACAGGCAGTCTGTCTCGCGGTGCGGCCGGAGAAGCTGACGCTGTCGCGTGATCCGTCGGGCGCGGATGCGAACGCGCGGTCGGGCGAAATCGTCGACATCAATTATCTCGGCGGCCTCTCGCGCTATCGCGTGAAGCTCGCGGGCGGCGACGTCGTCGAGGTCGCGCGCGCCAACGCCACGCGGGACGATGCGGCATTCGAGGCCGGGCAACAGGTCACCGTGTCGTTCGCGCCGAGCGATGCCGTGGTGCTGACGCAATGAACGGCCGCCGCATCTTCACGCGCCCGGCGCGGATCGCGGCAGTCGCGCCGTATCTCTGGATGGTGCTGTTCTTCCTGGTGCCGTTCGGCTTCGTGCTGAAGATTTCGCTGTCGGAAACCGTGATTGCGCAACCGCCTTATCTGCCGACGTTTGATATCTTCGCAGGTTGGGAGGCGTTGCGCGCGGCTCTCGCGAAATTCTCGACTGACAATTTCTATCTGCTCGCGACCGACGACATCTACATCTTCTCTTATTTGCGCAGCGTGACGGTGGCGCTGACGGCGACCGCGATCCTGCTCGTCATCGGTTATCCTGTCGCCTATGCGATGGCGAAGTTGCCGCGGCGATGGCAGGCGATCGCGATGATGCTGGTCGTGGTGCCGTTCTGGACTTCGTTCCTGATCCGCATCTATGCCTGGATCAACATCCTGCAACATGATGGCCTGCTCAATTCGGTGCTGCTTGCGCTCAACATCATCGACAAGCCGATGCCGTGGCTCTCGACCGACAGCGCGATGTATCTCGGTATGGTCTACTCGTATTTTCCGTTCATGATCCTGCCGCTGTTTGCAACGCTGGCGAAGATGGACGGCACGCTGCTGGAAGCAGCGAGCGATCTTGGCTGCTCGCGGCTGAAAGCGTTCTGGTTCATCACCGTGCCGCTGTCGCTGCCTGGCATCGGCGCGGGCGCGCTTCTCTGCTTCATTCCGATCGCGGGCGAGTTCGTGATCCCCGATCTGCTGGCAGGCTCCGACAACATGATGATCGGGCAGACGCTGTGGCTCGAGTTCTTCACCAACCGCGACTGGCCAGTCGCCTCCGCCATCGCGGTGGTGATGCTTGCCCTCCTGTTGGTGCCGCTTCTCGTCTACGAGCACATCCAGCGCAAGCAACTGGAGCACGGCTGATGGCGCGCTCGTTGCACAAGCCATCGGCGGTGAACATCGCGGCCCTCGCGCTCGGGCTTGCGTTTCTTTATCTGCCGATCGTCATTCTCGTGATCTATTCGTTCAACGCCTCGCGCCTCGTCACGGTGTGGGGGGGCTGGTCGCTGCAATGGTATCGCGAGCTGTTCAACGACGGCGCGATGCTGTCCGCCGCCTGGATGAGCCTGCGGGTCGGCGTCGTTGCGGCGTCTGCTGCGACCGTGCTCGGCACACTGGCGGCGATCGGCCTTGCGCGCGGCGGCTTCTTCCGTGGTCGCACCCTGTTCTCCGGCATGCTGTATGCGCCGCTGGTGATGCCCGAAGTCATCACCGGGCTGTCGCTGCTTCTGCTGTTCGTCGCCATCGATGCCGGGCGCGGGTTCTGGACGGTGACGCTCGCCCACACCACGCTGACGATGTGTTTTGTGACCGTGGTGGTGCAGGCGCGATTGAACGGGCTCGACCGCAGTCTCGAGGAGGCCGCGATGGATCTGGGGTGCAGCCCGGCGCGGGCGTTTGCGTCGGTGACGCTGCCGCTGATCTGGCCGTCGATCGCAGCGGGTTGGATGCTGGCGTTCACGCTGTCGCTTGATGATCTGGTGATCGCGAGTTTCACCACGGGACCGGGCTCCTCGACGCTGCCGATCCGCATCTATTCGGAGGTGCGCCTTGGCGTGAAGCCGGAGATCAATGCCGTGTGTACGTTGATCGTGGCATTCGTTGCGACCGTCATCGTGGTCGCCTCGCTGGCGTCGAAGCTGTCGAACGACCGCGGCGAGAACGCCGCGCCGTTGTGATCCTCTCGCTTTTCCGAGAAGTCATGCGCGGACTTGATCCGCGCATCCATCTTTTGAAAAGGTGATGGATTGCCGGGGCGAAAGGGCGTTCATGCCCGTCTTTGACGGGCTATGCCCGGCAATGACGTCGGAGAATTTCTATTAATTCGCCTGCGGCGCAGCCGGTGCCGCTGCAGCAGGCGCTTCCGCGGCAGGCGGAGTGCCGGGCGCGGGCGCAGGTGGTGCGGCCTCGACAGCAGGAGCGGGCTTCTTGCCGGACAGCCGCTCGATCACGGCCTTCACGGCATCATGCGCCTTGTGACTCTTGAGAGAGTCGAGCAGCGGCGCGGTGACGGTCGAGCGCCGGATGAGGATGTCGGAATCCGGCAGGATCAGCGGATCGTCCCACGGCCCCTGCACGACGAACGGCAACTGAAACTCCGGCGGTGCGCCAGCCGCAGCCTTCAGTTCGGCGACGCCCTTGAGGTCATATTCGCGCGAGGGAATCGAGGCTTCGCCCGCGAGCGTCACGCGCGTCGCCGGGCCGTCGAGTTCGATGCTCTCCGCATGCGCCATGCCGTCGCGGATGGTGACGGATATCTGCAGCTTGTCGAACGGCGTGTTGCCGCTGCGGAAGCTGCCTGCGCCGGACAGCGGTCGCCGCTCCAGCCGCCGCAGCAACTGCTCGATGTTGAAGCCGGAAAGCGCGCCGTCGCGCCCCATCAGGGTGGCGCTGCCGTCGAGCGTCTGCGTCAGCGCGAAGGCGCTGCCGCCTTGCGCTTCCAGCGTCAGATTGAGGTCGCCCCGGCCGCGCAGCGAGCGGATGTTGAAGAGCTCCGCCGCACCCGCTTCGAGATCGACATCGGTGAAGCCGACCTGCGCCTTGACGTTGGCGCCGTCGTCGATGCGGCCGACCGAGAGCGAGCCCTTGACGATGCCGCCGAAGACCTGCGCCTCGCCGATCGAGAGCGCGAGCGTGCCGTTGCGCAGGTTGGCGCCGAGCGCGGTGCGGCCGAGCCGCGAGCCGCCCACCGCCACTTTCGCCGCCGAGAGGCGGATATCGAGATTGGTTTCCGACAACGCCCGCAGGTCGAAGGGCTGGCGGCTCCATTCGTGCGTGGTGGCGAGCAGGCGGATGGTGCCGAGATAGGGCGTGAGGTCGAGGGCGTCGGCGGCAAGCGTGCCCTGCAGGGTGCGCTGGCCGGTGGTGTTGTTGAAGGTGAGAACGCCCTCGGCGGCGTTGCCGTCGAGCGTGGTGTTGACGTTGGTGAGCGCCACCGAACTGCCGACGAGGTTGGCGCGCGCCTTGAGCGAGAACGGGCCGAAGCCGTTGGCGCCGGGCAGTTCATGTCCGGCCCAGCGCATCATCCCGCGCAGCGAGGGCATGTCGGCGGCAAGCGTGCCTTCGAGCAGCAGGCTCGAGCGGTTGGTCATCGTGCCGTCGAACGAGAGCTTCAACGGTGTGCCGACAAGCTTGACCTTCAGGCCGGACTTCTCGCCGTTCACCGCAGCGAGGAAATCGGCGATGGTGAAATTGCCGTCGAGCCGTTCGTTATGCCAGGTGGCTTCGCCGCGCATCGAGAACACGCGCGAACTCGAGGGCAGGGAAATCGCAAGGTCGATGCCGCCGACCGTTTCCTTCAGATTATTCTTGGTATCGCGATAGAGCAGCGTGCCGTCGGTGATCCTGACATCGGAGAACCAGACGTCGCGCGTCGCCGCGGGCTTCACCGATTGCGCGAAGGCCTGAATGACCGGCGCCCAGTTCGAGCGGCCGTCCTGATCGACGCTGACATGGATGCGCGGCGCAAGCAGCACGACGTCGGTGACGCGGGTGTGGCCTGCGATGAGGCCGAACAGGCTGAGCTTCGCTTGCAGGCGGTCGCTGCGCAGCGGCGGCTCGTCGTTGGTGGCGCCTTTCAACGCAACGCCGTCGAGCGTGACGCGTGCGGAGGGGAAGAGCGAGATATCGGTCCGGCCGCTGACCGCAAGCTCGAGACCCGTCGCGTCGCGGATCTGTGCCTCGACAGCCGCGCGGACGGCCTCGCGATCGATCAGCCACGAGCCGGCGAGAAGCCCCGCGAAAAGAACGCCGAGGACGACCGCGACGGGCAAGGCAAGGCGTCTGATCGCGTGCGTGGTCAAATAGAACAGTCCGGTTGTTTGCTGGAGGCTGCAGGCGGTCGTGCCGCCCGGCCGCGGGGCAACTTGATCTGTTTTCTTGACGCTTTCAAGGCTCGGGAGGCCTCGCCGCACCGGAGAAAAGGGCGCAGAAGTGGGCGTTGCGGACATCGCGGGGTCATGCATCGGGGCGATGATGGGGCGGGGCGGATGTTCTTTGGCTCAATTGACGGCTTTTCCGGATTCCGCCTAAGAACGTACCCAGCCCTGCGGCTCCCCGCCGCGTCCACCAGAATGGGTTGCACATGAACAAGGTCTATCCTGACGCCAAATCCGCGCTGGAGGGCACGCTGTCCGACGGCATGATGATCATGTCCGGCGGTTTCGGCCTCTGCGGCATTCCCGAGACGCTCGCGAACGCGATCTGCGAAACCGGCGTGAAGAACCTCACGGTCGTTTCCAACAACGCGGCCGTCGACGGCATCGGCCTCGGCAAGATGCTGGAGAAGAAGCAGATCAAGAAAATGATCTCCTCCTATGTCGGCGAGAACAAGACGTTCGCGCAGATGTTCCTCGCGGGCGAACTCGAGCTTGAATTCAACCCGCAGGGCACGCTGGCCGAGCGCATCCGCGCAGGCGGCGCGGGCATTCCCGCCTTCTACACCAAGACCGGCGTCGGCACGCTCGCGGCGGAAGGCAAGGAACTGAAGGAGTTCGACGGCGAGACCTATGTGATGGAGCGCGCGCTGTTCGCCGATCTCTCCATCGTCCACGCCTGGAAGGGCGATACCGCAGGCAATCTGATCTATCGGAAGACCGCGCGGAACTTCAATCCGATGATGGCGAGCGCCTCGCGCATGACGATTGCGGAAGTCGAGCATCTGGTGCCCGCGGGCGAACTCGATCCCGACCAGATCCATACGCCCGGCATTTTCGTCAAGCGCATCGTCGCGGTCGATCCTGCACTGAAACACATCGAGCAGCGCACCGTGCGCCAGCGCGCTTAATTTTTTCAGGAGACACATCATGGCCTGGACCCGTGAACAGATGGCAGCACGCGTCGCCAAGGAATTGCGCGACGGTTACTACGTCAATCTCGGCATCGGCATTCCGACGCTGGTGTCGAACTACATTCCTGACGGCATGGACGTGAACCTGCAGAGTGAGAACGGCATGCTCGGCACCGGGCCGTTCCCCTATGAGGGCGAGGAAGACCCCGACCTCATCAACGCCGGCAAGCAGACCGTCACCGAACTGCCGACCACCAGCTATTTCTCCAGCGCGGATTCGTTCGGCATGATCCGCGGCGGCCACATCGATCTGTCGATCCTCGGCGCGATGCAGGTGTCCGAAGAAGGCGATCTCGCCAACTGGATGATCCCCGGCAAGGTGGTGAAGGGCATGGGCGGCGCGATGGATCTCGTCGCGGGCGTCAAGCGCGTCGTCGTGGTGATGGAGCACACCGCCAAGGACGGCCCGAAGCTTCTGCACAAATGCACGCTGCCGCTGACCGGGCAGAAGGTCGTCGATCTTCTCGTCACCGATCTTGCGGTGTTCACCATCGACAAGCATGGCCCCGGCGGCATGCAGCTCATCGAGCTGGCCGACGGCGTTTCGCTCGACGAGGTCAAGGCCAAGACCGAAGCCAACTACACGGTGGCGCTGGGGTAGGGCCGCTTACGCGGGCCCGCTCGGCACGTCGGAGAAGCGCGCGAGCCACGCCACCGGGCCGATGCTCGCCGCGACGATCAGCAGGGCGGCGAGCGCGCCGTCCTCGAAGCTGCCGCGGCTCGCGTATTGATAGATCGAGGTCGCGAGCGTCTCGACATTCATCGGCCGCAGCAGCAGCGTCGCCGGTAATTCCTTCAGGCAATCGACGAACACGACAATCGCCGCGCCGAGAAGTGCGGGCGTCAGCAGCGGCAGGTGCACCTTGCGCAGCGTCGTCAGCCGGCTTGCGCCGGCAATTGCGGCGCTGTCGTCGTAGTCGCGCGGAATCCGCGCAAATCCCGCTTCGATGAAGCCGGCGGGTACTGCGAGAAAGCGCACCACATAGGCGATCACCACCGCCGCGCCGGAGCCGATCAGCACCAGGCCCGGCGTTGCAAATCCCATGGTGCGCGCCAACGTGTTGGCGGCGTTGTCGACCGTGAGCAGCGGCGCGAGCAGGCCGAGCGCCAGCACGAGGCCCGGCAGCGCATAGCCCGCGCGCGCGATGGCGCCGAGCGTGGTGCGCAGCCGTCCCGGCCGCCAGCGGGAGGCGAGCACGACCGCGAGGCCAAGCAGCAGCGCAATGGCGGTCGCGATTGCGGCGTAGGCGAACGAGTGCAGCGCCTCTTCAAGCAGCGCCGTCCGGCTGTGATCGGCGAGACCGCGCCGCAGGCTTTCGCGGATCAGGAACAGGAGCGGCACGACGAAGCCGAGGAGCGCAGGCAGCATGCAGGCGACAGTCGCCGCCCAGCCCTTTGCACCCGCGATGCGGCGGCGGCGGATCGTGCGCGGATTTTCCGCGCCCGCATAGGTGCGGTGGCGGCGGCCCTGCCGCTCCAGCACGACGAGCAATGCGACGAAGAGAAGCGCGAGCAGCGCAATCTGCGCCGCGCCGGGCAGGCTAGAGCGGTTGAGCCAGGTATTGAAGATCGACACCGTGAAGGTGCGCACGCCGAGATATTCGCTGGCGCCGATGTCGTTCAGCGTTTCCAGCGACACCAGCGCAAGACCGACCGCGAGTGCGGGCCGCGCCATCGGCAGCGTCACCCGCCACGCGATGGCCCACGGCCCCGCGCGCAGCATGCGCGCCGCCTCCAGCGCATCGAGGCCCTGGGTCTGGAACATCGCGCGCGCCGAGAGGAACACGTAAGGATAGAGCACGAGGCCGATGATGAGGATTGCGCCCGGCAACGAGCGCAGATTGGGTAACCACATCGCGGCTTGCTGTGCAGGCACCAGCACGCTGAGCATCTTGTGGGCGAGGCCGAGCGGCTCGAACAGATCGGCATAGACGTAAGCCGCGATGTAGGTCGGGATCGCGAGCGGCATCGGCAGCAGCCATACGAGGAGGCTTCGCCCCGGAAAGTCATGCGCGGTGACAAGCCACGCGGTGCCCGCGCCGATGATAAGCGTGACGACGGCCACGCCAGCGAGAAGCAGCAGCGTGTCGCGCAACGTGCCCGGCAGCACATAGGAGATGAGGTGCGGCCACAGTTCGGGGACGGGCTGCGCGGCAAGCACGAAAATGCTTGCGACCGGCAGCGCCACCAGCGCTGCGGTGAGCGTCGCAATCACCCGCACGGTGGTCTCGCCACCATTCCCACGCGCAGGAGCCCGCGCAAAGCGCGCGGCCGATGCGTCGATATGGGGCGAAGTCGAATGCAAACGATCCCTCATCCGGCAAGGTCCGGCCGCCTCTCTCCGAAAATGGAGAGAGGCGAGAGGGACGGCGGTCCCGACGGCTGTGCCGTCCGGCCGGGTCCGCGTTTAGTTGTCAAACCCGACCTTGTCCACCAGTGCGGACGCCGCCTTGCGGTTCTTGGCGATGTCGGCGATCGGCAGCTTGTCCGCGTTGAGCGTGCCGTAACCCGCAATGGTCGGATTGACGGTCGTGCCCGCACGCACCGGATATTCGTAGTTGGCATCGGCGTAGAGCTTCTGCGCGGTGTCGCTCAGCAGCCACTCGATCAGCTTGACGCCGTTGGCGCGGTTCGGTGCATTCTTTATCAAGAGCACGCCCGACAGGTTCACATGCGTGCCTCCGCCTGCGAACGTCGGCAGCACCACGCGCGTTGCCTCCGCCCACAGCTTCTTGTCCGGGTCCTTGTTCATCATCAGCGCCCAGTAATAGGTGTTGCCGATGCCGAGATCACACTTGCCGGCCGCCACGTCGCGCGCCGTCTCGCGGTCGCCGCCGGAAGGCTTCTGCGCCAGATTGGCCTTCAGGCCGCGCAGCCATTCCTCGGTCTTGGCCTCGCCGTGGTGGGCGAGATAGGCCGCGAACAGCGCGTTGTTATAGATATGCTGGCCGGAGCGGATGCAGATCTTGCCCTTCCACTTCGGGTCGGCGAGCTCCTCGTAGGTGATCGCCTCCTGCTTGACGCGGTCCTTCGAGGCATAGATCACGCGGGCGCGCATCGAAATGCCGGTCCAGTTGTCGCTCGGGTCGCGATACTGTGCCGGAACGGTGCTGTTCACGACCTCGGACTTGATCGGCTGGCTGATGCCGGCCGCGACCGCCTCGTCGATGCGGCCGATATCGACGGTCAGCATCACGTCGGCCGGGCTGTTGGCGCCCTCGCTCTTGATGCGCTGCTCGAGGCCGGAACTGGCCGAGACGACGTTGACCTTGATGCCGGTGTCCTTGGTAAAGGCATCGAACAGGGGCTGCACCAGCTTGGTTTCGCGATAGCTGTAGACGTTGACTTCGCCGGACTGGGCGAGCGCCGGGGCGGCGCTGAAAAGGATGGCGCAGGACATCAGGACAGCGCGGGCGGGAAGACGGTTCGACATGTTCAAGGACCTGTTTGCTCGTGGACCGGATGTATCCGCCTGCGCGCGACGCAGGGCAATGCCAGCGTCGGTTGCGGGGCGGATATTGTCTGTAACGCAATGAAAAAAAGGTGGGCGCGTGACGCAGTGTCGCGAAATGCGGTGTTTATAGTGATTCCAAACTTCGGAAGCGTCAGACCGCCTGCGCGGCGGCCTGAGAAAACACCGCCTCGATCAGCGTACCGGCGTTCGGCGCGCTTTTGATGTGGAAGCGGCCGCGGTTGGCCTCGATCAGCGCCTTGGCGCGCGACAGGTTGGCGCCGTTGCCGGCCGCGACTTCATCGGCGGGAGAGGGCGTGCGGAACGGTGCCATCGCCGCGGCGATTTCGTTGTCGTTCATGCCCTGACCGGTGTCGCGGATGCGCAGCGCGACTTCGCCGAGGTCGGTGAGCGCGGTCGAGACGATCACCTGCCCGCCGGCATTGGCGAGATGGATCGCGGTGCCGATCAGCGTCAGTGCGATCTGGCGCAGCGCATGCGTGTCGGCTTCGATGTTCGGCAGACCATGGGTCAGCGACGAGCGGATGATGATGCGCTCGCGGTTGGCCTGCGGCTGCATCATGCCGACGCACTGCTCGACGAGTGCGTTGAGGTCCTGCGGTGTGAAATCGAGATCGAGCTTGCCGGATTCGATCCGCGACAGATCAAGCATGTCGTCGATGATGGAAATCACGCGCTCGCCGGAGGCGCGGATGTCCTTCATGTAGTCGATGTAGCGCTCGTTGCCGAGAGCGCCGAACCGCTCCTCGATCATCACGTCGGCAAAGCCGATGATGGCACTGACCGGGGCGCGCACTTCGTGGCTCAGTCGCGCGAGCAGATCGGCCTTGGCGCTCGCCGCTTTCTCGTCGGCGCGCTTGGCCTGTTCGGCGGCGCGGAGCGGCGACGCCACGGGCGCAGTGAAAGCCGGCGGCGGCTTGTCGCGGAACACTGCGAAATAGCGCGCGCGTCCGGGCCTGGTGCGTCCCATGGTGACGGAGAGTGCCATCGCGCCACCGTCGGGTGCGCGGCCGAGCACGTCGCGGCCCTGCTCGAACAGGCTTTCCATCGCATCGGACTTGATGTCCTCGAGATAGTCGAGCACGGCGCGCTGGCTTTCCGGCGCGAACAGTTCGATCAGGTTCTGGCCTTCGAGGTCGGTGCCGTCGCGGCTGAACAGCGCCTCCGCGCTGCGGTTGCAGGCGATGACGCGGCCGTCGCCGTCGAACATCACGACGCCCTCGGCGGTGGTCTCGAGAATGGTAGCGAGTTCGTCCGCTTCAATGCGCGCCTCTGCGGGCGGCGGTGGTTCAGCTATCGCAACAGGCGCAGCGTGCTCCGCCTGCGGCTGTGGGGAGTCGGGGGACAGGATCAGCGCCAGCGCGCTCTCGCCGTCCCAATCGATGGTGTGCAGGCGCGCGTTGCGGCCGTTATCTTCGCCCATCGCCAGAGTGGAGACCTTGATCGGTGTGCCGTCGTCGGCAGCAGATACATCCGCAACGCCGGGTCCAACATAAAGCGCGCCAAGGCCGCCATCCTTGTTGAGCGCGGCAAGCGAGGCATAGCCGGTCGCCGCAAGAAACGTGGCGTTGGCGTGCAACAGGCGATCGGCGCGATAGATCAGCACGCCGAGCGGAAGCCGGTCGATCAGCGAGGTGTTTTGCGATGGCGCGGGCCGCCGCAGTTGCGTGGACGCCTCATCGGGCGTGGCGTCTTCTTCAGTGTCGAAAATCGCATCGTCGTGCGGTTGTTCGGCCGTACTGTCGTCAGCTTCTTCCGCGTGCAGGGCGCTACGCCGCTGTTCTACTTCGCTCTCCAGCCGCGCGGACAATTGCCGCGCCAGCTCCTGAAACGCGTTGGTCTCACCCGGCGTCAGAGCCAGCGTCGGCCCGTCGTCGTTCGCGGGACGGAACGGCACCACGTTCGCAGGGGCTTCGATCGCCTCGATGGTCTCGGGCTCAGCTTCATG
This sequence comes from Afipia carboxidovorans OM5, assembly GCF_000218565.1. NCBI lineage: Bacteria > Pseudomonadati > Pseudomonadota > Alphaproteobacteria > Hyphomicrobiales > Nitrobacteraceae > Afipia > Afipia carboxidovorans. The sequence continues at coordinate 3,031,950 of NC_015684.1, read as the reverse complement.
CGTAGGAGGCTCGTGGGCAGGAGGCTCGTGCATCTCCGCGATCGCAACAGGCTCCTGTGCCTCAGGCTGTTCGTGTGTCTGCGAAGCCGGTGCTGTGGCGGGCGTCGAGCCGAACAACGCATCGCGGCGGCGTTGCGCGGCGAGGCGGGTGAGGCCGTCGAGATCGCGGCAGATGCCGAAGCCACGATAGCCCGCGAACGTGCGGTCGCGGCCATAGACCGGCAGGCCCGACAGTTCGACCGGCAACCGCCCGCTCACGCCGTCGACCGGCCAGTGCAGCAGAATGCCGCTGAACGTCGCGCGGGTTGCCACCGCCTGTGCGACGTGATCCTCGGGATCGAGCGTAAGCTCGGTGCTGACCTCGCTCCATTTCCGGCTGAAGGCCGCGGTGGTCTGCACGCCGATCAGATGAGTGAATTCGTCGGAGCCAAGCGAAAAGCGCCCCTCGGCGTCCATCGCCCAGGTGAAGCGCAGCGGATGCCGCCGCCGCACGGCGGGGTCGTCCGGGAGCGGGAGAAGCTCGGACGGCGCAGCCGGGGCCATGCCGGAGCTGGTCTCCGGGGCCGCGCTGTCATCCATAGGGGTGTCGTCCGGCATCGCAAATCCTGGCGCGGCCGGCTCATTCCCGGCGGCCGCGCGTGAAGCCGCAGCGTCGCCGTTTGCGGCGGTTCCGGCAACAGGGGCGGGCGCGGCGTCAACGGGTTTGTCGGGCTGCGCTGGAGCCGCGACAGGCGCAGGCACAGCCGCGCTAGGCAGTAACAGGATCAGCGCGCTCTCTGCCCCGCTGCCGGCGCGGTGGAGCGTGGCGGGTCCGAGTGGTGTGTCGAGAGTTGTCGAACCTTGCTTGATGTCGGCCTCGCGCACGCCATCCAGAAGGCGCGGCGCGACGGATGTGAGGTCGCCCAGCATCCGCGCAGCGGAGTTGGCGGCGAGGGGCCGTCCCTCGGCGAAAGCAATCGCGGGCTGCTCGATGCTCTCGATCAGCGCGGCGACACGCTCGGAGAACGCCGGCACTCTCGTCCACGGCAATTCGGCCGCGATCAGGATGCCCTCGGTGCCCCTGAGCGAGACTTTTGCGCAGCCGCAGGTCATCAGCCCGCCGAGCGGCGCGCCGAATCCCCGCAGCCGCTCGAGCCGCAATGCCCCCGATGATGAGAGGCGCGGAGCCAACTGCTTCACCTGGCGGCGGTGCGGATCGGCCGGGCCGAAGTGCTTGGCGAGCAGTGCGGCTTCGTTGTCCGCGCCGAAGAAAGCGCAGCCTGCGGCATTTGCCCAGAGCAGATGCTCGCCGTCAGTCGACCACACCCAGGCGGGGGCTGCGGCGAGAGAGAGCGCCGCAAGCCGCTCGTCATGGATCGCCAGCAGGGAAAAATCGGCTGTAGGCACGCGAAAAACCACTCCGGACCGGTTCGAATTCAGCCGCACGATGTGAGGCTTGCAGGCTGATTATCAATGGGGGTGCAGGCGAGTCCACCATACGGACCGTGCGGGCGGCGCAATCGGGCGGTAGCGTTAACCCTGCGTCGTGACGGCGCACCGCCACTTTCGTCGGCGATTGCAAAAAAAGCCCGATGCGGCACGATGGACGTCCGACGGCTGTCACGCCGTGCTGGCAGGATGAGGAACGCTTTGGCCTGACCGCCCGTTGCTCATCAAGAGGCCGGCTTGCAGGCCGAATGACAGACGCGATGCACAGGAGCGACGCCATGGCTGACAACACTCGTTTCGAAATTCCTCAGGAAATGCGTTCGATGGCCGAAGCGAGCTTCGATCAGGCCCGCAAGGCGTTCGAGAGCTTCCTCGGGCAGGCGCACCAGACCGCAAGCGCGCTGTCCGGGACCGGCGAGGCCGCCCGCGCCAACGCCAAGGACATCACCACCAAGGCGATCTCCTTTGCCGAGAAGAACGTGCAGGCCTCGCTCAACTACGCCCAGCAACTCGTCCATGCCTCGGACCTCACCGAGATCATGCGGCTCCACTCCGAATATGTGCAGGCGCAGATGAAGGCCTTGGCCGAGCAGGCCTCGGAAATGGGCCAGGCCGTGACGCGGGCCGCGATGGATACGACAAAGCCACGTTAAAACAGTGGCTTAGAAAATAAATAATGCAATGCAATAAAAATATTGCATTGCACAAAAGAAGCTCTATATTGGTTGCATCAGAGGCTGGTGGCCGGCAATCGCCGGGCTGCGGTGGCCTCCCATGCTGAGGAAAACCAAGCCATGAGCAACCAATTCTTTGCCGTGACCCCGTTCCAGATTCCCGAGCCGTTCCGTGCGTTCGCCGAGAACGGCGTCAACCAGGCCCGTGACGGCTACCAGAAGTTCAAGGCCGCGGCCGAGAGCAACAATGAAGCGCTGGAAGCGGCTTATGCGTCCGCGACCAAGGGTGCGAGTGGTTTCGGCGCCAAGCTCGTCGAGATTGCCCAGACCAACGTGACCTCGTCGTTCGACTTCGCTCAGTCGCTTTTCGGCGTGACTTCGCTACCGGAAGCGCTGGAACTGGTGAGCGCCCATGCCCGCAAGCAGTTCGAAGCGCTGACCGCGCAGTCGCAGGAGCTGGCCGAACTCGGCCAGAAGGTTGCGACCGAGACCGTCGAGCCGATCAAGGCGAGCGTGACCAAGGCTTTCCAAAACGTCGCCTGAAAAGGCTTTCAGGATTGATCTTTCGACGGCCGGGCTTGCCCGGCCGTTTTCGTATGTGTTTCCCACGCGGCAAATTTCCGCGCCGGGTTGCGCTGACCCCGGGATTTGTCAGAATCTCTTGTTACAGAACGGCTTGAGCGGTCTTGCCAAAGCCGGGCCGGGACCCTAGTTTCCGCGCGTTCGCGCCCCTGTTGCGCGACCGAAGGATGCAGTTGTAGCTCAGCTGGTTAGAGCGCCGGATTGTGGATCCGGAGGTCGGTGGTTCGATCCCACCCAACTGTACCATCGCTTTCCCCAGACAATCAGAATCGCCACCATCGCACGCAACTAGATTGCTGGTGCGTGCCCTCGCGTCTGGCCGTTGTCCTCCCTCTCCCCGTTCTTTACGGGGAGAGGGTCAGGGCGAAGGGTTCTTGGTCCAGCAGCTTGCTTTCGATTGTCTGCAGAACGCCGTCGATGTCAGACGTAGAGGCCAACAGGCTCTTGGTGCACAAACTTGCAGTCCGCGATCTGGCGGTTGCCCCTCACCCGGATCGTTTCACGATCCGACCTCTCCCCGCAAGCGGGGCGAGGTTTGGCTCATGCGTTCCTCTTTCTTCTCTCGTTCTTGAGGCGAGGTGATCGTGTCCCGTAAGGAGGAGAGGTAGAGACGTCTCTCCCTCTCCCCGTTCTTAGGGGGAGAGGGTTGGGGTGAGGGGCATCAGCAATCGCACTGCATCCATCCGCATCATCGCAACTCGCGTGGTTGCGTTTGTCGTGACGTACACGGCGTGCGCGACTGCATGGGAGTGACACTTACGCAATACGAAAAAAGCCGGGCAAAAGCCCGGCTAATTAGTCGACAGCCATAAGAGGCCGATGCGATTTCCCTTCTGGAAGCTAGGGCCTGCCAGAAGGGCTCCGATGAAAGTCCGCTGGAGGAGGGGACAGAGAGCGGAAACCATCGGATGCGGATAGTATCGTATCGAACCACTCTGCGCCGCAAGCGCCGGTTTGGTATGTCAGTCATGCACCGGTGAGGTGCGACATTTTTTATACGCGCAAAGACGAATATCGCTTACGAGGGCCAGCGTTGCGCTTTGCTCACGATAAAATCGCGGAACACCTGCACGCGCGCGACAGCTTTCAATTCTTCGGGATAGACGAAGTAGGCATCGAGCTGAATTGAATCGTCTTCGCCGAAAAGTTGAACAAGGCGATTCGTCTCGTCCACGAGATAATCCGGCAGCGCCGCGATACCGATGCCCTGCTGGCACGCGCGCACCAGCCCGAGCACGTTATTCACCTTGAAGAATGGTTCGCGCGGGCCGGAGCCGTTGCGGCCGGCCTCGATCAGCCAGTTTCGGTTCTGCAGATGCGGCGGCAGGATCTGGGCGTTGAGAACGATCAGACGATGATTGTCGAGATCCTCCAGCGTGCGCGGCGTGCCGAACTTCTTGGCGTAGTCCGGCGAGCAGTAGGCGTGGAAGCCGATCGAGAAAAGTTTGCGCTGGATCAAATCCGGCTGCGTCGGCTTGCGGGTGCGCAGCGCGACGTCCGCCTCACGCATCGACAGATCGAGTTCCTCGTCGGTCAGCGTCAGCGAGAGCCGGATTTCCGGATAGAGCGAGGTGAATTCGGTCAGCCGCGGCACCAGCCAGTTGATGCCGAGGCCGGGCGAGGTCGTGACCTTGAGTTCGCCGCTCGGCCGCTCGCGGCTGTCGGTGAGCTTGGCGCGCGCCGCCTGCAACTGCATGAAGACGTCATGCGCCGTGCGGAACAACAGGTCGCCCTGTTCGGTGAGAATGAGACCGCGGGCGTGGCGATGAAACAGCGACACCGAGAGCTCCTGCTCCAGCGCGCTGACCTGCCGCGAGACGGCAGATTGCGACAGCCCAAGCTGCTCGCCGGCGTGGGTGAAGCTCCCGGCTTCTGCCGCGGCGTGGAACACCTTCAGCTTGTCCCAGTCCATGTCGGTCAATCCGTCGTGAGATCGGGCCATGATTACTCCGCTGCGGCGCGTTCGCTCGCACGGGCGGCGAGGAAGCGTTCGGTTTCGAGGGCGGCCATGCAGCCCATGCCTGCCGCCGTCACCGCCTGGCGATAGTGCTCGTCGGCGACGTCACCGGCAGCGAACACGCCGGGCACGGAGGTGGCGGTGGAGTGCGGGGCAATTTCGATATAGCCGGAGGGCGTCAGCGCGAGCTGGCCCTGCACGAGTTCGGTTGCAGGCGCATGGCCGATCGCGATGAAGACGCCGTCGGTGGTGCGCTCGGTGATCGCACCGGTCTTGAGATTGCGCAGGCGCACATGCGTGACCTTTGAGGGATCCTGCGAGCCGACGATCTCGGCGATCTCGCTGTCCCATACCACCTTGATTTTCGGATGCTTGAACAGCCGCTCCTGCAGGATGCGCTCGGCGCGCAGGCTGTCGCGGCGGTGGACGAGCGTCACCGATGAAGCGTGATTGGTGAGGTAGAGCGCTTCCTCGACCGCAGTGTTGCCGCCGCCGACCACGAACACGTCCTTGTTGCGATAGAAGAAGCCGTCGCAGGTGGCGCAGGCCGAAACGCCAAAGCCCTTGAACTTGTCTTCCGAGGGCAGGCCGAGCCAGCGTGCCTGCGCGCCGGTTGCGATGATCACCGCGTCTGCAAGATAGACGTCGCCGGAATCGCAGGTGATGCGGAACGGCGACTGCGCAAGCTCGAGCTTGTTGACATGGTCGGTGACGATCTTGGTGCCGACATGGATCGCCTGCTTCTCCATCTCGGTCATCAGCCACGGACCCTGAATGGTCTCGGCGAAGCCGGGGAAGTTCTCGACGTCGGTGGTGATGGTGAGCTGGCCGCCGGGCTGGATGCCCTGGATCAGCACAGGCTCGAGCATCGCACGTGCAGCATAAATGGCAGCGGTATAGCCAGCAGGGCCGGAACCGATGATGACGACTTTTGCGGAAATGGGGCCGGCCATGGACAACCTTTCAACTTGACCTTGAGGACATCGGGCGCCCGGGCAGACGGTGGAAAAATCGGTGCGAAATGCAGAGAAACGGCCACCGCCGCAGCGCAAAACTGTCCTGCCGGGGAATGTAGGCTATCCGCGGAGCTATGCAAGATTTGCAACCCCCTCGGTACAATTTTCCCCAGACCAACGGACGCGGGACTTCGTGTAATAAAATTGCGCAAAGCCGGAGAGGCCGCTACAAGCTCGAATTGTTGCGCCGCGAATAAACGCGCCGGGGGACCAATGTGAGCAGACAACTCGACGCCATCGACCTCAAGATTTTGCACGAACTGCAGGAGGATGGCCGCATCACGAATGTTGAACTCGCCAAGCGCGTCGGCATCTCGCCGCCGCCCTGTCTGCGCCGGGTGCGGGCGCTCGAAGAGGAAGGTTATATCCAGGGTTATCGCGGGCTGATCGATCCGAAGCGTCTCGGCTTCGACGTCACGGTGTTTGCGTCCGTCCATCTGTCGAGCCAGTCGGATGCCGACCTGCGTGCGTTCGAGGCGTTCGTGAATGCGCAGCCCCTGGTGCGTGAATGCTGGATGCTTTCGGGCGAAGTGGATTTCATTCTGAAGTGCGTTGCCGCCGACATGGCGACCTTTCAGGAGTTCGTGACGCAACTCACCGCCGCGCCCCATGTGCAGAACGTGCGCACCTCGCTGGTGCTGCAGAATTCCAAATACGCGCCCGCGGTGCCGCTCGAACTGAAAATCTGAACCCGCGCATGACCGCGTTGCGCGAACGCGGCTTCTGGTGGGCCGCAATTCCACGATAGATATCGTCTGCGCGTTCGCTCCCTCGGGGAGCGGCGCGTTTTTCATGCGGAGCGCGGGTGCCGTTTCGGCGCGCATGTCTCGGGGGCTGATGTGACGCTCATCGATTTTCTGCTGCTGGCCGGTGGCGGCTTCCTTGCCGGCGTCGTCAATTCCGTGGCCGGTGGCGGCACGTTTCTGTCGTTCGCGGCGATGGTCGCCTGCGGACTGACGCCGCTCGAGGCGAACGCCACCAGCGCGGTCGCGATCGCACCGTCCAATCTCGCAACCGTGGCGGCCTATCGCCACGAGGTGAAATCGCATTGGCGGGAGCTCATTCCCTTCGCCATCATCGGCGTGATCGGCGGCGCCATTGGCGCGTGGCTGTTGATCTGGCTCGGCAATGCCGGCTTCAAACCGCTGGTGCCGTGGCTCTTGTTGTTCGCAACGCTGTTGTTCGCCTTCAGCGGGCCGATCCGGTCACTGGTCGAGCCGTGGTCGCAGCGCTCGGGGATGAGCGTGCGCATCGCCGCCTATGGATTGATGATCGTGGTCTCGATCTATGGCGGATTTTTCGGCGCGGGCATCGGCTTCGTCATCCTCGCCGCGCTGCTCATTCTTGAGGGCGGCGATTATCACAAGGCCAATGCGATCCGCATCACCATCGCGTTTCTGATTCAGGCGGTGGCGGCGGTGCTGCTGATCTTCGGCGGCCTCGTGCACTGGCCGCATGCGATCGTGACGATGATCGCAGCATCGGTCACCGGCTATTACGGTGTCGGCTGGGTGAAGCGGCTGCCGGAGGCGGTGGTCCGTGCCGTGGTGGTGGCCATCGGCGCGGCGCTGACGATCGTGTTCTTCGTCAAGGGATAGCGCAAAGAAAGAAGAGCGCAGCGGGTGCTGCGCTCTCGTTGCTCTCTTTTGTGTGTTGCTTACTTCTTGCCGCGAATGGCGTCGAGGCTCCACGGCCCCGGACCGGCCGCAACGAAATACAGAAACACGAAGCAGTACAGCACCGCGAGTTCGCCGCCGTTCGCGATCGGGTAGAAGCTCTTGCCCGCATGCGCGATGAAGTAGGCGGCCGCGGTGAGGCCGGAGAGGATGAACGCCGTTGGCCGCGTGAACAGGCCGAGCACGAACAGTGCGCCGCCGATCAGTTCGATGATCCCGGCGATGCCGGAGAGCGACATGATCTGAAGATTGGCGAAGTTGGGCAGGGCCGGAAAGCCGAGCAGCTTCGCCGTTCCGTGCTGAAGAATCTCAAGCCCGGCCATGATACGCAACACACTGAGGAGCTGAGGCCGCCAGGGTACGAGTGTGTTTTCAAGGCTCATGGAGATATCCTTTTCGAGAAATCCGGGATGTATCGGGTGCGAGGCCGGACACAGACTCGCCCTGCATCACTACATACGATGCGGATCGCTGCGACAATGCGACGAGAGTGCTTTCAAATAATTTTAAGGTGAAGTCCTGGGACCGGTCTCGGTCTTGCGATCTGCATCAGGATCGGCCTTGGGATCTGCCTTGGGCTCATCGTCCGGTGCGGTTTGTATGCATTGGACGGTATCGGGCTGACAGGCGGGGCCGATATTGGAGCAGAGCACCGCGCCGTCGTCGCCCTTGCGGCATTGAACGCAGCGGTCGCTCCATTGCAGGCATCGCGGCGGCGGCGCGTGAACGGAGGGCTCGACTGAGCCGTCATTTTGCGCCCGCGCTGGCGGGTCCGGCGGTAGCGGCAGCATGCATTCGGCGTGGGCGAGACTCGCCGTCAGCATGACGGCCAGGGCCAGCATTACGATACGAAAATGCTGCATGTTGTCGGTCCCACAACTCCCGAGTCGTCCCCGCGCAGGCGGGGACCCAGACTTATAAAGTGCGCAGCTGCAGTGCTGCCCGAGCCTAAAAACGAAAATGGCCGGAAATATCCGGCCATTCGTGAGATAAAACCTGCAGGCGTACGAAGCTACTTCCAGTCCACCTTCGCGATCTCGTAAGCCTTCGCGCCGCCAGGGGCGACGACCTCGACCGATGTGCCTTTCTTCTTGCCGATCAGCGCGCGCGCGAGCGGCGAGGTGATCGAGATGCGGCCCTTCTTGGCGTCCGCCTCGGACTCGCCGACGATCTGGTAGACCGCCTTCTTCTCGGTGTCCTCGTCGATCAGCGTCACGGTCGCACCGAACTTGATGGTGTCGCCGGACAGTTTCGAAACATCGATGATATCGGCGCGCGCGATCTTGTCCTCGAGCTCCGCAATGCGGCCCTCGTTGTGCGACTGCGCTTCCTTCGCCGCGTGATATTCGGCGTTCTCGGAGAGGTCACCGTGCGAGCGCGCTTCGGCGATCGCCTCGATGATGCGCGGGCGTTCCACCGCCTGGCGCTGCTTCAATTCCTCTTCGAGCGCCAAATGTCCGGCGGCAGTCATCGGAAGTTTTTCAACCATCTCGTCGTGTTCCTCGGTTTCATGCCCGGCGCCGGGCGTGAAAAGTTGTTTGCAGGCCATTGCGACCAAACCGACAAGAACATGCGTGGGGCGGATGTGGTTCCGGCGCAGTTCTGGTGTTCCGCCCGGAGGCGGCGTCAGTCCTCAAAGATCGGAGAAATAACCCTGCAAAGTGCGGACCTCGAGGTCACCGCCCAGATAGGCGCGGATGCCCTGCGTGGCCGCTACGGCACCTGAAAGTGTGGTGTAGTAGGGTACTTTATGCAAGAGGGCAGCGCGCCGCAGCGAACGGCTGTCGGCAAGTGCCTGCGGCCCCTCGGTGGTGTTGAAAACGAGTTGCACCTCGCCATTGGTGATCGCGTCCACGATATGTGGCCGTCCTTCCAGCACCTTGTTGACCTTGTCGGCAGGCACGCCGTGGTCGGCGAGATAGCGCTGGGTGCCGGAGGTGGCGATCACCTTGAAGCCCAGTTTGGTAAGCGTCCGTGCTGGCTCAAGGATGCGTTCCTTGTCACTTTCGCGGACCGAGATGAACACCGTGCCACTGTGCGGCACGCGAGTACCGCCGCCGAGCTGGCTCTTTGCGAACGCCACGGGGAACGAACGGTCGATGCCCATCACCTCGCCGGTCGATTTCATCTCCGGGCCGAGCACGGTGTCGACACCGGGGAAGCGCGCGAACGGGAAGACCGATTCCTTGACGCCGACATGGTCGAGCTTGCGCGGCTTCAGCTTGAAGGAGGCCAACTTCTCGCCTGCCATGATGCGCGCGGCGATCTTGGCGACGGGCAGGCCTACCACCTTGGCGACGAACGGCACGGTGCGCGAGGCGCGCGGATTGACTTCGAGAACGTAGATCTCGCCGTCCTTGATCGCATACTGCACGTTCATCAGGCCGACGACATCGAGGCCGAGTGCGAGTTCGCGGGTCTGGCGCTCGAGCTCGGCGACGGTCGCGGCGTCGAGCGAATAGGGCGGCAGCGAACAGGCGGAGTCGCCGGAATGGATGCCGGCTTCTTCGATGTGCTCCATGATGCCGACGACGAAGGTATCCTTGCCGTCCGAGAGGCAGTCGACGTCGATCTCGGTCGCGTCCGACAGATAACGGTCGAACAGCAGCGGGTTCTTGCCGAGTACGGTGTTGATCTGACCGGTCTTGTCGTTCGGGTAGCGCGCCTTGACGTCGGCGGGCACGAGCTCGGGCAGCGTATCGAGCAGATAGTCGCCGAGCTGGCTGTCCTCGCGGATGATCTGCATCGCGCGGCCGCCGAGCACGTAAGACGGACGCACCACCAGCGGCAGGCCGAGATCGTTGGCGACAAGGCGGGCCTGCTCGACCGAATAGGCGATGCCGTTCTTCGGTTGGGTCAGGCGCAGCTTGTCGAGCACGCGCTTGAAGCGGTCGCGATCCTCGGCGATGTCGATGGCGTCGGGCGAGGTGCCGAGGATCGGCACGTCGGCATCCTCGAGCGCGCGGGCAAGTTTCAGCGGAGTCTGTCCGCCGAACTGCACGATGACGCCGTGGAGCTTTCCGTTGGTCCGCTCGGTGTCGATGATCTCGAGCACGTCTTCCGCGGTCAGCGGTTCGAAATAGAGCCGGTCGGCGGTGTCGTAGTCGGTCGAGACCGTCTCCGGGTTGCAGTTGACCATGATGGTCTCATAGCCCGCGTCCTGCAGCGCGAAGCATGCATGGCAGCAGCAATAGTCGAATTCGATGCCCTGGCCGATACGGTTCGGGCCGCCGCCGAGAATGACCACCTTGGTCTTGTCGGTGGGCCGGCTCTCATCCGCGGCTTCACCCGCGAACGGCGCCTCGTAGGTCGAATACATATAGGCGGTGGGCGAGGCGAACTCGGCCGCGCAGGTGTCGATGCGCTTGTAGACCGGACGCACCTTCAGCGCGCGCCGCGCCGCCTTCACTTCGGCTTCGGTCGTGTTGGCAAGCACCGCAAGGCGGGCATCGGAGAAGCCCATCGCCTTGATCTGGCGCATCGCGAAAGCGTTGTCCGGCAGGCCGTGCGCGCGCACCTTCTGCTCGGTCTCGACGATGCCGCGCATCTGCGCGAGGAACCACGGGTCGATCTTGCAGGAGTTGAAAATCTCCTCGTCCGACCAGCCGAGCCGCATTGCCTGCGCGACCTGCAGAATGCGGTTCGGCGTCGGCGTGCCGAGCGCCGCGCGGATCGCGTTCTTGTCGTCGCCCTGGCCGAGGCCTTCGATCTCGATTTCGTCGAGGCCGGTCAATCCGGTCTCGAGTCCGCGCAGCGCCTTCTGCAGGCTTTCCTGGAAGGTGCGGCCGATCGCCATCACCTCGCCGACCGATTTCATCGACGTGGTCAGCACGTTCGATGCGCCGGGGAATTTCTCGAAGGCGAACCGCGGAATTTTGGTGATGACGTAGTCGATCGACGGCTCGAATGAAGCGGGCGTGGCACCGCCGGTGATGTCGTTCGCAATCTCGTCGAGCGTGTAGCCGATCGCAAGCTTCGCCGCGACCTTGGCGATCGGGAAGCCCGTCGCCTTGGAAGCAAGCGCGGAGGAACGCGACACGCGCGGATTCATCTCGATCACGACCATGCGGCCGTCGGCCGGGTTGATCGCGAACTGCACGTTGGAGCCGCCGGTCTCCACGCCGATCTCGCGCAGCACGGCGATCGAGGCGTCGCGCATGATCTGGTATTCTTTGTCGGTCAGCGTCAGCGCCGGCGCCACCGTGATGGAGTCGCCCGTGTGCACGCCCATCGGATCGATGTTCTCGATGGCGCAGATGATGATGCAGTTGTCCTTCTTGTCGCGGACAACCTCCATCTCGAATTCCTTCCACCCGAGCACCGATTCCTCGATCAGCACTTCGTTGGTGGGCGAGGCGTCGATACCGCCTTCGACGATGTCGATGAACTCGGCCTTGGTGTAGGCGATGCCGCCGCCGGTGCCGCCGAGCGTGAACGAGGGACGGATGATGGCGGGCAGGCCGATCTCTTCCAGCGCGCGCAGCGCGTCGGGCAGCGTCTTGGTCTGGATCGAGCGCGGTGACTCGAGGCCGATCTTGTCCATCGCCTCGCGGAAGCGGCCGCGGTCCTCGGCCTTGTCGATGGCGTCGGCAGTGGCGCCGATCATCTCGACGTCGAATTTCTCCAGCACGCCCATCTTGCGCAGGGAGAGCGCGCAGTTGAGCGCGGTCTGTCCGCCCATGGTCGGCAGCACGGCGAAGCCGCCGGGAATGGTGTGGCGTTCCTTCTCGATGATCTTGGCGACGATCTCAGGGGTGATCGGCTCGACGTAGGTGGCGTCGGCCAGATCCGGGTCGGTCATGATGGTCGCCGGATTGGAATTGACGAGGACCACCCGGTAGCCCTCTTCCTGCAGGGCCTTGACGGCCTGAGTACCGGAGTAATCGAATTCGCAGGCTTGGCCGATCACGATCGGACCGGCGCCGATGATGAGGACCGTCGAGATATCGGTGCGTTTGGGCATTCAGTCTCACAGACAGCGGAAAAGAGGCAGGATTTTTGGCATAAAAAAAGGGCGCGCATGCGCGCGTCCCTTGAGCCAAGAGCGCGATCTTCGCGCAGGGTGTCTTTAGACCATAATCCGATGGCGTGAAAGGCCTTTAGGCCCGTGATCAACCGCGAATTCAGGCTGTTTTCGCGATTTTTTCCGCTCCTGCCGCCATGAGGGGCGCAAAGGGAATGCGGTGACGGCGTCACGCAAATGCGCGCGGCTCCCCGAGGGGAGGACGACGCGAACAGGGAAGGAGAGGAGTTGGAGGCCCGGCCTGGATTTGAACCAGGATAAAAAGCTTTGCACAGCTCCCGCGTAGACGTTTCCGCCACCGGGCCGTCCTTGTTCTAGGCCGGTTGGGCCAGCCTGTCACAGCGAGATGCGGTACAGGGTTAATAGCCGGCCTATGCAAAACAGCGAATTGGAACGATCAGCGCGTGGCGATAAAGGTCCGGCGCGCCGGATTGGTGCCGACATTGCGCGGCGCCAGCGTCGCGTTGAAGCCCGCCGCCGTGAGCTTTTCGATCATCTCGCCCGCGCCGTAGCTGCGCAGCCCGATCTTGTGGCGGAGCGCGCGATAATCCGACAGCGCCATGCGGGCGATGCCGGTGACGGCGTCCAAAAGAAAGCCGCGCTTTGCCGCAAACCGCAACAGCGCCAATGCGTCGGTGAAGGCGCCGACATTTGGATCGAGGATGTCGCCGAGGATGAAGCGCCCGCCGGGCTTCAGGAGCCGGTGAAATTTCGCGAACGTTGCCCCAAGATCCTCCGGCGTCATGTACTGGGCGACCGAGATCATCACGATGAGATCGAGGCTCGCGTCGGATAGCTCAGTGAGTGCGTCGGGCGATCGGGTCTCGATGTTCGGCGTCGCTGCGAAACGCTCGGCCAGGCGCGTGCGCACGCTCGGCGCGGGCTCGACCAGGATCAGGCGTTTGCATCGTGCCGCGACACGGGCAGCTTCCAAAGCCTCGCCGCAGGAATAGTCGAGGACGGTGGCATCGGACGGTACGATATAGCCGATGATGTCATTGGCGATGACATCGAAATGGGCGCGCCGATGGGCCTCGCTGACGTAAGTCGCCGGGGCGGAATCGTAGTAATCGATCCAGTCGTCCATACGAGATTTTGGCGATTGAGGGTTCCAGTGCCGGAACTGGCACTTATATGATGCGTTAGATGGCCGCCGGGCTTTGTCCTTCGGCTATCTAAATCCACTCCTATCAGGAAGGTCCGTCGTGAGCAAAACCAAGAACTCCGTGGCGTCCGAACTGGATACGCCAACCGATCTGCCGCAGGCGGCGGTCGACAAGATTTCAGCGGCGGTCAACACGCTGCTGGCCGATGTATTCGCGGTTTATCTGAAGACCAAGAATTTCCACTGGCACATGAGCGGCCGGCATTTCCGCGATTACCATCTGATGCTCGACGAGCATTCCGATCAAATTTTTGCGACGACCGATCAGTTGGCCGAGCGCGTCCGCAAGCTTGGCGGCAACACGCTGCGCTCGATCGGCCAGATCGCCGATCTGCAGACCATCAAGGACAACAACGAGTCCTATGTGCCGCCGCGCGAGATGCTGCGGGAGCTGATGAACGACAACAAGCATTTGGCGGCCGAGATGCGCAAGGCGCACGAGGTGGCCGACAAGGGCGGCGACGTCGCAACCACCAGCATCCTCGAGAACTTCATCGATGAAGCCGAGCGGCGCACCTGGTTCCTGTTCGAGGCAACCCGTCAGGAAGGCGGCAACGAGGCGTAAGGCTTCGTGTCGTCGTAGAGTCCAGACCTGTCATTGCCGGGCATAGCCCGTCACAGACGGGCGTGAACGCTCTTATGACCCGGCAATCCATCTTCTAAAGAATTCTTTTGGGATGGATGCGCGGGTCATAGGCAAGCGAAAGCGACGCCGCTCTTCGAACGGCTATGCCCGCGCATAACGTCCGGTAAGTTAACCTGCGTTACGCCCGCTTGTGTTCGCGCATCAGCTCGGCGAAGCGCGAGAACAGGTAGTGCGAGTCGCGCGGGCCAGGCGATGCTTCCGGGTGGTACTGCACCGAGAACACCGGCTTGTCCTTCAGCGCGATGCCGCAGTTGGAATTGTCGAACAATGAATAATGCGTCTGCTCGACATTGTCGGGCAGCGTGGTTTTGTCGACCGCGAAGCCGTGGTTCATCGAGGTGATCTCGACCTTGCCGGTGGTGAGGTCCATCACCGGGTGGTTCGCACCGTGGTGGCCCTGATGCATCTTCATGGTCTTGCCGCCGACGGCGAGGCCGAGCATCTGATGGCCCAAACAAATTCCAAACGTCGGCACGCCTGAGTCGATGATCTTCTTCAGCACCGGGACGGCGTATTCGCCGGTCGCGGCCGGATCGCCCGGGCCGTTCGAGAGGAAGATGCCGTCCGGCTTCATCGCCAGAATGTCTTCGGCCGAGGTCTTGGCGGTGACGACCGTCACCTTGCAGCCCTCGTTGGCCAAGAGGCGCAGGATGTTGCGCTTGATGCCGTAGTCGACGGCGACGACGTGGAATTCCGGCTTGTCCTGATGGCCGAAGCCCTTGCCCCACTGCCAGACGGTCTCGTCCCAGTCGTAACGCTGGGCGCTCGTCACCATCGGCACGAGGTCCATGCCGACGAGGCCAGGCCAGGCGGCGGCTTCCTTCTTCAGCGCGTCGATGTCGAACACGCCGTTCTTGTTGTAGGCGATCACCGCATTCGGCATGCCCTTTTCGCGGATCAGCGCGGTCAGCGCACGGGTGTCGATGCCGGAGAGGCCGATGATGCCGCGCGCAGCGAGCCAGGCGTCGAGGTGGCGGCTCGCACGATAGTTCGACGGCTCGGTGATCGAGGCGCGCAGGATCGCGCCGCGCGCGCCCGGCGTCGCCGCCATGTTCACCGTTTCAATGTCTTCGTCGTTGGCGCCGACATTGCCGATGTGGGGGAAGGTGAAGGTGATGAGCTGACCGGCATAGGACGGATCGGTGAGGATTTCCTCATAGCCGGTCATCGCGGTGTTGAAGCAGACTTCGCCGACGGCGGAACCTTCCGCACCGAGGCCGAAGCCCTCCAGCACGGTCCCATCGGCAAGCACGAGGAGCGCGGTCGGTTTCTGATCCGGCCAGGCGGGGGAAGTATCATTTGTTGTCATAAGCCCATGACATAACGCGCGGCCTTGGCCGCGTCAAAGGGCAAAGGGCGGCTTTCCATGCGCTTTTCTCATGCGGGCCGCGCCTTGCCCACGGGTATCGCGGGGAATGGTTGTCGGAAGGCGAAAAACGCCGTAAATCCAACGCGGATTTGACGGCGCCGTCATGGCGCGGGGAGAGCGATCATGTTGCGCGAGAACATCAACACCGCGGTGAAGGAGGCGATGAAGGCCAAGGAGGAGCGCAAGCTCTCCACGCTGCGGATGGTGAATTCGGCGATCAAGAACGCCGATATCGAGGCGCGCGGGCAGGGCAAGCCGCAGCTCTCCGACGAGGACATCCTCGGCCTGTTGCAGAAGATGATCAAGCAGCGCCAGGAATCGGTCGCGCTCTACGACAAGGGTGGCCGCACCGAGCTCGCCGCGCAGGAGCGCGAGGAGATCACCGTGATCTCCGCCTATCTGCCGAAGCAGATGTCGGATGATGAAGTGAAGGCCGCGATCACCGCCATCGTCACCGAGACCGGCGCGAGCGGCATGAAGGACATGGGCAAGGTGATCGGCGCGCTCAAGGCCAAGTACGCCGGGCAAATGGATTTCGGCAAGGCGAGCGGCCTCGTGAAGGCCGCGCTGACGGGCTAGGCCAGAGTCCTGCCTCCTTCGTCATTGAGAGCGCAGCGAAGCAATCCAGCTAAAAGCGAAGCCTCATTCCCACGTCGTTTTCGCGAACGCGGGAGCGCAGGCTTTTTATAAGATGCCGGGTCCTCCGCCTGCGCGGGGACGACATCACTTATTGATCGAGGCTTCTTTCTTCACCTCTCCCCAGTGGGGAGAGGTCGCGCCGCAGGCGCGGGTGAGGGGGACACAATTTCAATTGAGGCACCCAAAGCCCCTCACTCCAACCCTCTCCTCGTAAGAACGGGGCGAGGGAACGCATTGTCGCTTACGTCGTGGCCCTACGCATCGCGATATGGATCGAGCACCATCGGCTCGCCGGTTTCGAGAATGCTCTTGAGGCTCGCGAGCACCATCGGCCAGCCGCTCGAGACGCTCTCCAGCGTCCGGCTGCCCGCGGCGAAGTTCTCGTGGGTGACGGTGAGCTTCACCACGCTGCCGCGCGGCTCGATCAGATACGTCACCTTCGAGGGCTTTTCCTTGTGCATGTCTTCGTCGAAGATCGACTGCCAGCTATAGGACAGCTTGTGCGGCGGATCGGATTCGAGGATCACGCATTCGTTCTTCACTTCGCCCTCGCGCTCCATCGTCATGCGCGAGCCGACCTTCCAGTCGGACGTCAGCGTGCAGTCCATCCAGTAGCGCTTTGTGAAGTCCTTGTCGGTCAACGCATGCCAGAGCTTGTCGGGCGTTGTCCTGATGTAGGTGACGTAGACGAATTCGGGTTTACTCATCACGCTTCTCCAACTGCTTTTTCAACGTGCTCAGTGCCGCGAGCCGGTCGTGCTCGAACTTCCTGATCCATCGCTCGCCGATCTGATGGATCGGAACGGGGTTGAGGTAGTGCAGTTTCTCGCGGCCATGCCTGATCGTGACGACGAGATTGGCGTCTTCCAGTATTGCGAGATGTTTGGTGACGGCCTGCCGCGTCATGGCGAGGCCGCTGCAAAGCTCAAGCAATGTCTGGCCGTTGCGGGCATGAAGCCTGTCGAGCAGTGAACGCCGCGATGCGTCCGCCAATGCCTTGAAGACCTCATCCATGGTCTGGATAATAGGCAACCAAATGGTTGCATGTCAAGGAATGTGTTTTGATGATCGACGAGCGATGCTTGTGTTGTAAGTGCTCCCTCTCCCCGTTGGGGAGAGGGCTGGGGTGAGGGGCTTTAGATGCCTCGATCGAGTATCGGTGCCCCCTCACCTGACGTCATGGCGCGTTGCGCTTATGGCGCCGACCTCTCCTCCATAGCCCGTCGAAGACGGGCGTGAACGCCCTTTCGGGGAGAGGTGAGGGCACGCCTCACCGCTTCACCAGCCCCTGCGCCAGCAGGCGGCCTTCGACGACGCGGAGGATGCGGGCGAGGCGTTCGGCCCATTCCTCCTGTCCGCTCGCCTCCGTGATGAGATCCTGCCGGATCTCGATGCCGGAATTGATGAGGCGCCGGCGCTCGCCATGCACCGGGATCGTGTAGTCGGTGGCGTCGCTCACCGCATACGGCTCGTTGTCACCGACGACGAGACTGCCTTCCGCACGCAGCAGCTCAAGAAGAAGCGGCGGCAGGCCGTAGCCGTTCTGATAGAGCGTGCCGACATGCCAGGGCCGCGCCACGCCCGCATAGAGCGGCGTGAACGAATGCAGCGAGATCAGGATCGTCGGCATCCGCTTCTCGGCGCGGCGGTCGAGCGTTTGCGCGATGCGCGTGTGATAGGGCGCGAAAATCTCCCGCCGCCGCGCGGCGATCTCGTCACTGTCGATGCCGTCATTGCCGGGAATGGAAGTCGCTTCGCTGAGGCGCGGGATCGAGCCGGGGCTCTCAAATGGGCGGTTGCAGTCGATCACGAGGCGCGAGTAGCGCTGGGCGATGAGATGCGCGCCGAGCGCCTTCGCAAGCCGCGTCGCAACGCCCGCGATGCCGATGTCCCATGCGATGTGGCGCTCGAGTTCGTCGGCGGAGAGGCCGAGCTTGCTGAGGCTCGCTGGAATGAGCCGGCCGTAGTGATCGCAGGTGATGAGAAAGGGCGAGGTGCTCTCGGCATTGTCCTCGCGCACCGGGGTGACTTCATCGGCGTCGAGCAGCGAAGGGGTGAAGGATATGGTCATGGCTGATCCGTCCTTTCGAAATTCGCCGCCCCGGCTTGAGGGCGAGCCTAGCAGGCTCGCCGCCGAAACGCATCGGCGGCGCGAAGGGTGAGAACAGCCGGGCGGGGGTGGGGGCTGGGCCGAGGGCAGTGTCTTTGGCCACTCTGGGATACCGAGGGCCGCAAAATCCTGTGAATAGCGGCGACAAGTCCGGAGTTTTCGCCCTGTTTAGGCAAAGCGGGTCCGCGGCCCTATATTCCAAGGACTCGTCTTCGGCAGTCCAAGGATTCGTTTTCAATACCCTAGGACTCGTTTTCGACTCACACTCATGCCCGGCTGGAGGCTTCCCGGTTTCGATGCGGTTCACGCCTCAATTTCTTGAAGATCTGCGCGCGCGGCTTCCGGTCTCGGAAGTCGTGGGCAAGCGCGTGAAGTTGAAGCGGGCCGGCAAGGAGTGGAAGGGCCTCTCGCCTTTCCATCAGGAAAAGACGCCCTCGTTCACGGTGAACGACCAGAAGGGTTTCTACCACGACTTCTCTTCGGGCAAGCACGGCAACATCTTCGACTTCATCATGGAGACCGAAGGCGTCGGCTTCGTCGAGGCGGTGGAGCGGATCGCGGCGATGGCGGGCGTGGCGCTGCCCGCGGTGACGCCGGATGCCGCGCGGCACGAGCAGCGCCGCAAGACGCTCTACGAGGTGATGGAACTGGCCGCGAAGTTCTTCGCGGACACGCTCACTTCGCGCAGCGGCGCGCGGGCGCGCGGCTATCTCGCCGACCGCGGCATTTCCGGGGCGACGCAGTTGCAGTTCCGCATGGGCTACGCGCCGCCGGATCGTTTCGCCTTGAAGGAGCATCTCGGCGGTCTCGGTGTATCGGTTGACGACATGATCGAGGCGCGGCTCCTCAGCGCCGGCGACGACATTCCTGTCCCCTACGATCGCTTCCGCGATCGCGTGATGTTTCCGATTACCGATCAGCGCAACCGCATCATCGCGTTCGGCGGCCGCGCGATGGAGAAGGATGCCCCGGCGAAATATCTGAACTCCGCCGACGGTGTGCTCTTCCACAAGGGCGACAATCTCTACAATCAGGCGATGGCGCGGCAGGCGGTACGTGACGGCGCGCCGGTGATCGTCGCTGAAGGTTATGTCGATGTGATCGCGCTGGTCGGCGCGGGCTTTCCCGGCGCGGTGGCGCCGCTCGGCACCGCGCTGACCGAGAACCAGCTCGCGCTGTTGTGGCGGATGGCGGATGAGCCGGTGCTGTGTTTCGATGGCGACGGCGCGGGCCAGCGCGCGGCGTTGCGTGCAGCCTCGCTTGCGCTGCCGCATCTCAAGCCCGGTAAGAGCCTGCGCTTTGCGATGATGCCGGAAGGGCAGGACCCTGACGACCTTGCGCGCAGCGGCGGCCGCGCCGCGCTCGATGAAGTGTTCGCTGCCGCCCGTCCGCTTGCGGATGTGGTGTGGGCGATGGCGACTGAAGGTGTGGACTTCGCAACGCCGGAGCGGCGCGCGGCGCTCGAGGCGCGGCTGGGCGACCTGATGCGCGAGATCGGCGACGAGGTGGTGCGGCGCTATTATCGGCAGGATTTTGCCGAGCGGCTGCGCCGGATGTTCGCGCCCGAGACGACGGGGACGGGGGGCGGCTATGGCGGGCCGCGAAACGGCTTCCGCAACGAATCAGCACGCCGCTTTCCGGCGCGGAATGGGCCAGGTTCCGCCATGCGGCCGGGGGGGCGGGGCGGGCTGTCCACAGCCGCGTTTGCGCTTGGCCGGGGGCCTTATCAGGCGATGAGCCCGCAGCTTGCGAACTCGCCGCTGATCCGCGGCCAGCGCAGCACGCTGTCGCGCCGCGAGGCGCTGATCCTGCAATCGCTCCTCAATCACCCCTGGCTTTTGCAGGATCACCTTGAGGAAGCGGCAAAACTCGAGCTCGCCCACCCGGATTCGGTGAAATTGCGCGAAGGCATTATCGCGGCGTTTGCCCAATATGGCGCGACCGACGATTCCGAGGCGGAGCGCAGCCGGATTGCCGACTGGCTGGCACGAAATGGTTTTTCAAAGCAAATTCAAATGGTTGAGAGTACACTGACGACCCGCAACGTGTGGGGCGCTGAAGCCGGTGCCGCCCGCGAGGATGTTTTAGCGACCTGGCACCAGCTTGTTGCCTTGCATCGGCAGTCGCACGCCCTACTTAGGGAATTAAAGGATGCCGAACAGGCACTTGGGCACGAGAACACCGAGGCGCATGTCGCCTGGCTGCAGGATGTCAAAGCACGGCTTGCGGCGGCGGATGGGCTTGAGGCGCTGATCGAGGGATTCGGCGAATCGTCGGGGCGGTTCCGCGCCTGACGGGCTGGAAGGATAGCGCGGAGGAACTCAGGTCGAGGAACTGGGCCTTTGCGAAAAAGACTCGCCAAAACGAGGATTTACCCGCAAATACAGGGTTAATCGAAGATTAACGGCCTGTGGGCCAAAACGGCGGCTCGATCGTAGGACAGATCAAAGGGTGGCGCAGGGTGCGCGCCACCTTTTGTGTGTCAGCCCGTTGATGAGAACCGCGCGGCTCCTCGGCCGGTGCGGGGCACAATTACGAATTTCGCGCGAGGCATAATCTTACGCGCGGCGTGCGTTTCAGGAGCGACAGAATGGCCACCAAGGCGAAGACGGTAGCGGTCAAGGATAAGGAAAAAGAACAGAAGGCTGCCGAGACGCCCGAAAAGGATTCCGCCGACGCGCCGTCGCCCTTGCTCGATCTCTCCGACGCCGCCGTCAAGAAGATGATCAAGCAGGCGAAGAAGCGCGGCTTCGTCACCTTCGACCAGCTCAACGAAGTGCTGCCCTCCGACACGACCTCGCCCGAGCAGATCGAGGACATCATGGCGATGCTCTCCGACATGGGCATCAACGTCTCCGAGTCCGACGAAGCCGACAACGAGGAAGAAGAGAAGGACGAGGCTGACGACGACACCGACAACGAGCTTGTCGAGGTCACCTCCAAGGCCGTCACCGAAACCAAGAAGTCCGAGCCCGGCGAGCGCACCGACGATCCCGTCCGCATGTATCTGCGCGAGATGGGCACGGTGGAATTGCTGTCGCGCGAAGGTGAAATCGCGATCGCCAAGCGCATCGAGGCCGGCCGCGAAGCAATGATCGCGGGGCTGTGCGAAAGCCCGCTGACCTTCCAAGCGATCATCATCTGGCGCGACGAACTCAACGAAGGCAAGATTTTCCTGCGCGACATCATTGATCTCGAGGCGACCTATGCGGGTCCCGAGGGCAAGGGCGGCGTCAACACCGCCATGATCGCGGGCCCGTCCGGCCCGGACGGTCAGCCGACCAACGCCATCGTCAACGGCGACGGCACCGTGCAGGTGATGCCCGCGCAGGCGGCCGCCGCGCAGACCGCGCCGCAGACCGCGACCCCGTTCCGCCCGGCGCCGGCTGCCGGCGATGACGCCTCCGCCTCCGAAGGCGAGGGGGACGAGGACGATGAGTTCGAGAACCAGATGTCGCTCGCCGCGATCGAGGCTGAACTGAAGCCGCGCGTGGTCGAGACCTTCGACAAGATCGCATCCGAGTACAAGAAGCTGCGTCGCCTGCAGGAGCAGGACATCGCCAACCAGCTGCAGAGCGAGTCGCTCTCGCCGTCGCAGGAGCGCAAGTACAAGAAGCTGAAGGACGAGATCATCGTCGAGGTGAAGTCGCTGCGGCTGAATCAGGCGCGCATCGACAGTCTTGTCGAGCAGCTCTACGACATCAACAAGCGCCTCGTGTCCTATGAGGGACGCCTGTTCCGCCTCGGCGACAGCCACGGCGTGAGCCGCGAGGACTTCCTGAAGAACTATGTCGGCTCCGAGCTCGACCCGCGCTGGCTCAACCGCGTCTCGAAACTCTCGGCCAAGGGCTGGAAGAATTTCGTCGCGCACGAGAAGGACAAGATCAAGGATCTGCGCCACGAGGTGCAGCAGCTTGCGGCGCTGACGGGCCTCGAGATCGGCGAATTCCGCAAGATCGTGCTCGGCGTGCAGAAGGGCGAGCGCGAGGCGCGGCAGGCGAAGAAGGAAATGGTGGAGGCGAACCTTCGCCTCGTCATCTCCATCGCCAAGAAATACACCAACCGCGGCCTGCAGTTCCTCGATCTCATTCAGGAAGGCAACATCGGCCTGATGAAGGCGGTCGACAAGTTCGAGTATCGCCGCGGCTACAAATTCTCGACCTACGCGACGTGGTGGATCCGGCAGGCGATCACCCGCAGCATTGCAGACCAGGCGCGCACCATTCGTATTCCGGTGCACATGATAGAGACGATCAACAAGATCGTGCGCACCTCGCGCCAGATGCTGAACGAGATCGGCCGCGAGCCGACGCCGGAAGAGCTGGCCGAAAAGCTCGGCATGCCGCTCGAGAAGGTGCGCAAGGTTCTCAAGATCGCCAAGGAGCCGCTGTCGCTCGAGACGCCGGTGGGCGACGAGGAAGACTCACACCTCGGCGATTTCATCGAGGACAAGAACGCGATCCTGCCGATCGACGCGGCGATCCAGTCGAACCTGCGCGAGACCACGACGCGCGTGCTCGCCTCGCTCACGCCGCGCGAGGAGCGCGTGCTGCGCATGCGCTTCGGCATCGGCATGAACACCGACCACACGCTCGAAGAAGTCGGCCAGCAGTTCTCGGTGACGCGCGAACGCATCCGCCAGATCGAGGCGAAGGCACTGCGCAAGCTGAAGCATCCGTCGCGGTCGCGGAAGCTGCGGAGCTTTTTGGATAACTGATCTCTCAGATTGTCATTGCCGGGCTTGACCCGGCAATCCATCGAACAAAAACGGCGGGCCGAGAGGTCCGCCGTTTTTGTTGGCGAGGAGGAATGCCCTCAATCGTCGTTCCCGGCTCCGTCATGGCCGGGCATAGCCCGGCGAAGACGGGCGTGAACGCCCTTTTGTCCTGGTCATCTACGTCTTGGAAAGCTTCAGCAATGGAAGGCGTGGATGCCCGGCATAAAGCCGGGCATGACGAGCCGCCGATTCTATTTCAAATGCGGGCCGCGAAGCCGACCAGCGGATACGATTGACAAATTCGATTTTATGATTATATTCCTATCTATCCCGCTCCACTCACCGAGGGGCGGCTCGCGATCGTCATGAGGCGCGGGGCGGGATGCGGTGGACGCGGCAGCGTCGCGCCGAGGAAAGTGCCCAGGGCGCAGGCCCGGTGCGCGAGTGTGCGTCTCGTACAGAGGGCGCGCTCAAGAGCCGGTGACGCGTGAGGGCGCGGCCTCCGGCGGACGACAACGCTGCGCGGTGTGATCGGGTGGAGATACGCCCCTTTCGCATCGCTTTGCGCGCCGGCCCAAGTCGTGTGGTCCTTCCGAAATCCGGACTGCTCTTGCGCGCTGCCCGACCGGGCGCAAGCAAGTACCGCGGAGACGACGGCGTCAGGCTGCGGCCGTTGCCGGGGAGAGCACGAAGCAAGCCGAAAAAACCATCGCGCGCGGAACGCCGGATGTGTCCGGTGCTTTCGTGGTGACTTGCTCGTGCGCTTGTTTTTATCGCGCATGAGGCTGCGGATGCACCTCGCATCCGGCGTTCCGTGCGCCCTCGTCAAAGAGGGAAGCGGCTTGAAAGTCCGGGCGCGCCCGCGCCGACACAAGAACAGGGCAGATGATGCACGTCCACAGATAGGCGCGGGCTTTATAGACGCGAACGGGGCAGGCCCTACGCGTTGTGCCGTCCAAAGAACAAGGACGGTTTGCGCATGCCTCTTCACCTCTCCCCGAAAGGGCGTTTACGCCCGTCTTCGACGGGCTACGGAGAGGTCGGGGGCGAGAGCGACAGCGAGCGCCTCCGGGTGAGGGCGTACGATCCAGAGATACGATCCGGAGAGATGTCAAGAGCCTCCTCACCCGCTCGCCGTGGCGCGTGGAAGACGTGCGTAAGTACGCTGATGGCTCGCGACCTCTCCCCATCGGTGAGAGGTGAAGGGATACGTCATCCCCCGCCGCGATTCCTCATGCTATAAGCTTTGCGAATTGAGGAGACGTTGCGTGAGCGTGAGAGTTCATTATCGATGGATGCGCGGGGCGGGCCCGCGCATGGCGGTCCGAACAAACCTGAGCCACATCGGGCAGAGGGCGAACTGAGCATGGCCGAGACTGCCGCCATCACCGCGCGCGATTGCTACGCCACCTGCCGCACGTGGATCGAGACGCTGTTTCCCGGCTACTTCGCGCTGGTGATGGCAACCGGCATCATCGCCAATGCAATGTGGTTCGAAGGCCATCGCGGCATTTCGAACGTGCTGCTTGTCGTCAATGTTGTCGCCTTCGTCGTGCTGCTTGCGATGACGTTGCTGCGTGGCCTCGTGTTCTTCCGCGCGCTGTGGCGCGACCTCACCGATCCGAAACTCGTGTTCGCGTTCTTCACGCTGGTCGCGGCGACTGACGTGCTCGGCGTCGGGCTCGGGCTGCGCGGCTATGGCAGCGTTGCGCTGGTGATGTGGTTTGCCGCGCTCGGGCTCTGGCTCGCGCTCACCTATCTCGGCTTCACCGTGCTGATCCTCGGCAACGGCACTGAGCGCACCGACATCATCTTTGGCGGCTGGCTGATCGCGATCGTCGCGACCGAGGCGGTGGCGCTGCACGGCGTGTTCGTCGCGCCGTATTTCGGTGCGTCGGCGGCGCAGCTCGTGCTGTTCAGCCACATGCTGTGGGGCGTCGGCGTCGTTCTGTACGCGATCTTCATCGTGCTGTTCGCGCACCGGGTGTTCTTCGCACCGGTCAAGCCCGAGCACCTCACGCCGATCCTCTGGGTGGTGATGGGCGCCGCCGCGATCTCCACCAATGCCGGTGCGGTGCTGATCGTCACCGATGTCGCGCAGCCGTTCCTCACCGCGATGCGGCCGTTCGTCGAAGGCGCGACGCTGGTGATGTGGGCCTGGGCGACGTGGTGGATCCCGCTGCTCGTCGCCTTCGGCATCTGGACGCACATCGTCCATCGCCAGCCGCTGACCTATACGCCGCTGTTCTGGAGCCTCGTCTTCCCGCTCGGCATGTATGCGCTCGCAAGCCTGCGCCTCGCCCAGGCCGCGGACATCGGCGCGCTGGCCGCGCTCTCGCGCGTCATGGTGTGGATCGCGCTTGCCGCGTGGTCGCTCACGGCGGTCGGCCTCGTGGTAACGCTGTGGCGGCACTGGCAGCGGGGCGAGGGCGGTGCGTCCGGCTGTGTGCCCCGGCGCGCGACCGGCGTGGTGAAGCTGCCGTGACCGGCAGGTGCTCAGGCGAGATCGAGATGCACCGCGATGGCCGCGGTCGCAATGATGGTGATGTCGTCCGGTCCGCTGTTGGGCACATTCAGCCCGCCGCTCACGACGTCGACCTTGATCTGGCCGTGCGGCAGAACCGCCTTCACCGCCGCGGGATCGACCTTCTCGGGCTGCTGCACGCCGATCGTCACTTCGACCTGCATCTTGGACGGGTCGAGGTCGAGCGTCTTCAGCAGCACCAGCGAGGAATGGTGGATGGCGTCCTCCACCGCGCGGATCGCAGCCTTGGTGTAGTTGCCTCCATGCCAGTCATTGCCCGTGCCGACTTCCAGAAAAATGCGCTTCGCTGCCATGGATCGTGTCCTGCAATTGAGATGCTGTTTGTCTTACCGGCCTCATCGGCTTCCGGGTTTGACCTAGCACAACCGCAGGCCGCTGTGCCGGCCTTCATCACCTTGCCTTCAGGCACGGGGTAACAACACCGATGCGTTATCCTCGGACCCCGATTCGCCTGCTATAAGCGAAGCGGGATCGCCACGCGGGGGCGCGGGAGGCTGCAGAGAGGGTTTCATGCGCAAATTGTTTGGTCTCGTTATTTCGTTCGGCCTTTTTGGCGCCATCAGTGCCGCCACACCCGCGGCCGCCGCGCAATGCGGTGGCGACTTCAACAGCTTCATTTCGAGCTTCTCGCGGGAGGCGATCGCCGCGGGCATCTCGCCGAACGTGGTGAGCCAGGCGCTCGCCGGCGTGACGCACGATCCCGCGGTGCTGTCGTTCGACCGCCGCCAGCGCGGCACCTTCAAGAAAAGCTTCGAGGAATATGCCGCGACCCGCGTCAGCGCCCAGCGCATCAAGAGCGGCCGGTTGATGCTGCAGAAGAACGCCTCGCTGCTGTCGCGGATCGAAAAGCGCTTCGGCGTGCCGCCGGAGATCATCGTTGCGATCTGGGGGCTTGAGACCGATTACGGCAAGGGCGACATGGGCAAGCGCTCGGTGATCCGCACGCTCGCCACGCTCGCGCATGACTGCCGTCGCACCGAACTGTTTCAGGGCGAGCTGCTCGCGGCGCTGAAGATCGTGCAGCGGGGCGATCTGCGGCTCGATGATATGGTCGGTGCGTTCGCGGGTGAGATCGGCCAGACGCAATTCCTGCCGTCGAGCTACATCAAGTACGGCGTCGATTTCGACGGCAACGGCCATGTCGATCTGCGCCACAGCGTGCCGGATGTGCTGGCCTCCACCGCGAACCTGCTGCATGTCAGCGGTTTCAAGAACGGTGCCGACTATCACGAGGGCAGCGCCAATTTCGAGGCGATGCGCGAGTGGAACAGGGCGGTGATCTACCGCAAGACCATCGCCTATTTCGCCGACAAGCTGGCGCAATAGGCCAATCCGGCCGCCTCATGCCCGAACCAACGGCGGGCCTTTGCGTTGTCCGCAGGATATCGCCGGCTTGCGGGGCGTCCGTTGGGCATGCCGCAGGCGGCTTCACGTTGCGTCACATTGCCGTGTCGGCCATTTGCGCCATAATTTCCGCAGGCCTAAATGCAAGGCTTACCGTTTCAAGACGTACCGTTTGTTGATGGATAGGACCAGGCCCCGTGACTGCGAAATCGGACACTTTCTTTGCAGGCCCGCAGCCGAGCGCGCGCAAGAGCCGCCCGCGCCGGCCGCCGCCTGTCATCGATCAGGATGGCAACGAGGTGCATGTCGGGCGCGATCCGTTTGGGCAGGATACGTTCGGCCGCGGCGGCTTTGGCGCTGATCCGAATTTCGGGCAGGGCTTCAGCGGCATGGCGTTCGGCTTCGGCCCGCTCACGCGCGCGCAGCGGTTTGCCCGCATCGAGGCGCTGGCGCGGCTGATGGATGTCGCCTTCGTTCTGCCGGGCACGAATGTGCGTTACGGCATCGACGGGCTGATCGGTCTTATTCCGGTGGTCGGCGATCTGCTGACGACGGCGATCTCGTTGTGGCTGGTGCGCGAGGCACGCGCGCTCGGTGCGCCTGCGCATCTCATCGCGCGGATGCTGGGTAACGTCGCACTCGATGGTGTCGTCGGGCTGGTGCCGTTCGCGGGCGACGCGTTCGACGTCGTCTTCCGCGCGAACATGCGCAACATCCGCATGCTGCGGCGCTGGATGGACAAGCAGCCGCGGATGGATTGAGCATCAGGAAAAGGAAAGGACTGAGGCCTCAGGCGACGCCGGTCGCCTCGGACTTTGCTTCTTCCTCGTCGAGATCACGACGGCGCGGCAGCGGAAAGGCGCTGCTCTCATAGAGCGAACGGATGCCGTTCTGGTCGAAACGCGCTTCGTCCACCTGCAGGTAAGCACCGTTCAGGGAATCCGCCGGCAGTTGCTCGATCGCGAACTGCACAGCCTCGGCCGCGGTGCCGAAACGGCGATAAGCAAAGCCGGCGCGCTTCTTCTTGCGAATGGCTGCGGGGAAAAGTTCGGCTTCGGTGTTGTAGTTAAATGCCGCCATCGTTTCGGCCTCTCGTTAT
This sequence comes from Afipia carboxidovorans OM5, assembly GCF_000218565.1. Taxonomy (NCBI): domain Bacteria; kingdom Pseudomonadati; phylum Pseudomonadota; class Alphaproteobacteria; order Hyphomicrobiales; family Nitrobacteraceae; genus Afipia; species Afipia carboxidovorans. Next base: position 3,003,960 of record NC_015684.1, on the reverse strand, counting down.
TCAAAGTTGGGTATGAACCATGACCGCGGCTGCTGCCAAGTAATCCCGAACGGAATGCTGCAAGGCGCCGCGCTTTTTCATTGGTCCTTAATATAGGAGCTTTCGGCAGAAATTGCGACCTCGGAGTCGCAGCATGATGAACAAAGGCCCCCGCGCGGGTTATTCCACGCAGAGGCCCCTTTAAATCGCGCCTTTATCAAGCGCCCGGAGAATCAAGCACTTAGAGCGAGAGGAACTCGCGATGCGTGTGTTCGCTCATTTCGGCTCGTGTTTCAGCGCCGCAGAGTTAATGCAGTAACGCAGCCCCGTCGGCCCCGGTCCATCGTCGAAAACATGGCCGAGATGGCCGTGGCAGCGTGCGCACAGAACCTCGGTGCGGACCATGCCGTGGCTTGTATCGTGTTCCTCCGCAATTGTTTCGGATGCTACCGGTGCGCTGAACGACGGCCAGCCGCAACCGGAATCGAATTTCTCGTCGGAGGAAAACAACGGCTGACCGCAGCCGGCGCAGACATAGGTGCCGGGATCGAACGAGTGATCGTATTCACCGGAGAAGGGACGCTCCGTCGCCTTCTCGCGCAGCACTGAATACTGCATCGGCGTGAGTTCGCTACGCCACTCCTGTTCGGATTTCTCGACGCGCGCGGCCGGAGATTTTGTCGTCATGCGTTCCTCGTTCAGTGGGTCGCCTTCAATGAGCGGCCTTAGTTGGTCGCTTTGGCATCGCGGACCAGCACCGGCTTGTCGCGATAATTTGCGGCGAACAGCTTCTTGAGATTCTCGATCTTTGGAAGATCGTAGAACACAATATAAGGCTGCGAGGGGTGCAGCGTCAGGTAGTCCTGATGATAATTTTCCGCGGCATAGAAACCCTCGAGCGGTTCGATCCTGGTAGCGATCGGCCGCTTGTAGGCCTTCGCGGCGTTCAACTCGGCGATGTAGCTGGTCGCGAGCGTTCGCTCCTCGGGCTCCGAGGTGAAGATTGCCGAGCGATATTGCGTGCCGGTGTCGGGGCCCTGCCGGTTCAACTGCGTCGGGTCATGCACCACGGAGAAATAGATCTGCAGAATTTTGCCGAGGCTGATCTCCTTCGGGTCGTAAGTGACTTTCACCGCTTCGGCGTGGCCGGTCGCGCCGGTGGAAACGGCGTCGTAACGCGCCTTCTCCGCGGGGCCGCCGGCATAGCCCGAGACGGCTTCGATCACGCCTTTGGTGTGCTGGTAGACGCCCTGCACGCCCCAGAAGCAGCCGCCGGCGAGCACGATCGAGCGTGGCGCGGGCGACGCCGCGATATCGGTCTTCGGTGGCGAGATGACAAAAGGTTCAGCCTGGCTCTGACCGAAGGTCAGGGCGGCGAAGGCAACCGCGCCGAGCGCGGCAAATACGGCGCGGCGGGAAAAGTGCGGGCGCATCATGGAAGTAATCCTCACAGGCGAGGCGATAGCAGCCTCTCAGCCTACCATACGTGCCGCCCGGGTGGTTGTTACGCTGGTGCGTATCGACGGCTCAAGCCCACGCGGGGGAACATGACCGTTCGGCCCTCGTTCTCGAAGCGTTGTAATTTTCCGCATGATTTTCCAACGCTTTTGACAAGGCTTTTGAATGGCCGACATCGATGTCCGGAAAGGAATGCCGCCCGTCAAATTATCGCGAGCGGATTTTGAGCGGCGCTTTCTCGACCAGTTTGTCGATCCGGCTTTCGCCCCTCTGCAGCATGAACTTTCAGCAATCGTCGAGGCGGCGTGGGATGCCTACGATCATTCGCGGAAGTCGCCGCTCATCCGCAAGGCCGGGCCCGGCTTTTCCGATCCGGATTACGATCTCGCAATCGATTGGCTCAATGCGCGGGCAGCCATCGCGGCGGCGCAAGCGCGGCACGATGATCCCAATGAGGCGATGCGGATATTGCTCATCAACGGCTCACCGCGCAGCGAGCATACCTGTCCGGGCGAGATGTCGAAGACGTGGCGGCTCGTCGAGCTCGCGCGATCGGTTTTCGTGCAGGAGGGATTCATCGTCGATCTGCTTGATCTGTCCCGGCAGGTCTCGGAATACGACAAGCACATTCACCCCTGCAAGGCGTGCGTGTCGACCGCGATGCCGCTGTGCCATTGGCCGTGCAGTTGCTACCCGAACTATTCGCTCGGGCAGACCAATGACTGGATGAACGAGATCTATCCGCTCTGGGTCGGCGCGCACGGCATCATGATCGTGACGCCCGTGCACTGGTATCAGACGCCGACGACGTTGAAAGCGATGATCGACCGGCTGGTGTGCGCGGACGGAGGCAACCCCGATCCGACATCGACCCACGGCAAGCGGGCCGCCGAGGCGAAGGCGATCGAGCTGGCAGGATGGGATTATCCGAAGCATCTCGAAGGTCGCCATTTCGCGGTGGTCGCTCACGGCGATGCGGTGGGTGCCGAGGGCGTGCGGCGTTCATTGTGCGACTGGCTGACGGATATGTCGCTCGTCGGCGCGACCCGCACCGCGGAGGTGGATGGATATATCGGCTACATGGAGCCTTATGCGACCTCGCATCAGGCGCTCGATCACGACGAGGCGTTTCAGCAGCAGACACAAAATGCCGCGCAGGCACTGGCCAATGCTATCAGACTCGCCCGCGCCGGAACGTATCAGCGCCCGGACGATGACATCGAGGACGCGAGACCTAAGTGATCACACCACGACGCAGAGCCGCTTCGCTGCGCGAGTAATGCCGGTGTAGAGCCAGCGCGCGCGACTGTCCTGAAAAGCGAAGCTCTCGTCGAACAGCACGACGTCGTCCCACTGCGAGCCCTGCGATTTGTGGACGGTGAGGACGTAGCCGTAATCGAATTCGTCGTAGGGTTTGCGCTGCTCCCACGGCAATTCCTCGATGCCGCCGTTGAAGCAGTCGGCGCGCACCGAGACCTTGGTAACTTTGGCGCCGAAGTCTTCCTCCGGCGACAGGCGCATGGTGATGATCTTCGACTTCGACTGCGCGCGCGCCTTCACCCGCCACAGCCCGCCGTTGAAGAGGGCCTTCTTGCGGTTGTTGCGGAGGCAGACGAGTTTGTCGCCCGCAACCGGCAGAAGCTCCTCGATTCCGTTCTTCTGCCGCACGCGCATGTTGTAGGCGCGGCGGGTGGCGTTGCGTCCCACGAGAATCTGGTCCGCTGCCATCACGCGGTTGGGGTCGAGCGCGGAGCGGCTCACCACTTCGCTTTCGCCGAACTGCCCGCTCTCGAGCGCACGGCCCTCGCGGATCGCCATCGACATCCGCACGATCGGGTCGTTCTGGGCCTGACGATGGACTTCGGTGAGCATCGCGTCGGGCTCGGCTTCGGTGAAGAAACCGCCGCCCGCGATCGGCGGCAATTGCGCGGGATCGCCCAGCACGAGCAGGGGACAATCGAACGACATCAGGTCGCGCCCGAGATCGGCATCGACCATCGAGCATTCATCGATGACGATGAGCTTCGCCTTCGAGGCGGGGGCATCGTCCCACAGCTCGAAGCTCGGCTGCTCATCGCCGGTCTCGCGCGTGCGATAGATCAGCGAATGGATGGTCGAAGCGCCGTCGCAGCCCTTGTTGCGCATCACGAGCGCGGCCTTGCCGGTGAAGGCCGCGAATTTCACCTCGCCATTGACGGCATCGGCGATATGGCGGGCGAGGGTGGTCTTGCCCGTTCCGGCATAGCCGAACAGGCGGAACACCTGCGGCGTGTTTCCGCGGCCGGGCTTGGCTTTGAGCCAGGCACTGACGGCGGACAGCGCCTGGTCCTGATGGGGTGTGAACGTCGGCATGGGGCTTCGATATAGAGAGGATAAGCCGTGTGGTATAGGCGTTCGCGCAGCCGCGTCGCGATTTGCGCGATTCGAGGCGGGATATCACGACAAACTGTCTCGGTTGCGGTGACTTCCTCCTTATAATGGCGGCGTTCGGCGACGCGGAACAGCCGCAGGTGGTGAGGGCGA